>NZ_LR699114.1:1538796-1846555 GCF_902459475.1 Aquicella lusitana | reverse complement strand
AATTCTTTTTCCCAGTCATCCATATTATCAATCGAGGGGATGCCCATATTCTGGCTGGCGCCGCGATAACCATGGCGTTGGTCATAAGCCAGCAGATTGTCGCGTACAGAAACGTTGGCGATATTCTGCAGGCGGCTTAGAATGGTGGTGTATACCCGGAATCCATCTGTGTAAATACTGTCGCCGTACATTTGTTCCAGTTGTTCGCGTACGAGTTCTGCCACGTAAGGTGCTTTGACTTCTGTTTGGAGATCGTGATAGCTCGCATCAAGCGGAGCTTCAATGGCTTTTTTGTAAGTCGCATCATCTATATAGCCCTGTTCATGCATGCGTGCCAGCACGTGATCGCGCCGCTTTTTGGCAGCTTCAGGATTGGCAAGCGGATTTAATGTGGAGGGTGCTTTAGGCAGCCCTGCCAGCATGGCGTATTGATCAATCGTCAGTTCACTCAGGTGTTTGCCATAATACACTTCAGCAGCGGCGCCTACGCCGTAGGCGCGGTTACCGAGGAAAACTTTATTCAGGTATAACTCCAGAATTTTTTCTTTTTTCAGCTTATGTTCAATCTTGATGGCCAGTAAAATTTCGCGCAATTTACGCCCGAAGGTTTTGTGTCGAGTCAGATAAAAACTGCGCGCGACCTGCATGGTAATGGTGCTGCCGCCCTGCAATTTTTTGCCTGTCATGACAAGCTGCAGCGCAGCGCGTCCGAGGCCCTGGATATCAACGCCATTGTGCTGAAAATAACGCTGGTCTTCTGTGGCTAAAACAGCTTCAATCAACGGCTTAGGTATTTTGTCGTAGGGAACCGGGACGCGGCGTTTTTCGCCAAAGGTGGCAATCAGCTTACCATCTTGGGTGTAAATCTGCAGCGGCACTTGCAGCTGAACCGTGTTGAGCGCATCAATGTCGGGCAGCTCGTACTCCATATAATAAAGTGCGCCAATAACAATGGCGACGCTTAAAAGGAGGGTAAAAATAATGGTTTTTCGGATAAGGCCAAGAAAGTGATTCATAAGTTATAAAAATTCTTGCATTTTATGAGGCGTAAAGTATATTAACATCGTATTGGTTTGCGCAACCTGTCTTTTTCGTGTGGCCTCTTATTGTACCAGCTTCATTCCTGACTTTCTAACGTTGTTATTTCCCTCTTGATCTTTATTCGGAAGCGGTACTTCATGACATTCCCGCGCAGCGGGCGCCCATTCTTCTTTCGCCTCGGAAGCTGAATGATATCCGTCTTCGTCTCCTTCTGTCCCCTCTTTTAAGCCATTTACTTTTCGTATTCAACTTATCTGATTAAGGAAATATAACGCCGTGAGATTTAATTTTTTTACCCGCCCCTCGTCGCTTGGGCTAGATATACAACCGGATGCGATTCGGCTGGTACAGTTAAAAAAAATAAAACAGCGGTTACGGATCGAGCGCGTAATCATGCAGGATTTACCAGGCGATGTTTTTGCGGAAGGCAAAGTCAGGCGTTGGGACGCTCTGCAAGCGATTCTGTCAGAAGTGGTTTCCTGCCATCGCCTACGTGATTTGCCTGTGGCAGCCAGTTTGCCAGCCAATCTGGTTAGAATGCAAAAAATGCAGATACCGGTCGGTATGAAGGCGTCAGCGATTGAGAATGAAATCAGAGCAGTGATTCAGCACGCGCAACCGGGTTTTAGCGAAGCCCTTTGCATTGATTTTACTGTCATGCCGCAAAATAATTCAGGCTATTCAACGGTGCTTTTTGCTGCTACACGAAAAGAGTATTTATGCCAATATGCCGAGTTGATTGATCAGTCAGGTTTGAAATTGAAAATAATAGACGTGGAATGCCATGCGCTAAAGCGCGCTGTCTGCTTCCATGCTTTTTTTTTAGACAAGCCGCAAGCTATCCGTCTCCTGGTTCATGTCATGCAGGAACATGTGACTTTACTGGTTTTTGACGAACATGAAATTCATTTTTATCAACAGTGGGATGGCACGAATGCTGATGACTTTTCTATTCGCCTGAATCAGAATTTGCAGTTATTCTCTGCGACATTTCCCCATCTGCAAATTCACCAGTTGATTGTGTGCGCTGGCCTCCGCTTTGATGAGATCAGCCGGATAGTGAATGAATTGCCGTATCCGGTTCATTATCACGATATGATTCCGTTTCTGGACTATTCTGCAGCAGGTGATGCGGAATACATGAAGGCAAATGGTAGCGATTTTCTAGTTGCCCTGGGTTTAGCCATGAGGGAGATGACGCCATGGTAGCCATTAATTTGTTGCCCTGGCGGGAAAAAGCGCGCATTTACCGGGCGGTCACGATAAGAAAAATGCTGGTTGCAAGCGTGGGTTTTGCTTTACTGGTTGTGTTTATGCTGCATCTTGCTGCTTCTCGACTTGAAACCAATAAGCGTAATCAACTCATTCAGCTGGAATCCGCGTTGGCACGCTACCCGGCTATGCAAGACAACATAAAACACAAAAAATCAATGGCGGCCGTTCAAGAACGGGAAACTAACGACCCTCGCCAGCAGATTGCCAGGCAACTATTAATGGAGCTGGGGAGGCAAACGGGAACCAGCGTCTGTTTCAGTGAGATTGTACGCGCCAACCAGAATATAACTTTTTCAGGCTATGCTCGTACCGCTTCTGATTTGACGCAGTTTCTTAAAAATTGGCACGCGGCTTATCTGTTTTCAGAAATTAAAATCGAGCAGCTTGAATATGATTCGGCGTTTCATTCAATACGGTTTCGTTTTCAGGCGAAACAGGAAAATCTACTAAAGGATGAGTAGTCGCATGCGTTTCTATCCTTATCGTTGGTTGTATGCCCTTGTTGTCACCCTGATCGTGATCGCTTGTGGCTTTTTTTATGATACACAGCCGCACTTCGCCAGGTTAAAAGAGCTCACGACAAGAACGCAGCAATTGGCTCAACAATACGCGGCTATTAATCGGTTTATGTTAAAAGAAAAGCGAGATGAAAAGGCAAATAAAAAACAGACGCATGAAGATTTAGCAGCGCCGGCCGATAATTTGTCTGACTTGCTGGTGCAAGCTGACCTCAACGAAATATCCGTTCGAGCTGTTCGCTTATTAACAGGCACTTCTCTGGATGCGGTCAATCACTTACGTATTTATTTTGCGATTGAAGGCGGCTTTCAGTCATTGTTTCCTTTTGTAACCGGGCTTGCGGAATCGGCGTTGATATCCAGTTTTGCACTTAAAACCACAAAGCAGAACCAGCTTTTGTTTACGATGGATCTGATGCTATTGGAGAAAAGTAAGCGCTTTCACCTTTATCCTCTTGCTGGAGCTGCAAAATCCGAGACGGCGAATCCATTTTGCCGTGCAGAAAATAGAGTTGAGGCTGTCAATCCACAAGATGCTGCCTGGCAGCAATCCATATCAATAACCCATTTACGCTTGGCAGGCAGTTTGCAGCAGGATCGGCATCGAATGGCGCTGGTAATATACCCGAATGGCAGGCTCATTACAGTTAGCAGCGGTTCTGTGCTGGGGAAAGAGAGAGCGGTGGTGAAGGAAATTAAGCCAGACAGCATCTTGATGGTGCTGCCAGATAAGCAGCTGCGTATGATTCGCAGCAGGTCTGTTTTTGAACGCGTCAGATGAGTTGGAGTTGTGGAAGTGAAGCCACGGGTTATTCGTTTTTTAAATCAAGGCATCATCGATTGCCTCACGCTGTTTGTCATCGTTGTAAAAGTTATCTTGCTGTCATCCTGAGAGCGTTTTTTTGCTCGAAGGATCTCCCGATGTACAAAAGGAGATCCTTCGCTTCGCACAGGATGACATCTTATTGAATTGTTAACCCTCCCCCTATTATCTGTCGACAAACGTTATTTTTAAGGTGAATGTATGTTCCATCCCGTTATTTACAAATACCTGCTGATTGTTTTTGTCTTTATTTTTTTAGCGCCACCTGCCCAGGCGGACAATAAAAAACTGACGCTGGATTTACAGCGCGCAAATCTGACGGATGTGCTGCGCCTGGTAACGAAATTTCTTGAAATGAATGTGATGATCAGCCCTGCAATTAATGGTGAGGTTACATTACACCTGCAAAACGTGGCGCCGGCTGATGCACTTAAACTACTTCTGGCTACGCAGGGACTTGCTAAGTGGCGTATAGGAAGCGTGTGGTTCATTGCACCGCAGGATGAGCTGATCAGGCGCAAGCAGGAAGAAACAAAATGGCAAGAGGCTCGCAATGAGACCGCGCCGCTCATTACGCGTGTTTGGCAAATCAAATATGGCAGTGCGCAGTCTATTGCGAATTTATTACAAGACGAGCATGCGTCGTTGATTTCAAAGCGCGGGCATATTCGAATCGATACGCGCACCAATCAAATTTGTGTGCAGGATATGAGTGAGCAGATCAACAAAGTGAGGCGTTTAATCCGGGCTTTTGATGTGCCTGTGCCGCAAATTCTCATTGAAGCGCGGCTGGTTAGCATCGATAATGATTTTGAACGGGAATTGGGGGTTCATTTTGCTGTCGTCACCTCTGCTACCGAGGCAGATGGTATTGCGCGATCTGCTCAGCAGGTTGGGAGCTATAGTATGGCGATCGCCAAACTGGCGGATAGCTCCTTGTTAGATGTAAAATTATCAGCATTGGAAAACGCCGGTCATGCTGAATTGATTTCAAGTCCCCGTCTCTTTACCGCTAATCAGCAGCCTGCGGCGATTGAAGCGGGAGAGGAAGTTCCTTATCAGGAAGTGAGCGAGAGTGGTGGAACGGCGATAGCGTTTAAAAAAGCGGTGCTCGGATTAAAAGTCACGCCGCAAGTTTTGCCAGGCCATCAGGTATTGCTACAATTGCAGATTAATCAGGACAGACCCGGCAGCAGAATGATCCAAGGTGCGCCCACTATCAGCACGCGCCAGATAACCACGGGTGTGATCGTAAAAAGCGGACAGACGATTGTGTTGGGTGGTATTTATGAATCGAGCTTTGATCAAGGCCAGATGGCGATTCCGTTTATCAGCCGCGTACCGGTGATCGGCTTGCTGTTCAGGCAACAAAAAAAACGGGAAAACAAAAGGGAATTACTTATTTTTATTACACCAACCATTATGACACAGGCAGCATGAAAGACAGACGCAAAAATATTTTTCTCGTAGGACCCATGGGTGCTGGCAAGACCAGTGTAGGCCGCTATTTGGCAAAGCAGCTTAATAAAGATTTTTATGATTCCGATGAAGAAATAGAGAAAAAAATGGGCGTCAGCCTGACCTGGATTTTTGATCTGGAAGGAATGGCCGGTTTCAGGCTGCGTGAAATGAAAGTAATAGACGAGCTCAGCGCCTTGCCGGATATTGTGTTGTCAACCGGCGGGGGTTGCGTAGAGACACCCGAAGTACGTGAGATTTTGCGGCAGCGCGGCTTGGTCATTTATATGGAAGTCTCCCTTAAAACACAGCTTGACCGGCTGAAGCGCGATAAAAAACGCCCGCTTTTACAAGGGAATAATCCACAGGAAGTGCTTGAGCGTCTTTGGGAAGAGCGTGAGCCTATTTATGAAGGCATCGCGGATTTAACCGTCTTAACCGATAGCCGCTCAGTCCGTGATGTATGTGAAGATATTCTTGCGTGGCTAGAAAAACATGGCTTACGATAGCTTATTGGTTTTTACTTTAAAAAAATATAAACCTTAAAAAGTCCTTAAGAGGCGTGAAATATTTTTTAGGTTACCCCGTTGCTATTTTTGTCCCCCCTCCTTTACAATGCCTAATTATTGAACAATCTGGTATTAAACGAGGCGGGAACGAGTATGCTTCCGGAAAATATAGTTAAAGCAATCGAAAAAGATTACGGCGGAAAAATTACCCAGCTTGAGTATTTAAACAAAGGAAGAAAAGGAGCAGTTTTTTTTGTCGAAGTCACCGAAGGTTTAGGTGATATAGAGGCAAACGCCAACATGGACGAAGGCGAAGCGAAGGCAGTGAAAACGGAATGCTCTCCATTGAAAAAAATTTTTTGTATTAAAAAAATTTCAAAAGACAATTGTACCGCCCGTAAAGATTTTGAAGGGTATAGTACTGTTTACGAAAAAGAATTTGATTTTAAGCTATATGAAGATCAAGAGTATCAATTTTTTACCATGCCTTTTTTTCCTGGCAAAAGCCTAGATAAATATATTAAGACAGGGCTTGACCTTGAAACCCGTTTGACCATTTTCTGTAAAATTGTTGAAGCTACTCAATGCATGCACGCGCTGGGTGTGATCCATACGGATTTGAAACCTGAAAACATTATCATCGATAAAAAAGCAAAGGATATTGATGCGTACATTATTGATTTCGGAAGAAGCATTCGAGTTTTCGATCATCAGACGGGGAAAGCATTATCAGCGGGTATCAGTCTTTCGCTGGTGAATAGCTCCAATCTTTTTACCCAAGTCCGCCGCAAATTTCAGACGCAAACTGCCCCTGAGTATACATCTATTTTCAATTTGTTAAAAAAGTGGCTGACAAAGGATAATAAATTCCTGAGTGAATATATCATCGGATTCCGTTCCGATTACTATGGTTTGGGCGTGTTATTCAAGAAACTTGTCTCAGAGCCCGAATATGCCTTGCTGGCGGAGAAGGTTATCAAGGAGGAGGGAATTGCAAGGGACGACGCCTATCATGAGCTGTATGCGGCAATCTTGACCGGTTTGGGATCAAACTCAGGTAAAGAGGAGATCCAGTTCATCCATCACTAAGTGGGTTATTGGTCTCCATATAATGATTCAATGACGCGATCCGCATGCTGGGCAACAAAGCCCGTGAAATAATCTTCCCACAATACTGGCTTCACTGAAGGATAACAGGGATAGCGCCAGACAAATTCAACAAAATCCGTAGGCAATTGAATGCTGCCGTCCGCCAAAGGGATTGTTTTTGGCATGCCCGCTGTTGAGCCTTGCGCAATACCTACCGATGGCCCCCCTTTGATAACACCTCCATCCTGATTCAGCGGGAGTTCCACTTCAGTTTCGATAAAAGCATGAAAAGCATTTAAATCACTAAAATGGTCGAGCAAATGAACAGAGAGCGTAAAATGATTGGGCGTGCGACCAAAAACAAGGACCCAGGCTAATAGTTCATTGAATGCCTGAACAGTATGAAACTCGTTGATCGTGGGCAGGGGCCAGTCTCTGCCGGATAGGTAGTGGGTTATCAGGCTGTATAAGTTGTTTGCAGCAGCCTCATCTCCCAGATAAGCGCGTCCTGCGAGTTTTTGCGCTTCGGGAACCGGAGAGGGCCGGGTTTTGGCAGCATATTTTTCAATAATTTTTCTGATCGTCAGAGGCAGCTCATCCAGCCTGAAATCGGCTACGACGACTTGAGGTAATACTTCTGTAGCCGGCGAATGCAGGCTGTCGCATTCCGTCATCCACAAGAAATCATTTTGTTTGTCAGGCAAATAATCTCTACCCTGGACGATATAACCGATAGCCGAGAAAAGCTGATTTAAATGACTGATGCCGGTGTGGGGTCCTGGAAGATCAATAATGGCAAAGTGATCCAGGGTAAATTTTTGGATGCCCTTGTGTTTTAACCCTTTTTCGATTAACTGGGTTTGTACAGATTGGCTGCGGTATTTATCCCACAGCTGATGAATAAGAGTGCGGCGAACTTGCTTGAGCATGGTGTTATCCTGTCTTTTTTAATCATGGTGCCCTGGCATTGCAAATCATCAGATGATCTTTTCGCTCTGTCAACCGTCCTTCCGCATTTTTATTTGGTGAGATGCTTTTCCAGGTTGGTGATGGTGTTGCGCAATAATTTATTCAGCGCTTTTTTTTCGGTTGCGCTGAAACCTTCCAGCGCCAGGCTGTTGATGGTTTTTGCACATTCAATTGCTTTAACTTGCAGGTCCTTTGCTTTTTTGGTCAGGAAAATACGGATTTCCCGGCGGTCATCGCTATGCCTGACACGCTTGATAAAAAGATCTCGTTCCATTCTATCCAGTGTTCGGACAGCCGTAGGCTGTTCAATCCCAATTTTTTTATGCAGTACTGCTTGCGTTTGCCCGTCTTCCTGCCACAGCTGCAACAGAAAAAGCGAATAGGCATGGGGAATGCCGAGGTCTTTAAGGTATTTGTTCGCCAGACGAATATAGAGTTGGCTGGCCTTTTTTATCAGGGTTGATGTGCTTTCACCAAGATCATATTTCACAATTCTAATCTCACCTAAGGGGCTCGCCCAGGGTAATAATAAATAAGAACGCCGCATTTATCAATCAAGGGCTTCCGATTGCTTCAAATTTTCTATTTTTGTTCTTGATACGTCTTTACTATTAAATAGTAAGCTATATAATAGTTTTTTCTTAAATTGCCAGCGCGTCATCATATAAATAAGGAGAGAGTAATGGATACAGTGGCATTAGATAAAAATAATCTGCGCGCGCGTGTGGATGCTTTACTTGATGGCATGATTGAGCGGTTTTATCAGGTTGCTCCATTGGGCGGATATCAAAAGGACGCAGCCGAGATTGATCTCAACTATTTTGTACGTCACAGCATTGAAACGGTATTGCGTATTCGTCACAAGCGTATGATTGATGCGTTGGTTATCCATTATTTTACCAAGCATAATCCGCGGCTTGCCAAAGCCTGGGCGAACTATACGGAAGATGAAATGCTGCATGGCCACATGTTTGCTCGGGATTTGCAAAAACTGGCTGGATTGACCATTGAAGAAATCTATCAGCAATATGAGCCACTGTTTTCTACAAAACTGCTTAATGGTTATTTTTATTTCACGCTGGAACATGAAGGTCCCATGGCAGCCATTACCAGCGCTTATTTTTTGGAATACACAACACGCAAAACCCAGCCTGTGTGGCTGGACAATCTAGAGCGGGTTTTCGGCAAGGAAAACCTGATGGGTGCGCGCGGTCATGTTAATCATGATATCCGGGATAATCATAATGACTTCGTATGGGATGTGCTTGCGGCCTTGATTAATAATGAAGAGGATGAGGCGCGCTTTTTTATGCATTTAAACCATATCTATGGATTATTTGTCGCTTATTTTCAAGATGTCTATCAGCAGACATTGGCGAGCAACGATCAGGCTGGCATTGAAAAGATCACATTGTTGGCGGTGAAAGAGGCAAATCATTTACGCGCAGTGACCGGGAAGCCAGTTTATGAATATGCAGGAAATGCTTCTTGAAAAAAATGAGCCGCAGTCACTTTGCCATGCCAGGGTTGCCAGAGACTATCCGTCGTTGACGGATAGTTTCATGCAATCCGTTGCATCAACCATTGCGGGAGCAGGAAAAACGATTCCTTTATTCTTCGGTAAACTCACGACTAACGATGAATGGAATCAGCTAGGGCGATTCAGGCGCGCAAATTATGCCTCCAAAAAGCCATATATGGTGGCAGAGCTGGATGAAAAAGGACTGGATCGATTTGATAATAGCAGCATTATTTATGCTGCTTGGTTACGGGATGAAATGGTGGCAAGCATTCGCTTGTGTGCTTACCCATTTGAAAGTTGTCAATTTATAGAATCCGAAAAATTGCGGCACTTTCTGGGTGATCATTACCAAACGCAATACCTTGAATGGTCACGGTTACTGGTGAGTCACACCACTGCGTTACCACGTCTTTTGCCTGCCATTATCATTTATGCAGGCATGCAGACGCTTGCAACGAGTGATTATCATCATTATTTCGGCTACAGCACGCCAGTGGTAAAGCGGTTGTTTTCACGGTTTCTGCTTTCCAACGGATCATTAGAGTTTACCATTCCGCATCGTGGCGGGCATCCGTATCACTTATTAAAAGGCGACTTTTTAGAAGATTTTATCCATCTGTCCAAAAAAGGTTTTCAGTGATGCCGTATGAAATAAACAAAGAGCAGGCAAGCGAAGCGCTGGCGTTTAAGGCAGCTGCACATGCATTAATCGAGTCTTTTATCGAAGACGAAAAAAACGCCCATGTTTTACCCATTTATAAAGTGCATGCAGAGCAGCGGGCGCCTTCTGTTTTAAACTTGCCGCTTTCCCTTCAGGGTGAAGGCTTAAGCCGGGCAGCGGCTGTTTTCCAGGATCAAGTTGCGCCGTATCTCGTCCGTAACCATCATGCACGGTTTTTTAATTGGGTGGTGGGTGGCCGCACGCCGGCAGCGGTGTTAGGTGATTTTTATACGACAGTTTTTGACCAGATCGTCATGTTATGCGGTCATGGCGTGGCGAGCCAAATTGAAAATCAGACCATACAATGGCTGCTTGAATTGTTTGATCTGCCTTTGCAGGATTTCCAGGGTATTTTTACAACCGGCGCCACGGAAGCGAATTTGTGCGCGCTCGCGGCAGCTCGGCAATGGCATGGTGAAAGGCAAAAAATCAATGTGAGCGATGCTGGTCTCTACGGTTTGCAGCCACCCGCCGTCATCGCTAGCGCACCGCACGCGAGTATCGATAAGGCGATGCAGGTATTGGGTCTTGGACGGCGCCATCTGATCAAAACCGGGAACAGCGCAGCCTGTATGGATCTGGCGGCGCTGGAGAAGTTATTACAGCATCATCAAAATGCGATTGTGGTAGCGAATTGCGGTGAAGTAAATACGGGCAGCTTTGATTCTCTCGAAACCATCGCAGCGTTATGTCGCCAATATAATGCATGGCTGCATGTTGATGCCGCATTTGGGTTATTCGCACGCTGTTACCCTGCTACACACGCCTTGGCCGAAGGCATTGAATGGGCGGATTCCATTACCTGTGATGGTCATAAACTGGGTAATGTGCCTTATGGGTGTGGTTTTTTATTTATAAACAAGAAAAATTACACTTATCTCACCAAAACTTTTTCAACCGTGGCACCTTATTTATCCGGTGACCATGATCATCCCATGAATACACGGGTCGCTAATTCCCAACGCTTTTTGGCCTTGCCCATGTGGCTGTCACTGCTCGCTTACGGCAAAGCAGGTTACCAAGACATGGTGAAGCGTCAATATGAGTTTGCCCAGGCGATGGGAGAGTGGATAAAAAAACAAGAAGCCTATGAGCTCATCATGCCGGTTGTTTTTAATATTGTATTATTCAGACATAAAAAAGTAGCTTCATCGGAAGACAATCAGCAATTGATCAAACAGATCAATGCGACAAACCAGCTTTCACTCTCCGGCACGATGTTTAACGGTATTCCCGCACTGCGTCTTGCAGTCGCAAATTGGTGTATTAGCCTGGATCAGGATCAGCAGCCTGTCTGTGAAGGGTTGCTTGCCGGATCGCATGCTTACCTGTTTGAGAAGGAAGTTGCGTAATGCCGTCACCATATCCTTGGCATTATACTTTACGCTGGCCCATGTATTTTAACTGGCCTTCCATGCGCAATCACACGGCAATGCAGCTGGTATCAGATCAATACCAAGATGGAATCCATGAAGCAGACGATATACGTCTGCTATTTTGCGGCGATATTATGGTGCAAAACAAAGACCGTATCCCTCATTTGCATCCGGTCTTATGTCAATTGATCCGCTCCGCAGATTTATTTATCGGCAATTGTGAAGCACCCGTTGGCTATCATGCGCCTAACGCCCGCGCGAGGTATCGTTTTGTGTTTCATATGCCACGCGATTATCTGGCCAACATCATTGAGCAGACAGGGCTTCCGGCTCATCGCTGGCTGCTTTCCATGGCGAATAATCATACGGGCGATAAGGATTATGAAGCCTGTTTGCAACCCTATGATATTTTGACAGGCATGGGTGTTATACCATTGGGGCGTTTTCGTGCTGATACGCCGCCGCTTCGCATTGTGCAGCACAAGGAATGGCGACTGGGCTTTGTAGCTTGGACGGACTGGATGAATCGCGAAATTTTTCCGCCGCATGATCCAGGAGCATTTCGTACGCAGCATATTTTGCAGCACCCCTGGCGATGTCTGAAGCAGAAATACCGGCTGGATTATTTATTCGGCATGCCGCATTGGGAATATGAATTTCAGCATTTCCCCCATCGAAAAACGCGCGCATTGGCTAAAATGCTGGTAGATCAGCTGGGGATGGATTTTCTGGTAGGCATTCATACCCATACTTTGCAGCCAATGGAATGGTTTGAGCGCGGCTTCTGTGCTTACAGTCTGGGAAATTTTTGCGGACTGGGACGTGCTTGGTCGGTTAAACTGATTCCCCTGTTGGAGATTCGATTAAGAAAGGTAATAGGGTCTCACCCGCTGCTTGCAGGTTACAAAATGCATTATTTTTTCCAGCAGGATCAGGGTGCAGCGGTAAATATTATTCCATTAGAAGAAGCATCCGAGGCGGAGAGAAGCCGGCTTAAACAACGGCTTTCGCGTATTTTTACGATGCAAGGAAAAGAAGATGGCGGATAAACAGATAAAACAAAAAAGCATAGGGATAAGCTTATTGGCGGGCTTGGTCTATGGGTCATGGGCGTTTTACATCAACCATGCAATGAATCCGGTCGTTGCCTTGTATGCAGCGCTTGCACAAGGCATATTGAGTTTTTTTGTGACGGGCGTGATGACCGTCAGTATGGAAATTTGTTTTATCAATATAAAACAGCGCATGCTGCGCTTTATGGTAACGGTTTTTTTTCCTCTCCTCTTTGTGCTCGCTATCATGGCCTTTATTCATTTTTCCATTGGCACGCCCAGGGTCATAAAGACCATTCTGCCGTCAGCTATAGTAGGCGGTTGTTATTGTTTTTTTTATACTTTGACCTTGTTTCATTTTCAGAAAAAAAGCCCTGCTCCCGCCTAGAGCCAACATGAAAAAAATTCTTTCCGTTAGTTTATGTTCCCTCGCTATGGTGTTTTTATTATTGGCAGGCATGATCATTTACTTAGGCTATATATCAGCGCCAGTGATGGAGGGCTTGCTGCGTCTGCCTGGTCTGCGCGGTTCAGTTCATGTTTACCGGGATGAGAACGGTGTTCCTCATATCGCGGCACGCGAATATGACAACGATGCTTTTTTTGCGCTCGGGTTTGTACACGCGCAGGATCGCTTCTGGCAAATGGAATTCCAGCGGCGTGCCGCCAGCGGCTCATTGAGTGAAATTTTTGGCAAAAAAACACTGGAAGCAGATGAGTATTTGCGAACACTGGGTTTTTATCGTGCAGCGCAGGCGGCTTGGCCCAGTTTTAATAAACAAACGCAGGAAATCGTGAAAAGTTACACCGCAGGTATAAACGCTTTTATACAACAAGGTATTTTTCCACTGGAAATTACCCTGCTGCATTACCAACCCAAAAGGTGGACAGTCATTGATAGTATCGCCTGGCAAAAAATGATGGCTTGGAATCTGCAGCGTCATAGCTGGTTAAATAAACTGGATTATGCACTGGTAAAACAGCGGTTCGGCTTGTCGGCGATAAGCCATTACTTTCCTGATTATCCTGACTCTTCACCGACTGTTTATGCTTCGGGTTTTGATGAGCGAGCTGCTGAGCCATCTCTCTCGGGCATCAAGCAGCGCGAGGAGAGAATAAACCGCATATTGGGAATGAATGAAGCGCCCGGTAAAGGTTCAAACGGGTGGGTCTTGGCTAGTGGCAGAACAACGACCGGTAAGCCTCTGCTTGCAAACGATGTACACCTTTCGCTTTCGGCGCCATCGCTTTGGTATCTGGTCGAGCTACGCGGGCCGGGTTTGCATGTCACGGGCGCGACTATCCCTGGCTTGCCTGCAGTCGCGATCGGTCATAATGAGCAGATTGCCTGGGGCCTGACCAATGGCTATAACGATGCGGCGGATCTCTATGTTTTAAAAAAGAATGAACCATTGGTAAAGCGTGACGAAATCATTTCGGTACGTTTTGGCAAGCCAGTGCATTTTTCCGTGCTTGAAAGCCAGTATGGTCCTGTCGTGAATGCGGTGATGCCGCAGCTTAAAGCATCTCCTGAGAAAATCGCGTTGAAGTGGACTGCGCTTATGCCGGGTGATACGACTATCCAGAGTTTTATCGAGATCAATTATGCAGCTGATTGGCAGCAGTTTGAGGCTGCCTTAAAAGATTTTGTTGCGCCTACGCAAACTTTTCTTTACGCGGATCGAGCAGGCAATATTGGTTTTTATTACCCCGGCCGGCTTCCGCTTCGCCGCTGGAAAAGTTTGTTGCCTGTCACTGCTGAAAAACAGTATCAATGGCATGGTTTTATTCCTTTTCAGCAATTGCCGCACCAGTTAAACCCAGCATCCGGACTGATTGCCACGGCTAATAATAAAATGGTTGCAGATAATTATCCTTATTCATTAAACGCACGCTGGCCCGTGCCGCCTTATCGTATCGAGCAGATTCTGCACCGGTTGCATGCGGGTAAATGCCTGTCGCTAGAAGATATGGCTGCCATTCAAGCGGATGATATAAGTAGCTTATGGCTGCAGTTGAAGCCTTACCTGTTGCAAGTGAAGGCGCAGACCAAAACTGCTCAAATCGCACTGGATGCATTACAACGTTGGACAGGGAAAACGGATAGGGCGGATATTGCGCCCACGTTATTTGCCTATTGGATTAATGCATTTGAAAAATTGGTGCCAGAAGCGCTGCGTCATGAGGATAAAATCATAGAGCCGCTTTTTCTTTATCGCTATTTGAAAGACGAGGCTTCTCAATCGGATCTGCAAAAAAGCTTTGACGCCGCTATCCAAAAAATCACTGCGGATCTGGGCAGTAATCCATTGGCCTGGCGGTGGGGCCGCGTTCATCAGGCAGAATTCATGGCCAATGGTCTAGGAAAAATAAAGCTGCTGGGCGGGATATGGAACCGTTCAATTGAAACATCGGGCGGTGCTTATACGGTCAATGTAGGTACTTATGACCCGCTTACTCTAAAACAGATAAGTGGTGCCATTTATCGTGAAATCATTGACCTTAGTGACTTTGATAACAGTTTATACATTGTCCCGATGGGTCAATCGGGCAATCCTTTTTCCCGCCATTATGAGGACTTGCTGAAAAAATGGCGCGATGTGAAGTATGTCAAGATAAAAGCGGTTTCAGGTTGTGCGCCCGGCAAGCGGAGTTGCCTGATTTTGCAATCCGCTGATTCTAGAGAAGGGCTGTCATCCTGAGCGCCCTGTCCATCGGCAGGTACCATTTGCCTCCCGCCACAAAAAACAGGCGAAAAATAAATCCCGCTATCAATTCGAAATCAATTTTGAATACGGTATCTTTCATAAGTTCGTCCTTGATCTCCAGATTTAGCGATGCCTGTTTTATCTTTTAAATAATTTCTTCAAAGCCTGAAGCGGCAAGGTATTGATCACATCGCTTTTTTCAAGCCAGCCGCGCCTAGCCTGAAAAACGCCAAATTTCATATAGTCCAGTTGCGAGACGCTATGTGCATCCGTGTTGATAGCCAATTTGATGCCCATTTCTTTTGCCATCTTGCAGTAAATATCGTTAAGATCCAAGCGATCAGGCTGCGCGTTGACTTCCAGTATGCAGCCGCGTTCTTTAGCAGCCTGCATAACTTGCTCAATGTTGATGGCATAAGCTTCGCGCTGGTTAATCAGGCGGCCGGTAGGGTGCGCGAGAATGGTGAAATAAATATTGTCCATGGCCCGAATAAGGCGCTCCGTTTGTTTTTTTTGCGGCAGATTAAATTTGGAATGAATAGAGCAGACAGTCAGATCCAATTCTTTTAATACTTCATCAGGCAAATCAAGTGAACCATCTTCTAATATATCCATTTCTATCGATTTCAGAATCACCAGTTTTTTCATTTTTTCATTGAGTTTATCAATTGCTTTGATTTGCGCGAGGATAGCTTTTTTGTCAAAACCGTGTGTCATGCTCATGCGTTGAGAGTGGTCAGTGATGGCAAGGTAGGTATAGCCTAGTTCTTCCGCAGCTTTTGCCATGGCAGCCAGGTCTGCATTGCCATCGGTTGCGGAAGTGTGGCAGTGCAAGTCACCACGGATGGATTCGAGGGTAATCAATTGGGGCAATTGTTTTTTTTGGGCCGCTTGAATTTCTCCGCGGTCTTCGCGCAGTTCAGGGGCTATATAAGGGAGATTGATCTGGCGATAGACATCTTCTTCTGTCTTGCCGGCGATTTGTTTTTTGCCTTTGAAAACGCCGTATTCATTTATCTTTAATTTTTTTTGCACGGCAATTTTGCGAATAGCAATGTTATGCTCTTTTGATCCTGTAAAATAAAGCAATGCCGAGCCATAACTTGTTTCCGGCACAACGCGCAGATCGACCTGAATACCTGAGCGAAGGCGTACGGTTGAGCGGGTGGGGCCGCGCGAAATAATTTCTGCGATTTCCTCAAATTTAATAAAGTGCTCAACTGTTTTTTTTCCGTCTTCTGCAGTGGCGAGAATATCAAGATCGCCTACGGTTTCTTTGCGGCGTCTAAAACTTCCCGCACATTCCACTTGCTTGACGGTTTTATCTCTCTTGAGATGCCGGATGAGGGAGTCAACAATAGAAAATGTATCAGCCAGCCGGTTGCGTTTCGCGTATTCATAGCGATGCGTGATGCCTTGAAGGATTTTTTTCTCTGTTTTTTCACCAAAGCCGGCTAGTTTTCGGACGCGGCCTTTCTTAATGGCAGTTTTGAGATCCTCTATGCTTTTTATTTTTAGATTCTTATAAAGCATTTTTACGCGCATCGGGCCCAGTCCCTCGACCTCCAGCAATTCACTTAAAACAGAAGGAATGCGTTTCTCAACTTGTTTTAACAAAGGCAGTTCGCCGGTTTTAATAATGGTTTTGATTTTTTCAGCCAGATCTTCGCCTATACCGGGAAGCTCCGTCAGGTCTTCTTTTTCTGCAATCATGTCAGCGATATCTTTGCTGAGACTATCGATCACGCGCGCTGCATTGCGATAGGCGCGGATACGGAAAGGATTGGCGCCCTGGATTTCCAGTAAATTGGCCAGCTTATTAAACTTTTGAGCGACTTCCAGATTATGTATGGGCATTCTGCTATCCTTGCCTTAAGGTCGGCATTGTCACTGCATAACAGAGAGAACAGACGCGATCTTTCTTATATATTAATATATAAGGACGATGACCTGGGTTTCGCTATGAATTCAAGCAATTAAAAAATACCCTGATGCTATCCATCGACGTTAATAATTAGATTGCCGTCAGTTTAACAACTTGATAGGCGGGTTCTTCATAAGGATGTGCGGCTTTGAGTGCGGCGATGGCGGCATGAATGTATTGATCATCACAAACCATTTCTATTTTGTATTCGCTGACTTTTTCTACCTCGCCTACCTTGCCTACAAATGGCTGGCTGCCATCTTCTGGTAAAAATTGACCTTCACCCAGTGTTTGCCAGGCGCAATGACTATAGTTGCCGATCTTTCCGGCGCCACTTGCAAAGAGGGCGTTTTTTACTTCTTCTGCTTGTAGTGCGGGGACGTAAAAGCAAATCTTATACATAAATTAATCTCGCCTTTTGTAATTGTATAAATCCTGTAATTTGTTGCAAGCCATTATATAATTTTTATTGCGATGTTATAAACAAAATGAGAAATTAATAGATTTTTTCAAATTGCCTTTACTTTATCAAGGTTGAAGTTTACATTAGAAGCTTCTGTTCGCTCATTCAAAAAATCATCGATCTAAGTTCACAGTGTTTTGCCCCGCTTGTACGGTCATTCCTGTTTCGATAACTTCTTTTATCAAAAATGGAATGACGGAATCTCACCATACCTTTTAAGGAGAAAATGCATGGAAAGAAGTAAGAGAAAGCTGGCATTGTCGGGAATGGTATTGTTTGGATTGTCCATGGGATATGGATTTTCAGCCCATGCTGCCAAACCCGTCGATCTTAGTCGTCATCCTGTTTCGGTTTTACAAACGTTTGTTCAATCGCCAACTGCTGCTGCCATTCAAAAAGGCGTAGTCAAAATTGAAGAAACCAGTCGTTCTATCGGACCTAATAAAACATTGCATGTGCGTGTTCAGGAAACTTATTCAGGCTATCCTGTCTTAGGTGCTGATGCAGTGGTGCATATACCCAATGGGGAAAAAACCGCGAAATCGTTAACAAGCGTGTTGTCTGCTGCGCAAAACCAAAAAGGCTTCATGAATGGCACATTGTATCAGGATATCCATGCCGACTTAGCCAGTGCACCTCAATCTGTTTTTGAGCAAGCACAGGCGCAGAAAGCGCTAAATCGTGCCGTTTCAAACTTTCAACATAAAGCGGGTGGGAAACCTAACATGACAGACGAGTCAAGCAGCCTGGTTGTCTATGTAGGCAAGGATAACAAGGCGCATTGGGCTTATCAGGTCAGCTTTTATGTGGAACCCAAAGACACTTCAATTACACCTACCAAACCTGTTTATGTGATGGATGCGCTTTCATTTCAGGTGTACGAGCAATGGGATGAGATTAAAACACTGGAAAATGAAGATGCATCAGGCGGTGGTTTTGGCGGTAACGAAAAAATGGGTAAGCTGGTTTATGACGGCCTGACCGGTAATCTGCCTACCTTAAAGATCAAACGGGATGGCGAAACCTGTTCTCTGCAGAATAGTGACGTGACTGTGAAAAAATACGGTTCTAGCGGCAAACTGATGTCTTATGGTTGCACGGAAACGGATAAAGATCATAACAACGTATACTGGGATGGCGATTTTGACGCAGTGAATGGCGGTTATTCGCCAGCGAATGACGCTTTGTTCGGCGGTGCGGTAATCAAGGATATGTATCAAAAATGGTACGGCGTCCCTGTTCTGACACAAAATGGCAAGCCCATGATGCTGACAATGGTTGTGCATGTGCCCAATTATGATAACGCATACTGGGATGGATCAAAGATGACGTTTGGTGACGGCCAAAGCTATTTTTATCCTCTGACATCCTTGGGCGTGGCTGCGCATGAAATTAGTCATGGCTTTACTCAGCAGCATTCCAATCTTCGTTATTCCGGCCAATCTGGCGGTATGAATGAAGCCTACTCTGACATGGCGGCGCAGGCGGCCGAGTTTTTTGCTTATGGTAAAAATAGCTGGCAGATTGGTCCAGAAATTTTCAAGGCAGAAAACGAAGCGCTGCGTTATATGGATCAGCCCAGCAAAGACTGCAAAGGCAAACCAGCAGGCAGCCGTTGCTCCATCGATAATGCAAGCCAGTATTATAGCGGCTTGGATGTTCACTACAGCAGCGGTGTTTACAATCGTGCCTTTTATCTGATGGGTACGGCGGAAGGCTGGGATGTAAGAAAAGCTTTTGACGTGATGGTGAATGCGAACCAGAATTACTGGACATCGTCTTCCACCTTCGTTCAGGGCGCTTGCGGTGCGATAAAAGCTGCGCAGGATCTCAGTTATGATACAGAAACTGTGAGAACGGCTTTTAGTGAAGTGGGTGTCGATACCGCAAATTGCTAATGCATTTGCTATCTAATAAAAGCCCGGCCCATGCCGGGCTTTTTTTTGCGATTTTTAAGCTGAGGTGACACGGTGGATCAAATCCCATAGAATACGCCTCTCTACGCGGGTGTAGTTCAATGGTAGAACGGGAGCTTCCCAAGCTCTTAACGTGGGTTCGATTCCCATCACCCGCTTTAAATTTCCACTCGCCATCGTCCACCGCTTGTCAGCGGGATCCAGTGGCATTAAACGCATCGACGAAAAATCCCAGGGTTGAAGTGTGAGGCAATCTATATAGAATTGAGGTTATTACGCGATAATTCCATTGGGAGAGCAATCGAGTGAAACTGTTACGCAAGCTACTAGCTATTCTGATTTTATTTATTGTGATCTGTGCTTTTATTATTGTCTCGCTTGTTCTTTTTATCGATCCTAACAAGCTAAAGCCGGTGATTATTGAAGAAGTAAAGAAAAAAACGGATTATCAGTTAACCATGGATGGAAACCTTTCATGGTCTTTTTTCCCCAGGCTCGGCGTTAAGGTCGATCATATGACCCTGACTGCGCCCAAGCAGTCTACTCCTTTTGCTGATTTAAAGAACGTCACGATTGCCACCAAATTTTGGGAATTATTGCAAGGAAACAAAGAGTTAAAGGGCGATGTGCGTATTGCCGAAGTCCGGCTGAACAACCTGAAGGCTGAGCATGCCCGCATTGGGTTGCATTGGCAGAACAATGTGCTGACGCTCAAGCCGTTGACCGCTTCTTTTTATGGAGGGTCGCTGGACGGTATTGCGCACGGGCGTACTTTATCTGCTGTGCCGCAATGGGATTGGGACATCACGATGAATCGCATGCAATTAAGCCCTTTGCTGGCTGATCTGCACGGCACTGAGCGAAAAATAAAATTATCCGGCACGGCCCAGGTGCGGTTGCAGGCAGAGACACAGGGTAATAGCCGTGATCAATTGCTTGCTAATTTAAACGGAAGCAGCCAATTCACGTTAACCAATGGCGCCATCGAAGGAATTGACCTTAATTATTTTGTGCAAAGCGCGGATGCGTTGCTTAACCAGCAGCCGCTGCCGGAACCGAATAATCATAACCAGACCACGTTTGACAGCATGACCGGATTGGCAGTCATCAAAAATGGTGTGGCGACAACGAACAATCTGCTTTTAGCTTCTTCTGCTTTCGCTGTGAGAGCGGATGGCAGTATTGATCTTGTTCATCAAACTCTGGATTATCGCCTGCTCGTGACACCCTTAGGCACGGTGAAGTTGAAATGGCCTGTCCCTGTGTTGGTGGACGGTAGCCTGGAAGAACCTTCTGTACGCCTGGATAAACTGACATTGAAAACTATAATAACAAAAGAACAGGTTGAAAAAGTCAAAGCCAAGATGCAGGAAGAAATCAAACATCTGCCCGAAAAAGCAAATAAATTTTTACAAAAACTATTGAGTAAATAATGCTAAAAATTATTACGGTTAATTTGAATGGGATACGTTCGGCAGGGCGCAAGGGTTTTTTCAATTGGCTGCACCGCCAGCAGGCTGATGTGATTTGTCTGCAGGAGTTAAGAGCACAAGAGCATGAATTACAAGACCCGCAATTCCGCCCGGAGGGCTATTATGCCTATTTTCATTGTGCTGAAAAGAAAGGTTACAGTGGCGTGGGTATTTATTCGCGCTATCCAGCAAAGCAGATAGTGACCGGCTTGGGTTTTGATGTGGCAGATCGGGAAGGGCGTCATGTTGCCATTGATCTCGGACCCATTTGGATTGCTTCGCTTTATATGCCGTCAGGGACGTCTGGCGAGCATCGTCAAACGATCAAATTTGATTTTCTGGATCGCTACGAAAAGCATCTTGAGCAGCTAAACAAAGCAGAACAGGCCTATATTATCTGTGGTGACCTGAATATTGCCCATAAAGCCATTGATCTCAAAAACTGGCGATCCAACCAGAAAAATTCAGGTTTTTTACCAGAAGAACGCGCCTGGATGGATAAACTATTTGATCAGTTGGGCTTTGTGGATGCGTTTCGCCAGGTTAATCAGGCGCCTGATCAGTACACTTGGTGGTCTAACCGCGGGCGGGCATGGGAAAAAAATGTGGGGTGGCGAATTGATTATCAGGTGATTTCCCCAGGGCTTAAGCCTACAGTAAAATCAGCGGAAATTTACAAAGACCAGCGTTTTTCAGACCATGCCCCCCTTATTATGAATTATGATATAGTGCTGTAATACTTTTGGTGCGCGGCTCAAGCTTATAGTTGAGCTGTTCAAATTCCTCTCTTAACCCTGGTTTTTAAGGGTTCTTTAAGGCAATTTTTATATTATAAAGATAGTAGCGCTTAAAAGGTGAAGGCCATGACAGAAGTTGCTGATCTATCAGCAGAATACATCCTTGCAGAAGGGCCTGACGGTCTTGCAAAGGTGCTGGATAGTCTGCTTGAAGAAAGCAGAAAGGACCGCGCTTTTGCAGAAGAAGAGCATTTTATTTTGTATAAATTGGGTAATCAGAAAGCGGTGATTAAAGTAGATACCAGCGAAGTTCCTTTCCACTTCTGGTATTTCGACCTGCTCGGGCGACCGATGACGGGTGTTGTCAAGCAAACCATAGCCGATTTTTTATGGGATAAATGCGGTGAAAAAGAGCGATATGCGAAGGATTTAGGGGAGGAATAAGACATGGCGGCGCCAAAAAAATATGTAGATGGAACAGTGGGGGATTTGAATGAAAAAGTTAAAGATCACCACACGCTGTTCAGTAAAATTTTGCTGGAAGAATCCATGAGGCCAGGTGGTATTACTACCCATGTGAGTGGCTTTAGCGAAAATGATGCGCGCGATTTATTAAATAAAGAAGTAAAATCAGGGGCTTGGAAGAAAGAGCCCGCGTTGGAATCTACTATTCAACTTCCCCCCGTTTTACCGGAGACGCCTGCGCGACTTGCAAATTCATGGGCCCTCTTTTGGTCCCAAAAGACACCTGTATCGCATAAACCCCAGCAGGAATCTGAACTTGAAAATCGCCAAAAAGGGCCGGGTCAGGGTAGAAAATAAGACCTTGTTCGTGAGCGTTTTTTTGCCATTTTTAATGATTTCTTAATATAATCGGCCTATTATAGAACTCATATAATATATGCTAAAACAAAAGCATAAAACGAAGAGCGAGCCTCATGACACAGCCAAGAAAGTTAATTCCTAAACCGACCATGGGCCTGGGAGATTGCGCATTCCATGCATATGATCGCGCCTTTTGGAAAGAACCTGTTATCAATCAGATTGAAACAAATCTTGTAAAACACGGCAAAACGCCTGGCAGTGCTTTCGCTTATTTCATCATCATTGCAGCCAAACACAAGTTTATCCAGCTTCCCGAAGATTTGACGAATCTCCCGCTAGAAGAAGCCATCATGAAGGTCAACGAATATAATTTCGAAGCCAAGTGGAAAGAAATAAAAGAAAAGATTTTTGAGCTTCGAAAGCAAAACGAAGAAAATTTTCAATTGATGCTCGCGCCCATCATGCGTGAACTAACCCTTTTCTGAGCAGAAAAAGATGACAAAGATAACAATCGTCGTCACTACCATCGTACCATTCAACCACTCGTTAGCGCATTTAGGGATTATGCGTTAAATACGGCGGGTGTGAATATTTCTGGCGTTAAAGATGATATTTACAAACGCCATGATCATATTTCGCGAGCGTTCGAGGATTTGAGCAACGGACTCTTTCACGGCCAGGTTGATTTGCAACGCTATGGTGCTTTAAAAACGGCTACCAACAGAACCAAAGAAGAAACAACTGAGCTCAACCAATTAGAAAAACAATTGGATGATGTTTTTCAGGAAAAAGAAGTAGCTCTGCTTGCTTGGTGGGAAGAGGAAGGTTATGGCACATTCATGGCTAATATGAAAAAACCAGGCCAATGGGCGGGTGACTTGGAATTGGGCCAGCTGGGCCGTTTCTGGGGCGCGAATGTGGATGGTTATAAAAATGATAACCCGCATCATATTCATATCGAACACGGTACCATTTCGCTTGATAAAGAAAAAGAATCCTACCTGCTTGAAAATAAAAACGGCAAAAAAAATGACATACAGCAATTATCCGACCGCGGTGTGGTTGATTGTGTAGAAGATATTACTGTCGCCATCATGCCTTTAACTAAAGAAGAAGTGACTCAGCGCTTGGATGCCGTACCAGAAAGCGAGAAGGTGCTGCAATTTCTTGCGGAGCAGAAAGACCAGCGAGTTCCTTTCAAGAATGTATATGTGCCTGATACTCAGGAATTGAAGTGGTCAGCCGAGTGCGTTGACCAACTTGTTCAGCGAAACGTGATTGCAAGAACACCACAGAACCAGTTCAAATTCACTGACTTGACTGATGAAGATCAATTCAGTGAGGCTGCTTATAAAGAAGCTGAAACACGAATCCAGAAGATAGAAGATAAAGACAGAATTCTTTCGACCCGGGAAGAATGTCATGTTGATGCGCCTGTGCTTGCACTCATTAATAATGAAGGTATTCATTGGAGCGAAGGCGAATTCGTTGAGATGCTACCGGCTCCTGAAGCGGTGGATTACACTGAAACCGAGCTTTATAGGGAAACCATTAAGCATGTAGAAGAAAAAAATAAGAAGCCGCTTTTAGTCGATACGCTCTATTTGCAACTGGAACTGGACGCAACCCAAACAGATAAAGAAGATAAATGGGCATTGCTGGTTGAGAAGGTTGATGAAGAAAAAGAAAAGCAGAAAGTAGAAGCAAAAAAGCAGGCGAACCCTTCTGAGACATTTATAACCTATACAACTTTTTCTGGCGGAGCCAAAGAAGTCAGCCGTGATACCCAGATCCTTCTGGATGAATTGCTAGCTGAAGAAATTCAGCAGGATGAGTACGAGCAATATTTAAATCTGCGCAGAAAATAAAACAGCCGCCCGCATTATCCGAGTAAGTACGTCATCCCAGTGAAGGTTCATTGCTGTTCGGTAACCTCGCAATAGATAACTATTATCCTTCTCCCCTTGTGGGAGAAGGTGCCCGAAGGGCGGATGAGGGGTGTTTTCAGTTTTTCATTAATGCGATCCCAGCACTGTCTTCTGAATCTGAACTAATTGCCGTATGCCGTTTTTGGCAAGCGTTAACATTTTATCCAGATCTGCCTGTTCAAAAGTGTCCCTTTCAGCTGTGCCCTGGATTTCGATGAAGCCGCCGTGTTCGGTCATAACGATATTCATATCTGTTTCGGCAGTGGAATCTTCTACATAGTTAAGATCAATAATGGCTTCACCTTCATAAATACCGACAGAGATAGAAGCAACAAATTGCTGAAAAGGATTTGTCACAATTTTATTTTCGCGCAAAAGGTATTGAATGGCGTCATATAAGGCGACGCAGCCACCAGTGATGGAGGCGGTGCGGGTGCCGCCATCTGCCTGGATCACATCGCAGTCAACAATAATGGTATTTTCGCCCAGCATCCTTAAATCCACGGCAGCGCGCAGAGAACGTGCAATCAGCCGCTGAATTTCCTGCGTCCTTCCTACCTGTTTGCCTTTGGCGGCTTCGCGCTGCATGCGTTCATGGGTAGACCGGGGCAGCATCCCGTATTCTGCGGTGACCCAGCCTCTGCCGCTGTCTTTGAGAAAGGGCGGGACACCAGCGGTGACGCTAGCGGTGCAAATGACTTTGGTATCACCAAATTCAACCAAAACAGAACCCTCGGCGTGTTTGGTAAAATGACGGGTGATTTTAATTTCACGAAGTTCGTGGTTTGCTCGTTGACTCGGTCGCATGGCATTGACACTCAAGGGAAAAAGGGATTTTATTATATGTCCACCATGGGGCTTGTAAAGTGAATATCTGCCCTTATATTAAGATTTAGAGCGCATCTCAGCGTTTTGGCTCAAAGTTTAAACGTTAGGTACGCATCCTAAATAAAAAGATTTCCAGAAATAGGAGCATACATTTTGTCTGAAATGCATGGTACAACGATACTTTCTGTACGGCGCAACGGGATGGTGGTGGTCGGGGGAGATGGTCAAGTGACGATGGGCCATACCATCATGAAAGGAAATGCGCGCAAAGTGCGCCGTCTCTACAATAATAAAATTCTGGCCGGATTTGCCGGCGGCACGGCGGATGCTTTTACCCTGTTTGAACGCTTTGAAGCCAAATTGGAAACGCATCAGGGTAATCTGGTGCGAGCGGCGGTTGAACTCGCAAAAGACTGGCGAACAGACCGCATGCTACGCCGACTGGAAGCCATGTTGGTTGTCGCAGATACAAAAGCATCTTTAATTATTTCCGGTAATGGCGATGTGATTGAACCTGAAAACAGCCTGATTGCCATTGGCTCAGGCGGCCCCTATGCGAAGTCTGCTGCCCAGGCCTTGCTGGAAAACACCGATCTGGATGCAAAAACCATTGTAGAAAAATCATTAGGAATTGCCGGATCCATTTGTATTTATACCAATAATCATTTTACGATTGAGACCTTGCCATAATGTTAAACAGAGCACTTAGCTATCATAACGACATGAGTGAAGAAAACATGCCTACGACTATTCCAGCGACACCCACACCGGGCGAAATTGTCATTGAGCTCGATAAACACATTATTGGCCAGGCGGAAGCCAAGCGTGCTGTAGCGGTAGCGCTGCGTAATCGATGGCGGCGCATGCAGTTATCCTCTCCGCTGCGTGATGAAATCATGCCGAAGAATATTCTGATGATTGGACCAACGGGCGTTGGTAAAACCGAAATTGCCCGCCGTTTGGCAAAACTCGCGAACGCGCCTTTTATCAAAGTAGAAGCTACCAAGTTTACTGAAGTAGGCTATGTGGGACGGGATGTGGAATCGATCATTCGTGATCTGGTCGATATGGCGATCAAGATGGTACGTGAAAATGAAATGAGCAAGGTGCGGCCGATTGCAGAAGAGGCGGCTGAAGAGCGCATCCTAAACGCCCTGTTGCCGCCACCACGCGGAAGTTTTGTGGGAGAACCGCACGAGCCTGTCAAAGAGGATACTTCAGCACGCCAGTTGTTCCGTAAAAAAATTCGCGAAGGTTCGCTGGATGATAAAGAGATTGAAATAGAAGTTTCAGCTGCGCCACTCGGGGTGGAAATCATGGCGCCTCCTGGTATGGAAGAAATGACGAATCAATTGCAGAGCATGTTCCAGAATTTGGGTGCGGAACGCAAAAAAATGCGCAAGCTCAAAGTGGGCGAAGCCAAGAAAATCCTGCGCGAAGAAGAAGCGGCAAAGCTGATCGACGATGATGAAATTAAAGCGCGGGCAATTGAAAGCGTTGAACAAAGCGGCATCGTGTTTGTGGATGAAATTGACAAGATTGCCAAGCGCTCCGAATATGCAGGTGCGGACGTATCGCGAGAAGGCGTGCAACGGGATTTACTGCCATTGATCGAAGGCTCAACCATCTCTACCAAGTATGGCATGGTTCGTACGGATCATATTCTGTTTATCGCATCTGGCGCGTTCCATTTTGCGAAGCCTTCGGATCTTATTCCCGAATTGCAGGGCCGCTTGCCTATTCGTGTTGAACTGAAATCACTTTCCACCGATGATTTTGTACGTATTCTCACAGAGCCGGAAGCTTCCTTGACTGAGCAGTATACGGCCTTACTGGGAACTGAAGGTGTCAAACTTAAATTCCTGCCGGATGGCGTGCGCCGCATTGCTGAAATTGCCTGGCATGTGAATGAGCGCGTGGAAAATATCGGTGCAAGACGCTTGCACACTGTGCTCGAACGGCTGCTGGAAGAGATTTCGTACAATGCGAATGAATTAAAAGACCAAGAAATCAATATCGATGCAGCCTATGTTAACGAGCGCCTGCAGCAGCTGGTGAAGGACGAGGACTTGTCTAGCTATATTCTGTAATGGGGATTCGGCATGGATCAGGAAGCAGGAAAGAAAGCAGCTGCGGAAGCTGCGTTATCATTCATCGAACAAGACATGATAATCGGGGTTGGGACGGGTAGCACGGTTGGTTATTTTATTGATGCGCTTGCCCGCATCAAACAAAATATCGAAGGCGCTGTGGCGAGTTCGACTGCCACAGCGAATAAACTGAAGGCACTTTCCATTCCCTTGATTGAGCTCAATTCTGTCGGCGATTTGCCGCTCTATGTGGACGGCGCAGATGAAATTAATCCAGCAAAGCAGATGATCAAAGGCGGCGGCGGTGCGCTGACGCGGGAAAAAATCATTGCGACTGCCGCTAAAAAATTTATTTGCATCGCGGACGAAAGCAAGCAAGTTGACATGCTGGGCGAATTCCCGGTTGCGGTGGAAGTGATTCCCATGGCGCGGAGCTTTGTGGCGCGGCAGATTGTGCAGCTTGGCGGCGATCCTGTCTATAGAGAAGGATTTGTAACCGATAACGGGAACCAGATTCTGGATGTTTACAATCTCAAAATGCTGGAACCGCGAGAATGGGAAGAGAAGCTAAAGCAGATCGTGGGCGTAGTAGAAAACGGCATTTTTGCGAAACGCAGAGCTGATATCGTGCTGTTAGGCTCGGCAGCGGGTGTGCGAAAACAGTAAGCTTTCGCAAGGAATTTGATGCCAACTGTTTGTTAAATAATAAATTACTTTCTTCATTCCTAGCCCTATCATCGGGCGGGTTAAGAAGCAGTTGGGCTCATTGACTTGGCCCCTTGATGCTGCCACACTCTTAGCCGTTATCCTTTTTTATTTCAAAAAAAACCAATTACTATCAGGAATAACGGGGTGTGCTGATGCCTTTTTCTCGCAAAAAAAAAGTGGATAAGGAAAGTAAAAATAATAAGGAAATAACAACAACGATATCAGCTAACGGTCCTTTTGAAACGGTTCCAGTCGAAGTAATTACGCTGATACTTTTCTACTTGAATCCTCCTGATCTCGTGAGAGCGAGCGAGGTTTCCAAGCTTTTTTACCGACTAGCAAGCCAGGATATTTTATGGAGACGCTTTCTGCAAGGTGATGCTGATCCTGAAAAAAAAGCAGACGCTAAAGCTTTTTTCATCCATTATCCTCAAAAGATTCTTCCGCAATATGCAAATTTTTCGCCTATTTTGGATAAAGCTCAAAATGCAAGAATTTTCTTAGATTCGATAATACAGGCAGAGTGGGACACGGGCAGAAGCTGGTCTGCTCATGAAAACTCGCTGGTTGTTCGTTTGTTGAAGCAGTTGGAGCAGGCACTCAAGCCAGTAAAGGAGTATAAAATTAAAGGAATCCGACCTTATTTATTTAAAACACAATATGACAGGAAACAGCTGCTGGAAACGCTTAAGCTCATTCATGCCTTGCCGTTAAAGCCCTATCTCGCACTCTTGGAAGAAATAGGCACGCAAAAGAGCAGGGCGAATCCAAGTTATTTCAGTAACATAGGTCCGCTAGAATATACGGGTTTTGCCAGGTCATTAATTAAGTTGGTTGATCAATACGGATTAAAAGCGGCTGTATTTGAGCAAAGCTGTCTCGAGAAAATACTGAATTTTTTGCGTACTTATCCGCAGAATGATCATATGCGATTTCTAATAGAAATACTCATGAATCCTGCGCTTATCTTTAATCCAGCATTGCCTCAATGGATGGACACCATTCTGGATAAGCTGGCAAACCGTTCAAAGATCACAGCAGAGGCAAAAAAGCGTTTCCCTGAGCTTGAGAATGTAGCTGATCGAATTGTGTTTGATATCTTGCAGCTGCAGGAAGCGAGTGAAAGAGCCGCTCTGGTTCCGGGTTATAAAACGTAATAAATAAGCTGCACAATATTTCCATCCGGATCCGCGCAGTAAAAGCTGCGCGTACCGTCACGGTGATCTTTAGGCTTTGCTTTGATAGTGACGCCGTTGGCTTGCAAGTAATCATGCCAGCGGTCCACTTCTTCCTTTTCAGTCAGAAAAAAACCGATATGATCCAGATGCTGATGAGGCGCAGGCATGAAATCAGCAGGCGCGCGGTGCAGAGCAAGATTGTCATTGCCTGAAGTGAGATAAAGGTTATCTTCATCGGGCTGCCACATGATTTTCATGCCCAACAGGTTTGTGTAGAAGTGAGCGCATTCAGTAAATTTTTTTACATAAAGCGCAACGTGATGAAGACCGGCCGTGGGTTTGGGTTTTTGCATGAGCTAACCTTTTATTTTACGTCTGCTAATTGTTCGCGCATGAGCGAAATGACTTCCCGATAATCGGGGTGGTGGAACACGGCAGAACCGGCAATGAACATATCCGCGCCTGCCTGCGCAATTTGCGCAATATTATCAGTTTTAACGCCGCCATCTATGGCCAGACGAATGTCCCGACCGCTGGAATTTATCAGATCTCTGGCCCGGTGAATTTTTTGAAGGGACGAAGGAATAAAGGTTTGGCCACCAAAGCCAGGATTGACGGACATGATCAGGATGATGTCAATTTTATCCAGCACATATTCAAGACAATGCAGTGTGGTGGCTGGATTCAGTGCAAGGCCTGCTTTGCAGCCGTGCTTTCGGATCAGTGCGAGGCTGCGATCCACGTGTTCGGACGCTTCAGGATGAAAAGTAATGTGCGTGGCGCCGGCGTTTGCAAAGTCCACGATCAGGCGATCCACGGGACGCGTCATGAGGTGCACATCGATGGGCGCTCGAACGCCATATTTCCTAAGTGCTTCACAGACCAGCGGCCCCACCGTGAGGTTGGGGACATAATGATTATCCATGACATCCAGGTGCAGCATGTCAGCCCCAGCTTGCAATACGGCTTCTGCTTCAGCTCCCAATTTGGCGAAATCAGCTGATAGCAGCGAGGGAGCAATCAAATAATCTTTCATGGTACTCCTGTTGTTTTGTTTGTGAACGCTCACCGCCGTTCCTCGGCTTTGTGTGGAACGGAATTGTATAACAAAATCCCTGAGCGCGTGAGGTCATTATAAATAGAGCTCCGTCCAGCGGCTAGTAGAGTTTCATTCTTGGCGAGAAGTTCACCCTTCGAGACGGCCGCTTCGCGGCTTCCTCAGGGCAAACGGTTAGAAATTTTGTCGTGTACAGAGGAACTGCGTAGCCAGGTTATGTCTGGAGGCCTTCGGTTCGACTGCATGAAGAGTTATGCTAAGATGCGAACCATCATTTTTAGATAAAGATTAATCCATCATGTCCGTACTGTACCGTAGAGGGCTAGCGTCCTTGGCCATTTTTTTTCTGAGCCTGGTTTTTTTTACCTGGGGATTAAGCGCTCAGGAAATTATTGGTTTTGAGTCGCGCTTTTATCTGTTTGCTCTGGAAATGTGGCGTTATGGGCCGACCTGGTTCCCTACTACCTATCAGCAGCCTTACCCTGATTATCCTGTTACTTCAACTTTCCTAATCTATCTGTTTGCCTGTCTTTTTGGCGACATGAATAAATTGGTTGCCGTACTGCCAAGCGCACTTGCAGCCAGCCTGACATTGGTCATGACGTTCTGCACGGGTACGCTTCATAGCATACGTTGGGGATGGTATGCTGTTTTTTTTCTTTTGCTAACCCTGGCTTTTTTAAAGAGTGCACGAACCATTGCACTTGATATGTATCCTGCGCTGGTGACCGTTTGCTGTTTTTATCTGGTGTATTCAGCTGACAAAGCAAATAAACCTGCACGTGCAAAATGGATTTATCCGCTTCTGGTGCTGGGTTTTTTATTCCGTGGCCCCATAGGCCTTGTCATGCCTACAGGGGTGATCTGCGTCTATTACCTGCTGAAGCTTAATTTTAAAAAATGTTTTGTTTCCGGATTAATCGCCTTAGTTCTACTTTTGATCTGTACTGGCACACTGCTTGCGCTTGCCTATCATGTTGGTGGTGAAGCGTTTTTACGTGATGTGTTGCGTATGCAGGTGCTGGGCAGAATAGATAATAGTTATCTGCCTGTTTATTTTTATTTTGTAGACGGCATGGGTAATTATGCGCTGAGTTTTCCGTTGGCCGCTCTCGTAACAGGCGGTATGGTTTATATCTTTCTATATCGAAGGCGTTCCCTGCCGGATGCGGGGTTTCTGTTGAAACTGGTCGGTTGGATGCTGGTTATTCTAATTGGCATGAGCATCCCCGGCGACAAAAAGACACGTTACATTCTGCCTATGGCCCCTGCTATTGCGCTAATAGCGGCTTATCCTTTTGCCGTTCTGACAAGGGAAAAATATTTTTCCCTTTTGCGTTCGATTATCTTAAGAATTTTTTTATATTTTCCGGCCTTGCTCATGCTGGCAACAGAGGCCGTCTTTTTTTATGCTAACAATCGTCACCTAGACTTTGGCATCGCCTATTTGCCGGTTGTCACCCTTCTCATTGCAATGCAGCTGCTGAATTTTCTGGTTGTGTTTCGGTATATCAATCGCGAAGCATGCCTTACGACGTGGATGATTATGACGGCTGCGCTCGGCTTTGTCATGACGTACATAGGCGTGATGGAAAAAATTGAATTGTCACTCAACCAGTCCCGTCACTTTGTTGCTGCTGTCGAAGAACAGCGTATACAAAATCGGTCGCGCCTGGTGTTTTATAAAGAGAAACCCGATGGCTGGCCTATCAAATATCTCACCCAGATGCCTCATGCATTGCCGCGAGGAGAGCAGCCTGTTTTTATAGACGATCCGCAATCGCTGCTTGAATTCACGAGCCCCGCTTTTTTTGTCACACGGGTTGCGTATTTCAATGCCCTTCCGACGGAGATTGTATCCAGGTTTGAAATTGTGGCGCATGATTCAATGGGGCATGTGCAGGTAGTCGTCTTCAGACGTAAATAATCTCTGAAAAGGAGCACCAGATGACAGAAAAAATTTGTATTCACTGTTTTGTTGCAGGAAAGGTGCAAGGCGTGTGGTTTCGTGCTTCCACGCAGGAGCAGGCTGAAAAACTGGGTCTGACAGGATTCGCGCGAAACTTGCCCGATGGTCGTGTCGAAGTCATCGCCTGCGGTGAAAAAGACAAAGTAGCGAAATTGTACGAGTGGCTAAAAGAGGGTCCTGAGCTTGCCAGGGTTACGGATCTTTCGTATGAAGAACTACCCTGGCAAACGTACCGTGGTTTTGAAACGCTTTAATTTACGCTACTTCAATCATTTCAAAATCATCTTTAGTGGCGCCGCATTCCGGGCACTGCCAGGCCGGCGGTACATCTTCCCAGCGTGTGCCGGGGGCGATGCCGTCTTCTGGCCAGCCTTTTTCCTCATCGTAAATATAGCCGCATAACAAGCACATATAGCGTTTAAAGGGTGCGGGGGTTCTCTCTTGCATGGGTTTTCTCTCGGTTGTTTAGGTGTGATTAATTAAGATAAAATGTCACGATTTTTTGAATTATTGGATTAGTGATGGCAGATTATAATACTTAATTGCCATGAAGGGTAGGGTAATCAGCCGGTAAAAACTGGCGGGGATAAGTTAAATAAACGCTCTCAATCTAACAGAGAAAACCAACGATGATGCTTTCAAGACAGTTATTTAATCTGGCTCAACATTATATCCCGGGCGGCGTCAATTCACCTGTGCGGGCTTTTCGTGGTGTAGAAGGCGAGCCTGTTTTTATAAAAAGCGGGCACGGCCCCTACTTGGTGGATGCCGATGGCCGAGAATATATTGATTATGTTTGCTCTTGGGGTCCTCTGATTGCGGGTCATGCCCACCCCTATGTAATTGAAAAAGTGACAGAAGCGCTGCAACAGGGGTTAAGTTTTGGCGCGCCGACTGAAATTGAAGTCAAGCTGGCAAAAAAAGTATGCGGGCTGCTCCCTTCAATTGAAATGATACGCTTTGTCAATTCCGGGACAGAAGCGACCATGAGCGCGATACGGCTGGCCCGTGGCTATACGCGGCGCGATAAAATCATCAAGTTTGCCGGCTGTTATCATGGGCATGCGGATAGTTTGCTGGTCGCGGCCGGTTCTGGCGCGCTTACCTTGGGTGTGCCGAGTTCAGCCGGCGTGCCGGAGAGCATCGCGCAGCATACCCTGGTGGCGGAATTTAACCGCCTGGAAGAAGTAGCGGCGCTGTTTGCAAAGTATGGAAATGATATCGCCGCAGTCATCGTCGAACCGGTGGCGGGAAATATGAATCTGGTTCTGCCGGTTCCCGGTTTTTTGCAGGGTTTACGCGAATTGTGTGATCGTTATGGCAGCGTGCTGATATTTGACGAAGTGATCACTGGTTTTCGCGTGGGTCTGGGTGGAGCGCAAACCTATTTTAATATCACGCCGGATTTGACCGTGCTGGGCAAGATTATAGGCGGCGGTTTCCCTGCCGCTGCTTTTGGCGGCCGCGCCGAAATCATGCGCTCCATTGCACCTTTAGGGCCTGTGTATCAGGCAGGCACGCTATCGGGGAATCCTATTGCCATGACAGCGGGACTTGCTACGCTGGATCTGGTGACCCAGCCAGGCTTTTATGCTGAATTGGAAAAAAAGACCCAGACATTGATACAAGGTCTTTATACTCGGGCGATGGCTGCATCGATTCCTTTCTATGCCACCTCCATTGGCAGCATGTTTGGCCTCTTTTTCACGGAAGTAGATAAAATCGAAACAGAGGGTGCTGTGAAGCGCGCTAATTTGACTCACTTTAAACGATTTTTTCATGGTATGTTGAGCAAAGGTATTTATCTTGCTCCCTCCGCCTTCGAAGTGGGTTTTGTTTCAGCCGTGCACGGGGCTCAGGAGATTGTTGCGACATTAAACGCAGCGGAAGAAGTTTTTGACAAACTACTCAAGGATGAGTCTTCATGCATAGAGTTGTCACAGGCGCAACAGGCTTAATTGGTAAGCGGTTGGTTGAGCATTGGCTCAACCAACAACATACGGTGACAGTCATCGGACGTACCCAGCAGCACATAGAGGAAGTGTTTGGCCAACGTGTGCAGGCAGTAACCTGGGATCGTCTCACGCCAGCGATACTCCAGTCTGCAGAGGTTGTGGTGAATCTGGCGGGTGCCAATATTGGCAGCAAACGCTGGAATGCGGAACGTAAAAAAGAAATTCTCCAAAGCCGGGTCGAGGCCACCCGTAAAATAGCAGGGTTGCTGGCTGGCCTCGGGGCTCATGCGCCGGCCTTATTGAATGCAAGCGGTGTGGGAGTTTATGGGTTGCAAACACAGCTATATGACGGGCTGCCTCCACGTCTGGATGAAAGTACTCGCCTTAACTGTGACGCTCCCCCAGATTTTTTATCGCAGATCGTATGTGAGTGGGAAAAAGCTGCCCAACCCGCCATTGCGGCAGGTGTCCGTGTTGTCTTTTTGCGCTTTGGCGTCGTGCTGGCAAAAGAAGGCGGTGCCTTGTCTAAAATGATGCAACCTTATCTCTTTTTTCTTGGCGGTCCCATTGGCACAGGCCATCAGCCATTTTCATGGGTGGCGATTGATGATGTGATCCGTGCAATCGATTTTCTGTTAGCAAATCCCGTCTTATCAGGCCCTTTTAACGTGGCAGCGCCTGAGGGGATTACTCAGCGCATGTTGTCAGAAGCGATAGGAAAAGCACTGAACAGACCGGCGGCTGTCACGATGCCGGCGTTTTTATTAAAGCTGATCCTGGGTGAGGAGATGGCGCAAGCATTACTCCTGGAAGGCCAGCATGCTTATCCCAGACGTCTGCTCGAAGCGGGATTTAAATTTGAGTATCCGGAGATTGATGGGGCGTTAAAACACATTCTGCAATAGTATCTTTTCTGCGGCGGGCCGATCCAGTTCTTAAGAATACCTTAAGCCGGCGATGTTATTTTCAAAGAAATATAAAAATGCCAACGAAGGGAATCCCTTATGCATGGACGATTTTTCGACCGGGCAAAAAATAAACTCAATTCAATCACCTCTAGTATTAAAGACACCTATACCAAAGTTACTTCTGTAGGGCCTGCCATCAAGGAAACCTATACACAGACGGCCGCTCTTGCCCGGGTAGTCTCTCAATCTGATGACGGCGCTGAAAATCTGATACAGACTTGGGAAGGTACGTCGCGCTTTATGGACCCGGCAAACCTCACCTTCTTTTATCGTTCTGCCGACACACGAAAAGCATTTTATCAGGGACTCTGGATCAATTTGGTATTATTGGGTCCCGTATTAGGCTATGAAATATTCAAATATTATTTTTGCGAAAAAGTTTATGACCCGGAAAAAGCTGCAGAGGAGTCCTATTTAGGATATACCGCTTATCTTGCAGCTGCGGCCGCTAATTTTGTAGTAACGACTTGTGTGATTCTTCCCCAATGGGGAAAAATGAGTGCAAACGATATAATTAACAACGCTAGCCTTGCGAAAACGATTAGCAAAGAACACGCGAATCCCAATAACACGCACTGTGGTTGTGAAGACGCAGCCATTCTTTTTGCGGGACTCGCGAGCCCCACGCTTTATGCTATCGATATGACCGCCATTTTCATTGCTTCGCAAATGGTGCCCTATGGGCTTGGTTTTTATCTGATGTATCTTCCCCGCATATTGATTGACGGACGTGCATTGGTTGAAATGACGTTGACAAATAAATGTACCAAACATCGCCAGGAAGTACTTGCCAAAAATAATGCTTATTCATTTGGGATGGGTGCGGCTTACCAGCTTTCATTGGATTTTATCTACTGGTGTATAGGATATAAGAGTAAATTTATTTATGATCCGCTTTCATATATTTGGTTCCAAGCCTTTATCCTGATATCGTTGCTATCAGACAAGCCACTGCCCGGTAAAAAAGCAGGTAAGGATTTTCTTTATTTTCTGCATATGGCGCTCAGTTCTGCTTCTAATTTTTTTTCTTCCCATCTCCTTTCGTATTTGCGCAAGAAGCGCGGTGGTTATGACTTATTGTTAATGGCTTTGCCCAAAGAAGCAGAATTGGCAGAGACTGATCAGGAAGAAAAACGGGTCATTCGAAATTATCTTTTGTCCAACATGAACAAGTTACCAGGGAAATCGCCGAATGCTTATGTGCTAGTAGATGAGCATATTTTTTATATCCATAAAGTAGAAAAAAAGTGCGATATTATTGCCGTTGAACCGTCCAATCTTTACACGTTAAAGCAGCAGTTAAAACAAGAGAGTACCTGGCTTTTACCAGAAGAACATGCCAAATGCCTGATTGACGAGCTGTCTCCTGAGCAGCTGTTGACTATTGTAAACGCGACAAATCATACCGGTTACATTGAATGGGAAAATTTGCTGAAATATGCGATGAATTATCCTCCTGTTCAGTTGGCTGATTACCTGATGGTTAGCGATAACCTGCGCTCTTATGAAAGTGCGGTTCGTATTCCGTCCGTCAAGCTATTTCTTGATTTAAATGGTGATGCTTACCGGGCAACCATCAAAGAAATTCAAGACAAACGCCATGCTTCCTGGCCTTATCTGGTGAAATCGGCACTGAATAAATATACCCCTTCCGGCCTTAAAGGTACCAAGGCATTGCTCGAGGTTATCCTAATCGACAAGCTGGATGTGGTGCTTGACCAGATCCAGGCTTTGTTGGATGCGCATGAGAAATACCAGAAAGAAATCATAGAAAAAATAAAAATTAAAAAAGAAACCTTGCGGCAGGGAATCAAAGTTGATGCGGCGAGCGATGAAACTAAAGATGCAATCAAAAGAGCGATGGAGCAATCTTTGTTTGATCCTGAGCAGGAAGGAACGCTGGCGAATAGCGACAATGCAATTCAGGAGGTTGTTGGCAGCATTGTACCTATCTGTCAGACAGATATCCTCAGGGTAGAGGATTATGAAGCGAAAAAAAGGCCGCAAGCGGATGTTATCCAACAACGTTTAATCGAGCCGTTGGTCATCAATGGCGACTATAGCGAAGAGAAAAAAAGTGATACAAAAACCGATAAGCTTAAAGAAAATGCTCTTCTTGAGGAAGATGGATGGATCAATCTTTCACAAGATAATTCCCCTAAATTAACCGCGCGCAAAAGAAAGGGCGTAGTTAAGCAATTGCAATCAATAATAGGGTGGTCGGATACGGCTTCTACGGGTTATCAGCGTAATAACAAATTTTCAGCTAGCGCCGATCAGCAGTTATCCAAGTCCAAAGACCTCAATTCGCAATCATCCCAAAAGGTTTTACCACGACAAGTATTACAATAAAAACGAGAAAGAGCACGGGAACTTCATTAAGGATACGATAAAAGACGTGGCCGTGTTTGTTGCGGTCGCGCTTGAAATCATACAGTAGTTTGCCAAGATAACCATGATAAAGGATCAGTAGTAGCACCAGGCTCAGTTTGATATGCAGCCAGGTCATTTGCATGTAACCATGGAAGTCGTAGCTAAGTATCCAAAGACCAAACAGGATAGTGAAAACTGCACCGGGTGTGGCAATACCATAAAATAGCTTTCTTTCCATGACCTTGAAGCGATCAAGGCTAATGGGGTCGGTTGCCATTGCATGATAGACAAACAAACGTGGCAGATAAAACAGTCCGCTGAACCATGTCACCATAAAAATGATGTGAAAAGCTTTTACCCAGAGCATGATAGACTTCCTTTTAAATTGTTCTGATCGTATGGCGCGAGGAATGAGATTATCCATAAAATGACAGCTTCTTGCCAGAGAATTAGCGGGCATTTATTTGAGAGTGTTTATTTGCGGTATCATCCCGCGTCATCGTTTGTCGTCCCCGTGCAGGCGCATTACTGTCTGGTAAATTTCCGCTTCCGCCGTCGTCCCATCGCTTTTTTGGCACTGTTATTGCCAGTATGAAATTAAGGCAGGGGCTTATAAATTGTTTCGGGCGACTCAATCTCTGTCATTGTTTTTTGCAATTTCTCGAGTAATTTGTGTCCTTTTGATTTCCAGAAGCGTGTCGCATTGTTAGCAGAATCAGTCAGCCCATAACCTGAGAGCGAGCTTTTATCTATCCCAAATATGTCGCTTGCAAATTTTAAATAGGGTGAATCACGGTGAATTTTTAAGATGGCCTGTATGTTGGGATCGTTGATTGTCATCTTGAATAGGGGCAAATTATTTTCCAGCGCATCTATGATCCGTGTGATTTCATTATATTTCATGATGGCAGCATAAAGTTTTGCATGGTTTTTCGGAGAGCATGCCTCAGTGTAATCCAGATAATTAATATAGTGTGTCTTGGAGCCGGGAAGATAGTCAAAAGCGGAGGAGGGAAAGCCGAGCAGGTGGGCTAAATTGCCTCCTGTATTCGCAATGTGAATGATTTTATCCGTGTCTACGGCGCCATCGAGACGTTTCACGGAGCGGCAGATATTTTTTTGATGTTCAGCGCGGATAATGTATTCATTTAAGATGGGAACGGGAAGTTTTTCGGCCAGGGAAGCAATTTTGTTAAGCAGATGGCGTTGATATTTTCTGCAATCTGTCTTGAGATCTGTCAGGTTGTCAGAAGCTTCTCTGATGCTTTTCATGGTAAATCCTTATGCGCCCGCAGCCATTAAAGCGCTGCGGGCGAATGGCTAATTGTTAATTAGCAATTTCCCTGGCGAGCGCAGTCGCATTGATGACGCTCGCAATACGAATAGCGGATTGCACTGCCACTTTGCTGATGCCTGCTTTTTCAATTTGCTGGGTATGTGCATTCATGCACTTGCCGCAGCCATTGATTGCGGAAACGGCGAGACTGCTCAATTCAAAGATGATTTTATCAATTCCTGGATTGGCCATCATTGTCATGCGCAGTTTTGCTGGCATGGTTGCGTACGTTTGATCTTCCAGAGCATGAGTAAAGCGATAATAGATATTGTTCATCGCCATCAGGGTCGCTGCTGTTTTCACGCTGCTTATTTCCTCGTGTGAGAGTTCTGCGTTTGCCTGGTGGGCGACGGCATCAATGACATCGCGGTTGCGCGTCGCATAAGCTGAAGCCAGCGCAATACTCAAGATCTGTTTTTGGTTGAGATCGGATGCGCCTTCTTCGCTTAACACTGATCCCAAATTGAGTCGGATATCTTTCGCATAATCAGGCAGTTCACTTTTTAATGTTTCAATATTCATTGTTATTCTCCTTTATGCAACCACTAATGTGGCTTCGCCTTTTTGCCAGTTGCAGGGACACAGCTCGTCAGTCTGCAGCGCATCCAGTACGCGCAGCACTTCGCGCGGATTTCGTCCTACTTTGAGATCAGTGACCATCGTGAAGCGGATAATGCCTTCCGGGTCAACGATGAATACAGCCCGTTTAGCCACGCCTTCCTGTTGATCGAGAATGCCGAGCGCCGTTGAAAGCTCCCGCTTGAGATCGGATAGCATTGGAAAAGGCAGATCGCGTAATTCATCTTTTTGCTGTTTCCACGCAAGGTGTACAAACTCGGAGTCGGTACTGATGCCGAGCAGTTCTGTATCACGATCCGTAAAAGCTTCATACAGCTTGCCGAATTCGGCAATTTCTGTGGGACAAACAAAGGTGAAATCTTTGGGCCAGAAGAAGTATACTTGCCACTTGTTTGAAAAATCTTTGCGGCTTATGTCCACAAACGCATTTTTGATGTCGGTGGAAACCACGCCTTTTAAAGCATAATCTGGAAATCGGTCGCCTATATTTAACATTATTATTTCTCCTATAATGGGTATTCCGCTAAGATATAATAGCCCGGATGGTAAAACTATTTAATTGTTTTTATGGGATTAATAGTTTTTATTAATCTCTGAGGGCGCTTTAAAATTCTGGTATAATGCCCAAAACGAGGCCATGAACATGTCAGATCCATTAATTTTTACCGAAAATGCGGCAGCTAAAGTCTGGGAACTCATACAGGAAGAAGGCAATTTTAACCTCAAGTTGCGAGTCTATGTGACAGGTGGGGGGTGCTCTGGCTTTCAGTATGGTTTTACCTTTGATGAGGCTGTGCAGCCCGATGACACTGTCATTAGCAAGCCTGTCAAAACCCGGCAGACAGGGGACGATAAGAATGGGGAAGAAGGTGGTTCGGCGACAGTGCAGCTGTTGGTTGATCCGCTAAGCTTTCAGTATTTGGCGGGAGCGGAAATTGACTATAAAGAAGACATTGAAGGCGAGCAGTTTATTATCCGTAATCCTAACGCCAAAACGACTTGCGGATGCGGGTCATCCTTTACCGTAGAGGGGTAAGGATTTAACCATTTCCCGTGTCATGTTTGAGTGGAAAAGCCCGCTGGCGAGAAGTGATAATCAGCTTGTTTGTCAGGGCAATAGCGATTGCGGAGATCACCAGTGTCAGGTGAATAATGACTTGCCACATAACCGTCGCACTCTCTTTCTTGGCGGGATCAATGAACGTACTTAACAGATGAACAGAAGAGATGGTGACCAGCGCTAATGCCAGCTTAACTTTCATTGTGCCTGCGTTAACTTCATCCAGCCACTCAGGATGGTCAGGGTGCGCGCGTATATTCAATCGGGAAACAAAAATTTCGTAACCGCCTACAATGACCATGATCAGCAAATTGGCGATCATGACCATATCAATCAGATTCAGCGCTTGCAGCATGGTAGCTGTTTCAGTCATGTCATGTGCGGTGGCAATCAGATGGATCAATCCAACAGCGAATTCATAAACATAATAGGCCAGTACAACAATGAGCCCCAAATATAATGGCGCTTGCAGCCATCGGCTCCAAAAAATAAATTTGGCCATCGTGTTCATTGATGTATTCATAAATCCTTCCGTATTAATGCATTCAATGCGTGTCGGCGTCTGTCCGCCATGACACGTCATTATCACCCAACTGCTTTGATTCGCGCAAATAATTAAAAATAATCATGGAGAGCATGCCCCAGATGCCGCAGGCGATCCATAATCCTTGCGCGCCCGTTTTTTCCATCACGATAGCGCCAGCCCAAGGACCTAATAGTATACCGAGATTTGAACAAGTGCTGTAGAGCGACATGTAGCTTCCGCGATGGGCGGAGGGTGCGATGTCGGCGATATAACTGCTGGCTGCAGGATAGAGTATCATTTCACCGGCAGTCCAGATGACGGTTAGCAGAATGATATGCCATTCACGTGTCGCAAAATAAAGTCCGGCAAAGCCGGCAGTAATCAGCAGGCTGCCTAACAGAAAATTGATACGATAAGGCCAATTCATGGTGGCCACATTGAGCGGGAGTTCGCAGAAAACAATAATGAAGGTATTTAAAGTAAATAATAATCCATAAAAACTTAATGAGAAGCCCAAGTCGCGTTTCAGAAAGACAGCCAGTGTGGATTCATGCTGAAAGAAAACCATGGAGACCGGGATCATGCCGATGACAAACAGGCGTAATAGGGGGTCATATTTGAGCCAGCGAATGTTGAGGGAAAGCTTTTGTCTCGCGGCGGCATGTTTATCCAGCCAGCCTGAGTGTGCCAGGCCAGCAATCAGTATCAGGCTGGCCAGCAGATTGGCGAAGCCATTGGCTACATAGATCGCTGCAAAGGAATGGTAAGCGAGATAACCGCCCAGCGCAGGGCCAATACTCATTCCCAGATTAATAGTGAGCCGATAAAGCGAAAAAGTAAGCTTATGAATACCGGGTGCAGAAAGCTGGCTCACAAAGGTTTGCGAAGCCGGCCGGTAAAGACCATACAGGGTGCCCCAGATAAGGCACATAAACAAAATCGCTGAATACGTATGGGTTAGCGGGAAAAGTAGCAGGGTTAATCCGTTTGCGCACAAAGCGCCTATCATGACTCGCAGGGCGCCTGACTGATCAATCAGGCCGCCACTCACCATGCCCGCCACAAGCATGCTGCCGCTAAAGACAGCGAAGGCGATGGAAGCCTGAGAAAGACTGAATCCCAGATGCTGATTTAAATAGAGAACAAGAAAAACAATACCCATATTACCGATCTGGTTCATTAAGGTGGCGCTTAGGACGACCCAGAACGCAGAGGGAAAGGTTTTGATGTGCAAGAAAGCGGCGCGATAAAGATTCATAGTGAGAGTGTTAATTTTGCCCAGGTAATTCAGATAATAATAATATTTTGCCGATATGATATAGTCAAACTCTGTACACGACAAAATTTCTAACCGTTCACCCTTCGAGACGGCCGCTTCGCGGCCTCCTCAGGGTGAACGGTTAGAAATTTTGTCGTGTACAGAGATAGCCAAACCTGGTTTTTAAACAGGTCATTCCCAATGACTTTTTATTAACTGCATGGTACCTTAAGCGTTTTTAAGAAGTCCCTGCTGTTGATTCCAATGAATGACGGGCAGCAGATTTAATAGTATTAAATTAATTATTGGATATGATGGCTACATGGAGTTAAGTGAGCACAAGCCGGTTCATCGAATCGGTATCATTGGTGCAGGCTTTTCAGGAACGGCGGTCTCAGCGGCACTGCACCGTATAAACCGACACCCGCTGGAAGTTGTTTTATTTGAAAAGCGCGGCTGTTTTGGTGCTGGCGATGCCTATAGCACACCCTTTCCCTTTCATCTGCTGAATGTGCGCGCACAAGATATGAGCGTATTCGAGGATGAAAAAGAACACTTTGTTAACTGGCTTAATACCCACTCTGCGGCCACTCCCTTTTTGGATAGGACGCTTGCTTGCCACGAACAATTCGTGCCACGTTTTCTCTATGGAAGTTATCTAAAAGATTTGCTGATGCAGATTCAGGCGGATTCTGCTGTTACACGTCTGACATTATCGCCTCATGAAATCGTCGATATTGCTTATTCAGGGAGTCAGGCGGTACTGATTTCAAAAAATAATGAACGCATTCCAGTAGACAAAGTTGTATTGGCGTTGGGAAATAATTTGCCAGCTGCTTTTCCCTTTTCTGTTTCCGAAGAAGTTAATTGTATTCATAACCCCTGGGAATATACAGCGCCCCGGCGCATAGAAAAAAAGGATCCGGTGTTAATTGTGGGAACCGGATTAAGTATGATTGATGCTGTGTTAACGCTGTATCATCAGGACCATCAGGGGCCGATTTATGCCGTATCGCGTCATGGGTTGCTGCCGTTGTCACACTCAGATGTCAAAGTGCCTTATCTGCTGATGCAGGATCACTTGCCTCATCAGTTGCGCATGCTTTCAATGCATTTGCGTTCCAGAAGCAAAAATCATATTAATGAAGGCGGCGATTGGCGCTCAATAATTAATGCGCTGCGAGGCTATATTCCTGCATTGTGGGAAAGATCAAGTCTCGCGGACAAAAGCCGGTTTTTGCGACACCTACTGCCTTACTGGAACATCCATCGTCATCGCGTGCATAAGAAAGTAGCAGACTTGTTAATGCAGTTGCGCAATCGCGGCCAGTTAAAAATTTTGGCCGGACGTATTCTTGAAATAGAAAAAAGGATCGCAAAAATAAAATTGCGCCACAAAAATAATATATTACCGCTGGAAGTGAAATGGGTCATTAATTGTATGGGGCCATCCTTAAGCTCAATGCAGCAGCCGTTAGTGCAGTCGCTTCTCTCGCGCGGTATGGCATTAATGGACCCGCTTGATCTGGGGTTTGCCGTTTCATCAGTGGGTGCATTAAAGGAAACATCAGGCCATTTTTCTTCATCGCTTTATACCCTTGGGCCACCAGCAAGGGGCGCTGCCTGGGAATGCAGTGCGGTACCCGAGATACGGAAACAAAGCTTTCATCTTGCTAAACATTTACTCAACATGGATTAAAAAGAGATTGGCGAGAACTCGTTGAATAAACTATTTCATATCACCATGCTGCTAATTTAAGGAGAATTTGCTTAAATTTGAAAATTTGTCATTAAACATTCAATTAAACGCTCTTGATATTACCGGAACATTAAGGATAGTGATATGGAATCAACATTCATTTCTTCGCAACGGCATGCTGAAGCACCTGCCACTCTGCTCACACCTGAAAAAAAAATCGAATACAAATACCGTGCCCATGAACTACCCGCTTTAACACTATCTCATCGCCAGCTTTGTGATCTTGAATTAATTTTGAATGGCGGATTTGCGCCGCTTAGCGGATTTATGACCCGTGCGGATTATGAAAGCGTATTGAACAGAATGCGGCTTGCAGACGGAACGCTTTGGCCAATGCCGATTATGTTGGACGTTGATCCAGCGTTTGCTGAAACGATCAAGACAGGCGATGAGATTGCTTTGCGGGATGCGGAAGGCTTGCTGCTGGCGATTTTGCAGGTAGAAGATGTCTGGCAAGTGAATAAGCAACAAGAAGCGGAAGCGATATTTACTACTCAGGATGACAGTCATCCGGGAGTCTCCTATCTTTATCACCAAATGAAAAATGTTTATATAGGCGGAAAGCTGCTGGGTATTTCGCTGCCGCATCATTACGATTTTAGTTATCTGCGCCATACGCCGCAGGCCCTGCGCGAACTTTTTCATGCGCGCGGCTGGAAAAAAATAGTCGCGTTCCAGACACGCAATCCCATGCATCGCGCACATCAGGAATTGACTTTACGTGCAGCTCAACAGACGGGTGCAAACTTGCTTCTGCATCCTGTCGTAGGCATGACAAAACCAGGAGATATTGAATACTACACGCGTGTGCGTTGCTATGAGCATGTATTAAAAACCTATCCGGATAATGCTTTTTTAAGTTTATTGCCGTTGGCGATGCGCATGGGCGGCCCCAAAGAAGCCGTTTGGCATGCTATTATTCGCAAAAATTATGGTTGCACGCATTTTATCGTAGGGCGTGATCATGCGGGTCCTGGCAGGAACAAGGACGGTGAAAACTTTTATGACCCTTATGCGGCGCAAGATCTCGCGCTCACTCATCAGAAAGAAATTGGTATTGAAATTGTTCCTTTTCAAGAAATGGTCTATAGCCATAAGCAATCTCGTTATTTTCCTATTGATCAATTTCCTGAAGATGAAACACCTGCTGCTATTTCCGGGACTGAATTACGCGAAAGGCTGCATAAAAACTTGGAAATTCCCGAGTGGTTTTCTTATCCAACGGTAATTAATGAATTGCGAAAAGCATATCCTCCTCGACATAAACAGGGATTTACTATTTTTTTAACCGGTCTTCCCAGTTCGGGAAAATCGACCTTGGCGAATGCGCTTTCGTTAAGACTGCGCGAAATGGTAGACAGACAGATCTCTGTGCTGGACGGCGATGTGATTCGAACACATTTATCTCGCGGCCTTGGTTTTAGTCAGGAAGATCGGGAAGCAAATATCACGCGTGTCGGTTTTGTGGCAAAAGAAATTACAAAGCATGGTGGTATTGCCATTTGCGCGTTGGTCGCGCCGTTTGCCAGGGCACGCGAAATGGTGCGACAAATGATCAGCGAAGTAGGTGGTTTTATCGAAGTCTATGTTGCGACGCCGCTTGCAATCTGCGAAGAACGTGATCGTAAAGGATTATACAAAAAAGCGCGAGAAGGGGTGATTAAACAGTTTACTGGGATTAGCGATCCTTACGAATCGCCTGTTGCACCTGAAATCGCGATTGACACGGCACATGTTCATCCTGAGGCCATGATTGACATCTTGGTTAAGCAGATTAAGTTGCTGGGATACATCCAATGAATGGCGAGCAGGTGAATAAGCAAAAAAAAAACCTTTATATTGTAGTGGGAATGCCTAGAAGCGGTACCAGTGCGATTACGCGGGGATTAAAAGCATTGGGCATTGACCTCGGCGATAATTTTGGTTCGGGAAATAACAAATGGAATCCCACTGGATTTTGGGAAGATAAGGATATCGTTTATAAAATTAATCGTGGTGTATCTTTTGCGCTGAATGATAACTGGATGAGCGTGCATTTGATTGACGATCAATGCCGCAATAATCCTGTACTTAGTGATTTGAAGCTATCCGCCACCCATATTCTGCAAAAGCGTTTGGCATCAACTTCATCTTGGGGTTTCAAGGATCCGCGTACTTCGCGGGTTCTCCCTTTCTGGCAGGAAGTGTTTGCGGAGCTGCATTTGAGTGATAATTATATTATCGCTTTGCGAAATCCATTAGCTTGTGCCTCGTCATGGCGCCGCTTGAGTGGCGCTGATATAGAGATAGGACTGTTGTTATGGCTTATTCATCTCATTCCTGTCATTAATTGCACGCATGGTAGAAATCGCCTGATGGTCAGTTATGATCTCCTTATGCAAAACCCGCGCCAGCAGCTTGCGCGTATCAAGGACAAGCTGGGCATTCAATCAAAGGTTGATCCGTCCGATATGGATCAATATGCCAATTATTATCTGGATAAAAAATTGTCGCACTATGAATACAGTGAAGAGGATTTAAAATCACACCCCGCTGTGGCGATTGCACCTATCTGTGCCCATTTGTATGAGCTGTTTATGAAGCTTGCCAAAGATGAAATAGCATTTGAGAGCGAAGCTTTTTCATCAACTTGGCAGACACTTAAGGCTGAATTTGATAAAGTATATCCGGGTTTTGCTTATATCAACAGCTTGCTTAAAAAAAACAAGCAGCTTGAGCGTAAACTTCGAACGATTGAACGGTCAGTGCCCTGGAAGCTGATCTATCCTTTGCGAGTATTGGACGACGCTTTGCGCGCGCTAAGAAGAAAAACCAGAGAACAAAGAAGGTTAATTAAATCATATGACTAATGAATTAAAAGCGTTGCGGGAAGCAGTTTTAGAAGCAGGTGAGGCAATATTGGGCCTGCAAAAAACCGGCTTTACGGTCGCAAAAAAAGCAAATAATGACATTGTTACCAAGGCGGATCTGCTGGCCAATGAGATTCTGAAAACGCAATTATGCGGTCAATTTCCCGCTATCGGTTGGCTTTCCGAAGAGAGCGTCGATGATTCTTCGCGGCTGGAATGCGAGCGTGTATGGGTGGTCGATCCTATTGATGGTACAAAGGAATACGCTTACGGCATTCCTGAATATGCCATTTCCGTCGCGCTGGTTGAAAAAGGTAAACCTGTTTTGTCAGCTGTTTTCAATCCGGCTACCAATGAATTTTTTCATGCCATCAAAAATGAAGGCGCATGGTTAAATAATCAGAAAATAGTTTGCACGCCAGATGTTACCTCAAATCCATTCTTGTTACTGGCAAGTCGATCCGAATATAAGCGTGGTGAATGGGAGCGATTCCAGCAACATCAAATCAAACAAGTAGGCTCTATTGCTTATAAGCTGGCATTGATTGCCGCGGGACAAGGAGATGCAACTTGGAGTCTGGGCCCCAAAAATGAATGGGATATTGCCGCCGGTGTTTTGCTTGTGCAGGAGGCACAAGGCAGGGTGACGGACAAGAAAAAGGGAGAATTCATTTTTAATCGTCATGAGGTAAAAGTGGATGGTATCATTGCCGCTGCTGCTACCGCTTATGAGCGTATATTTGCTTTGAGTGAAGGAGGTTAGCGTGAAGCGTATCGTGGCAGGAATTTTATTTTTGGTGCTTTTGCCTGCTACGGCTTTCTGTGACTACCGATCGGTGACGTGGAAAGGAACCTATTATCAAACTATCCCAAATAAAAAAAATGTGACGCAGGGTTATTGTAATGAGCATTTGCCGGGCACTTTTATTCACACAGTGAGTCGCGCGCTTGCCCATCCGATGAAAACAGATCGTGGAATCAAACTAAGCAATGCCTCTTTTCATCTCCGCAAGCAGCAGGGTATTTATTTTATTGATGGGGATTTTTGGGCAAGCAAGGCGACGGTTGGCAAAAAATGGCAAGATCATATTTATTATCGCCTCTATAAGCTGACTGAATACGGCGAAACAAGAGGGGTATGGTTTAGTCGCGAGTGTAAGGGCCTTTATGTTGGTAAGGTGCTGGATACAAGGCTTGCTTCGAAGCAGGCGTAACCAGTCGATTACCCATTTTAAGATAATCTTTTTTCAAAAGAATGAGCCTGTTGAAAGGAATCCATTTTGACTTCCGGCGGTATTTGAAAAAGATTAGTTGGCGTTGTCTTGCTTTGTGCATGGATAAGATTGGATTTAATCTCGCTAATGAGTTGTCCCAGTATCAAATGCGCTTGAGGTATCTCAACCGCAACCTGAATCAGGGAGGCTCCATGGCTGTTTTCAGCCACGGGTTTCGTCTGGGCGTTTTTAAGATCCATAGCGATTGCCATGGTTTTCGTGATGGCGAGCTGCGGGTCAACACAAATCATGGCTGCCAAGGGATCCCAAAGATAAAATTCCTTAAGAAATAATTCCATCCCATAATTATCTACTATCACTTTGAGCAACTGGTAAATAAGTTTTAACCCAGCGTGAAGTTGATGGCTCAAGGAATCATAAAACGCTTTTGTCATTGGCACCTGGTTTGTAGCATCGAGAGGCACGAGGGTAACCGGTATTTTGGAGGAGAAGACGATATCTGCCGCTTTGGGATCGGCATAGATGTTCCATTCGGCCACAATATTGTCTGATGTGGGGTCGAGCGCTTTTATATTGCCATGGACATTGACAGCGCCGCCCATGATCACAATTTTTTCTATGTTGTCTTTTAGATATGGATATTGTTCGATGAATTGAGCAATATTGGTTAAAGGGCCCGTCGCCAAAATAGTGACTTTTTCACTGCTAGATTCGAGCACAGTTTTGATTAGTTCAACAGCGGAATCATTAATAGGCGGGTTAGGATGTTTGGGGACATCTTTGTCTTTAAAAAGATTGTCCATTAGATTGCGCAAAACATCTGGAAAAGGTTTTCCTGAAGCGTCGCAGGGTTTCTCATTGCCATAGGCAATGGGAATATTGGGTTTGCCAAGCATATAACAGAGATCGGCGATATTCCTTGCGCCATCAGGCCCATGCGCTTCACCGGTGCCAGCGATAGTAACCGCCTCAAGTGTGACATCCGGATGACTGGCAAGATAAATTAACGCGGTTACGTCATCGGATGATGCGTCGTTATCATAAATGATTTTCATGGATGTCTTTCCTTGGACTCAAACGTTGTTTCGTGGCAGGTTCACGATTTTTTGCGCGCCTATTATTCAGCTTATGCAGGCGGATGACAAGATCTGTTTTCAGCAAACTTGGGAGTGTCCGTTTCCTTTTCGTGAAATTATGCTGGAATTCAGCCGACTTCAAAGCGTATAGTTGTCCCTTTTCAGGACTCACGAACCTTTGCCACAGGAGATTGGCGTCATGACTGTTCTGCGTTATCGTTCTAAACGATGTTTGCTCTCAATTGCATTGACACTCACTTTTTTCTCTTCCACCGCTTTTGCAGTAAACAAGTGCGAAGATAATAATACTTTTAATGTCGGCGCCGGCATTTATGATGTGACAGGACCTGCTGCTGAAGAAGGCATGATGGGTTATGGCATGATACAGCAGAAAACGGCGGGTATTCTTCAACGTTTATGGGCACGTGCATTTGTGATTGAATCACCCTGCAACAGCAAGCGCGTAGTATTTGTGAATGCGGATCTAGGTCAGGTTTTTCAGGGCATCAAAGAACATGTGGTCATGAAGCTCAGGGAAAAATATGGTGACCGCTATAGCGACAGCAACGTACTGATAACAGCTACCCATACGCATAGCGGGCCCGGCGGTTTTTCTACCTATGCTTTTTATAACCTTACCACCTTGGGTTTTAGCCGCGAAAATTTTGACGCTATTGTGAACGGCATCGTAACGGCTATCGAACGCGCGCAAAATAACATGGCTAAGGCGCATATCCGGATAGCGAAAGGGTCCTTGCCCGGTATCAGTTATAACCGTTCACCGCAATCTTATCTGCTTAATCCGCAACAGGAACGTGCGCGCTATCAGGGTGATACGGACACTGAAATGACATTGATTCGATTCGATGGTGTGGACGGGAAATCCATCGGTACTATTAATTGGTTTCCCATTCATGGCGTTTCCATGAATAACAAAAATCATTTAATTAGCAGTGATAATAAAGGCTATGCCGAATATCTTTTTGAAAAAGATTTTGGTTCAGACAAAAGTCCAGGGACTTTTGTGGCGGCATTTGCACAAGCGAACGCAGGCGATGTTTCACCCAATCCGTACGGGCATGAAGGAGGCGAAGGCTTGCAGGGGTTGTTGGCAATAGAAAAAGCAGGCAAGCCGCAATATGAAAAAGCAAAGCAATTGTTCCATGCGGCAGGGGAGCAGATAACGGGGGATGTCGATTATCGGCATACTTTTGTGGCCATGGACAAGGTAAGCATCGTTCCGCAATATACAAACGGCAAACCGCAGACGACCTGTACGGCAGCTATTGGTGTTTCCATGCTGGCTGGCACACAGGATGGAGAAGGTGTTGGCAAGCAGGGCATTAGTTGCGAAAACATTGGTAATGTCATTCCTGGCCTGGCGTGCGAACTGACCACCACCGCGTGTCAGGGTGTGAAACCGATTGCTGTTCAGACAGGCGCGATGAAGCCTTATCCATGGACACCCAACGTGCTTCCCCTGCAAATGATTAAAATTGGTAATCTGGTCATTGTGGCGGCGCCATTTGAATTAACAACCATGACAGGTCGCCGCATTCGCGAAACCGTTGCGCAGCAGCTGCCTGTGGGCCACCATGTTGTGCTTTCTGCTCTGTCAAATGCTTATGCGGGTTATGTTGCCACTTACGAAGAATACCAGTTGCAGCGTTACGAAGGAGCATCAACACATTTTGGTCCGTGGACACAGGCAGCCTTGCAACAGGAATTCGCGAAATTAACCAGGGCACTGGTTGCTCATGTTCCTGTTGACGCAGGGCCGCAGCCGCTTGATCTGCTGGATTCACAAACGAATCTGCAAACGGGCGTCGTGTTTGATGACAAACCAGTATCCAAATCATTCGGTGATGTTTCCGGGGATGTGAAATCCATTTATCATCCTGGAGATACTGTTCAGGCAATTTTTTGGGGTGGTCATCCAAAAAATAATTATCATACGCAGGATACTTTTCTGGCAATAGAGAGGTATGAGAATGGCCAATGGAAAACAATCAAAAAAGATGATGACTGGGATACCGAATACCATTGGGAACGTAGCGGCATTGCCAATTCTCTGATTACGATTGTCTGGCGTATTCCAAAAGAGACACCAAAAGGCGTATATCGAATCGCGCATTACGGCGACTGGAAATCAGGCTGGAGTGGAAAAGTTTATCCGTATATTGGACATTCGTCCGCTTTTACGGTGAGTTAATCTTTATATTAAGGGCCCTTTTTTGAGGGCCCTTTTTGATTTTATTAGTTTATGAGAACGTAGCTACGGTTTTAAGTTTTTTATCGCTCAGAAGTTCAAAGGCCGAAGCTAAATCCAACCGCGTGCTATCATTGGGGTCCATTAATCCGCGCACGGCTTTTAATGCAGTTTCTTGCTGCGGCGGTAGCAGCTTGGATGTAAATAAGTTTGATGCGGTTTGCGTTAGTAAAAGTTCGTTTTGCTCGAAATCATCAGACAGATAATCTTCTAGTTCCAGCCATTCTGCTAGTACGACACCCAACGCAAAAGTATCCGTTTTTTTATTGTAAACATACGTGCCGTCTTTGCTTTGGGCGATGATTTCAGGGGCAAGATGTTTGAATGTGCCGCGAATTTCTTTTGTAGAAGCTTGTTCATTCTCGTCCATATGTAGCGAAACATCAAAATCGATGATCTGTACTTCCATCGTTTCAAGATTTAAAACGATATTTTCGAGTTTGAGGTCGCAATGGATGATCTTGCTGTCACGATGTAAAGTCATGAGGGTTTCAATTACTTTTTTAGCGACTTCTACTTTTTCATTAAAGTTCAATTTAGCAACGCCCTGATCCATGGCGTCTTTCAAGCTTAATCCTGGCGCATAGGTTTTAATGATATAAAATGTTTTATTGAAAGAGCGATCGTCTACTTGCGCGACAAATTGCTTTGCTTTTATTAGTAATTTGATTTCATCCTGGATTTTTACTAATAGTTGGTCGTCGTCGTTGATTGTATATGCTTTCAGAATAAAATATTGCCCTGTATCAATGTTTTGAATCAAATAGGTGTTAAGAAGCGATGATTTATTTTCACCGACAGTTTTTGAATGAATGGCGCCATGTTCTACCGCATAGTAAGCCTCACCAGCTTTGATAATATCAAAGCTGGCTTGCAGAGTAGCTTTAGGAATATAGGAGAATGCGTTGGCGTTCAGCATCATCATGAGATCGACCATTTGTTTGGTTGATTCAACTAGTGCCTCGCCAATTAATCTGGGATTGTAACTGGTTTCAACCGTTTCTAAATTTGATTTTGCATCGACGTTCTCGGTTTTTTGCAGCTCGCCAGTTGTGTTGAGCGCACTTGTAGTCGGTGTGAAAAAACTATGATTCGCGGCTGATTTTTGTTTTTTTACGATATTTACAGTTTGCGATGATTTTTCGTCTTCGTTTTTTCTTTTAACTGTTTTTTGGTCGCCATTTCTAAGCATAATCGGTTAACCCCGTTCTCGTGTGTTTAATAATAATTATGAGCCTTATTTTACTTGTGTCGCCTTAACCTAAAATTAACAGGACACCAATCGCTTTTTATGTAGCTATTTGATTTTGTTAATAAAGTTATATAAGATGCGTTTCGTTGTTAACTTCGGAAGGATTCAAATGAAGAAATTACACAAATTATTGCTCTCTGCGCTTACATGGACGATCGTTACGTCCGCAGGGGCAGCTCCCTTCTCACCAGGATCAAAGCCCATTGTCGCCCAGTTTTTTGGGATATGGACTGAGCGCGGCCAGGTATGGGAGCAGAAATTCCGGACAGATACGCCATTCGATAAACTCAACAGGCTTTATATTGCATTCGGTAAAATCATTAAGACACCTGAAGGTCATTTTTCCATTGCATTTGATGGGCAAGTAGAACATGTTCAGGACATCATTGCGCGCATGAAAAGTGTTAACCCAGACGCGGAATTATTTCTTGCGGTTGGGGGCGACGGTGATAAAAATTCCTATGGTGGCGCGGCAAATGATCCGCAGTTCGCAGAGAATGTGCGGCAGTTTTTAGGCCGATATGGTTTTAATGGTTTTGATATTGACTGGGAAATGCGTTTGAATAAACAGGATCTGAACAATCTTGTGAAGCAACTTTACCCCACCTTGCATAGCTATGGTTATCGGTTAACGCTGGATGTCTGGCCTTATGTTTCTTTTGCCTATGATATGTCAGTTTTAAAAGATAATTTGGATCAAATTAATATCATGTCTTATGGCACAGGGCTTCATCTGGCAAGCATTACGGCTCAATATGAAAAAGCTGGATTTCCGCGCAGCAAAATTATTGGCGGCATTGAGACGGAGCGTGGCTATAATCAGTTTGGCGGCGTTACGGATACATTGGGGCCTAATGGGACAATCGCAGAGAAATCGCGATTTGCATTAACCGAGGGGTTGGCTGGCATGATGGAATGGCGTCTCGATAATGATTACACCACAACGGCAAATCCGAATTATCCAACTTATCAGGGTGCGCAAGCGCTCTGGCAATACATGACAAATCTAGCAGACTAAATAACAGCTTTACCAATAACGGCAGCAAGATCGCTGCCGTTCCGCGGCTTGTCTGAACTTGTTCGATGCTTCATTGAGCTTGATAACTTTAGGTTGCAGCTCTTCAAGCGCATTGCCGCGATCTAAAACCTTGCCCAGTACATCGAATAATTCTAGTTTTAATTCATCCAGATTTTGTTGCGTATGTGATATTAATAAATCTTTTCCCGTGAAGCCAAAAGGATTGATGATGACATTGTCTAAAGTCTGATTGATATTTTGATTGCGCATGTAAATATGGCGTATATTCGCAAATAAATAAGCGATTTCACTTTTTTCCAATTCTTTTCTGCTTGAAACTGCGATGGCGATGTTGTCCGCGCTCATTTTAATGTAGTGATATTCATTATCCACTTGAGAACAGTAAAAGCGGTCGGTTGCCAAAGAGCCAGCCAGTTTTAGAAACGATTGTTTTTCAATTTTTTCAAGCTGGTTTCTTTGAAAGAAATAGCTTTTGTCTGCCTGGGCAAACATGATTTTCTGAAATACAAACGGCTTTGAGTACGGGTCGATTTGATAGATTCCGATAGCGGTTAACATATTCACCACCTTTATTTGTTTTAAGGCTTAAAAATGACTATAGTCAATTTGATTTGTGAAGGCAACGGGTCAATAAATTTTATTGGTTAGCTGGTGGGCTTAAAGCTGACACCCAGTAAAGTCTGCCCGTAGGCATGTAATCGCATAAAATTTTATGCGGAATATCGACAGGCTGCGGTTCTTTAATGATAAGTGGCGATTGATCAAAATAAGCTTGCCCTTGCTTGAGTGCTTCCGCAGGTGTTTTTGCATCAGGCAAAAACGTGCCAAATCCGACATTCCATTCTTTGCCGGCATGGCGGAAAACATGAGAGATAAAATCCCAGCAGGTAGGGTCATAAGGATTTTGCATGGCTTTTATCAGCTTGACACGCTTGATTTGACTTTCTGATGGGCAGGTTAAATTTTCTGCAAAAACAGGGGGCATTAATAAGAGCAGGAGAAATAAAATGAATAATTTTTTCATGGTAGAGATTCCTTTGGTTTTCAAAGCGCAGGGATGGCAAGAGGGTGTAATGCTGGTAGATGCTGGTCTTTTTAAACTAGCAGCATTGGCTTTACATATAACGTATAAAATTATTGATTTCAATATGTAATAGAGGTTCCCCTTGCGGGTTGCGGTAACTTGTGTGTCAAGGATCTTTCTGTTAGATTGGTAAAGGTATGTACTGACAAAAAATGAATAAGGTTATCGTGGTACTGTCTCGAATTAAAAAGCAAACATTTTCAATTGTGATGCTGGCCTTGCTGTTGCCGCTGCTGTCGGCGCAGTTTATTAGTAGCGCATTTGCACCGTACGCAAATCATCCCGTTCGCACCGATCACTCTGCTGGCGTAGCGATCCAAGCTAGAGCCACTTGCCCGCAGCAAAAAAATGCGCAGACCCAGTCGCCCAAACCTTGTCAGGCATTCAAGTTGCAATTTTACATTCTTCCTGATTTTCTCCAATTCTTTCAATCGCTGTCAGGAAGGATCCAGCTGCTTTATCTCCTGGGGCTGCTTGCCATGAGCCCTATCCGGCGTATATTCAGACCACCTAAATTTCAGTTTGCTTTTTAAATAACGCTTGCTTCAATCTGTTTTTACATTTGGCGTAACCGTAGAAAAGGTTGGGGCAGTGAAATATATAATGCATTCTATATTATGAGGTGGAACATGAAATTTCGACTATTTTTTATGATAACTGCAATCCTCTTTTGCGCTTCTGCTTATGCAGAACCTGCGGCAGTGATTAATCAAAATCATCTTTTACTTACCCTGACGGGTTTTTTTGGCGTGGGAATTCTGCTCGCTTTTACGCCTTGTGTCCTTCCAATGGTACCTATCCTGTCTGCTATTTTAATCGGACAAGAAAAAATCAGCACGCTGCGTGCACTAAAACTGTCCTCCATCTATGTGCTGTCAATGGCGTTGACCTATGCTGTCGCTGGCATGCTGGCGGGTTACATGGGGAGCACAGTGCAAACAGCGATGCAAACACCTTGGATTATTCTTAGTTTTAGTTTGGTGTTTGTGATAATGGCATTATCCATGTTTGATTTATTTAGCGTTGCCATGCCGCGTGCTTTGCAAAACTATGTTCAAGGTGTCAGTCAGCGCCAGAAGGGCGGTTCCGGATTAAGTGTGGCAGGCATGGGTGTGTTGTCAACTCTGATCGCGTCGCCGTGCATCACGCCACCGTTGATTTCCGTGCTAACTTACATTGGGCAAACGGGAAAGAGTTTGCAGGGCGGACTTATTCTCTTTGTGCTGGCATTAGGCATGGGCATGCCGCTTATTCTTTTCGGTGTCAGCCAGGGTGCATTATTGCCAAAGGCTGGTGCATGGATGAATACGATCAAACACGCGTTTGGATTGATGATGCTAGGCCTTGCCGTCTGGATTGCTTCCCGTATATTACCTGGCGCAGTCACGCTGTTTTTGTGGGCATCATTGGTGATTTTTGGTGCGGTTCTATTTGGCGCATTGGATTTTCATTCTGAAAAGCGGTTGCCATTACTGCGCGGATTAAGCGTGGTTGCCTTGATTTATGGCGTTGTCATGATGGTGGGCGCAGCAAGCGGACATGATAATGTGCTGCAACCGTTGTATCCCTTAACGAATGCGAATGCCAAAAATAAGCTGGTGACGGCGGATAAATTATTTTCAACCGTAACGACATTATCTGAAGTCAATCAGCGTTTGCGATTCGCCAAGACGGAACAAAAGCCTGTATTAATGGAGTTTTACGCTTCCTGGTGCCCATCCTGTAAGGCGCTTGATCGGAACGTGTTTTCTGATGAGCAAGTGCAACAACGCATGAGGGGTTTTGAAACCATTCGTGTTGATATAACTGATCAAAGCATGGATGCAATGAAGTTGATAAAACATTTTAACGTTTATGGTACGCCAACGCTGATTTTTTATGACAAGCAGGGGCGGGAAATAAAAACCGATCTGTTTGCAGAAGGGATAACGACACAATCCTTGCTTCAGATCCTCGAAAATGTAGAGCGTGCGAGTTAAAAAAACAATTTCCTGGAAAGTGCAAGGCACTTTCCAGGATTGGTTTTGTAAAGAAAACTATTAACACATTATTTTTAGAATTTAACTAGACGCAGTGAAAGAGTTTCGGTTTGCCTTATTAGTCACTTAATATTCACTTAATATTTGATTCATATAATTTAAGCCCTCAAGGCTAACTTAGGCATTCATCATGTTCCGCAAAGATCGTAAAAAATCCAACACAATACAGGCTATTGATACGCATAATAAAACCAAAACGGGGCAACTTACAAAATTAAGGGATGTGCCTAAGCAACAGGCGGACAACCCCAGGGGTTCCGCTGTGTTTTTACCTGTCCCTAGTCGCAATGTCAGAGTGATGAATGTAATCGGCAAAGGCAATTTCGGCGAAGTGCGAAGCGGAATAATTGTAGGAGTGGAGGATGAAGATCTTGGGTCTTCCGTTGCGATGAAATACAGTACCAAGCCAAATGAAAATTACGATGAAAAGGAAGTGCTTACCAGCGTCAGCATCAAAAAAAGAAATGAAGATTTTCTTCGCAAGAGCAGTAGCAGTTATGCGGTGAGTGATGCAAAAAAAGAAATTGTCATTCCCACTCCCATTAAAATCATTGATGAGGAGGCTAACAAAAAAACCTATACACTTGCGTGCCCTTTAGCGGAACATGGGGACTTAAAAGATTTTCTCTATCACCTCGGCCATGACCAATCCAAAATAAAAGATAAACGCATTGTTGAAGCATTCCGGGCAGATCCAGCAGGTGTGCTGCTGGTATTTTGCGCCAAGATGAGACAGGCATTGAGTGCGTTTCATAAATACGAATTTATCCATGCCGATGTCGCGACGAGAAACTTTCTTGTATTTTCATTCAAGAATGAAGATTTTAAATGGGATGAAAACGGAAAAATCATTGGATTAAAACTGGATTCAAAAAATGGCTTTATCAGAATCAGCGATTTGGGGTTGGCTCAGGATCTTCGCAATAGCCTGCAGGGACTTGATAGCAAGATTGTAGTGAATTCTGACTTGGCCATTAGATGGTTGGATGATGATGCAATAAAAAAACATGAATTATCCATCATGTCAGATATGTATGCATTTAGATGTACTATTGTTACTATGCTGGGACTGATAATGGGCGTGCCCGGAGAAGCAAGCCTCTTAACTATTTCAGGCGACATAACAGAACGACTGAATGATTTTTTACCCAAGCGGGTTCGGCTTGATAATAGAGCGACGTTGCGCCAGTTCGTACACAATATAGAAGCGATTTGCATCAAGACAAAAACCGATTTACTGGAAAGGGATGCATTGTCTCAGGACGATATCGATAGAATCAAATTGGCGCATGCGTGCCTGGTATTTATTAATGCCTTTCGTTCCTATCTTGTTTCTGTTCCAGGTCTTGGTTCGCCTGATTATAAACCAACGGAGGCCATGGTCGATGATGGCTTGCGCTTTTATGAAGCCGCAATAAATCTAATTACAAAGCACGAGAAAAAGGATCAATACGCCATTGATGATACCTCTTTAAAAGCAAAGTGTGTGCGTGATAGTAAAAAAGAAATCGATACACCATCCATGGGTCCGTTGGAAGAAGAATCTAAGTATGTACTAATACGCGATGGTGATGTGCCGAAAACACAGACTTTAGGTACTGATTTTGACTCGACATATCCTGCTAAAAAAAGCGCGAGCGAATATTTGAAATCTGACCGGTTTACGGTGTGCAGAAAAGTCAAGGATGCATCTGAATCGGAAGACAACGAATATTTGACACTTGCACCATTGAATCTTTTCCCGCCCTGTCGGAATAAGGCGGCGCCGGAATCAAAAGAACGTACGGAACGCAGTTTTCCTTTCAATATAATTTCAAAAAGGTAATCATCCGGAAGCTCTTCCCCAAATGGGAAAGACCCCGTGTTAGGGTGCTGTGTTCGTAAATGGTGTGCCCCCTGAAATGGGAAAGACCCAAAGACCCGAGGCACTTTAATGGCCAGAGACGGGATCGAACCGCCGACACGAGGATTTTCAGTCCTCTGCTCTACCAACTGAGCTATCTGGCCAGTGTTGCGAGATGCCTATTAAACCGAGTGCAACGGTCTCAGTCAAGTAAAAAGTATGTTGGTATGTGGTTAAAAATTCACTAGGTTTTATCAAACTCCATCAGGTAATTAGTCGCATTATTTTGAGTAACCAGCACGCTTTCATCGCAAATCTGGGTAGATCCTTCCTTGCGGCACTGTTTCACCGGCTGGTCGATGGTGTGGTTGTGGATCTGTACCGTCGTGCGCGACTGCTGTTTGATAGAGCGTTCCAGCACGTTGACCAGGTTTTCCATGGGCTCGTTTTTGGCGCGAATTTCCTGTTGACGGGTATAAGAAGAAATAATTTGCTGCTGTTGTTCAGACGGAAGCTGTCGGAATTGCTCCTCGGGCATGCCAAAAAGGGAGGGCTCGCTTTTTTTGGACCAGCATCCGGAGAGTAATAATATGATTACAAATATAAAATACTTTTTCATGCCCTAAACCACTCCTTAGTTAGTTCTTATTTTTAAACGGAGCGGATTGTAGGATTTGTCTTTTGGGGAGTCAATTCAATCCGAGGGCTGATTTATTCTTTAGGAATAAAACCAGCGGGCTTTTCACTGCCAGAGCCAAATAAAAATTTTTCCATTTCCTGCATCAGAAAGGTGCGGGCCTTGGGATCGATCATGCTCAAACGGTATTCATTGATCAGCATGGTCTGATGATTCAACCACATCTGCCAGGCTTCACTCGAAATTTGCTCATAAATTTTTTGACCCATCGCGCCGGGTAAAGGCGGATGCATTAACCCTTCTGCTTCTTTATTCAACTTGGCGCAGTGAACTTTATGTGTCATGGCATCATCCTCAATATACGTTCAACCGGTTTAGGCAAGCCAAGCGGCTCGGGTTGATGGGGGTTATACCAAATTTGTGGCATTTCTTCCATTCCTTGCTGGCGGGCGCGCGCTGCCTTCGTTGCGATTTTTTTGACAGGAATAATGACCGGAAAAATATCCAGATGGTAATGGCTGAAAGTATGGCGGAAGGATTCAAGCGGTTGGTGATGAAACGTTGTCAGCTTGAACTGCCGCTGGCTAAAACGACGTATGCGCTCGAAGTCTGGCTTGCCTTCGATTTCCGGCATGCTCCAGAGGCTTCCCCAAATCCCCGTAGGCGGTCGTTTTTGCAGCAGAACGCAATTGTCTTGTTTAAACACAAGAAAAGTGGCAGTGCGCACAGGCAAGGCGCGCACAGCTTTCTTGATTGGCAGCACATCCACGATACCTTGCTGATGTGCTGAACAGTTTTTCATAAGCGGGCAGCGGCCGCACTGCGGCTTGCTGCGGGTGCAAAGGGTGGCCCCTAAATCCATTATGGCTTGCGTATAATCGGCAATCCGTTTCGCGGGTGTATGCTTTTCAGCCAGCTCCCACAGTTGGCTCTCCGTGCTTTTTTCGTTGACCGGTGTCGTTATGCCATGAAAGCGTGCCAGTACGCGTTTAACATTGCCATCCAGTATGGGCGCTCGATGATGAAACGCCAGCGCCAGAATGGCGCCTGCTGTGGACTGGCCGATGCCTGGCAAGGATTCTAAGGCAAGGGGTGTATCCGGAAATTGGCCCTTAAATTTTTCCATGATCGTTTTTGCCGCGCGATGCAAATTGCGTGCACGGCTGTAATAACCGAGGCCTGCCCAGAGGTGTAATACTTCATCTTCCTGTGCTTGTGCGAGTGAGCGAAGGTCGGGGAATTGCTGCATAAAACGTTCATAATAAGGAATCACGGTGTTGACCTGTGTCTGCTGCAGCATGATTTCAGAAATCCAGACTCGATAGGGCGTTTTATTCTGCTGCCAAGGTAGATGTTTGCGTCCGTAACGGTCAAACCAGCGTAATAAGGACGTTTGAAAAGTTTTTATAGGGGCGTTCACGCGATTACCATATTCGAGGATGTTTGCTGTGGTGATGAATAATTTCGTAAATCAGCGTAGCGGCCAGTTTCGCCGTGCGATGATCAATATCATAGCGCGGTACATGCTCGGCAATATCATAACTGATCATTTTGCCGGAATTGGCTGCCTGGCGAATAATGGGAATCACATGCCAGGGATTTAAGCCTAAGGGTTGAATCGTGCTGACACCGGGTGCGAAGGCGGGTGAAAATACATCCAGCGAGATGCTCATATAGACGATGTCATTTTCATCAATGACACGATCAACAAAGTCTATGCATTTCTCTTGCAAGCCCTGGTGCATTTCATCGGCCAGAATCAGTTTGACCTTGTATTGTTTGGCAATGTCAAAGGATTGTCTGATGTTGCCCACGTGCTGTATGCCGATACAGTTATAGTCAAAGTGGCGTTTTTCAGCCTGGTGTGCTTCGGCAATCTGGAAAAAAGAAGTGGTGGCGCTGCCGCGATGACTGGGTTGAAGAGGGTTTAAGTCGAAATGGGCGTCAAAGCTGATAATTCCCAGGCGTTTGGTCGCAGGGTAGACTTTGCTGATTCCCTGATAGTGGCCCCATGCGAGTTCATGGCCACCGCCGATGATGATGGGGCGTATGTTATGTTCCAATAGCATGGCCACCATGTCGGCTAGTGCTTGCTGGCTTGCTTCCAGGTCATGGTCGGTGCAAATGATATTGCCAGCATCGTAGCAGATAATCTCAGTGTTCTGCACCGGCAATTTTGCCAGGCGGTGTCGAATGGCGGTTGGCCCTTCAAAGGCGCCAGTGCGTCCCAGATCGCGTGCAACCCCTTCATCACACTTGAACCCGACAATAGCAAACGTTAACGCAGAAGCTTTTTCCAGTTTCTGCGTCAAGAGGTTAAGCGGTTGTATGTGCTGGTAAAAACAGGAATCATCCGGAATATCAACACGTCCCTGCCATATTGTCGGGTCAGGCGGTAAATAGCGGGATTCCCAATTCATGCGCGCGTTATTTCCTTATGAGGCGATCGGAATCCGTGCCCCGGCTTTTTGCAGAAAATCATCAGAGGAAAGCACGGTGGCATAGCTGGGTTGGAAAGCGGCCAGAAAGGCATAATGCACATTCTGGGCAGTAATGACATTATGATTAAATTCAAGCTGACGTGCGGCGCAGGCATCGTGCAGGACAGTGCAGGTGAAACCGAGGTCATAAGCAGCGCGTACGGTGGCATCGACTGTCATGTGGGTCATCATGCCACAGATAACGAGGTGGTTGATCTGGTTTTTAATAAGGTAATTGAGAAGCGAAGTATCTTTGAAGCTGTTGGGATAATGTTTTTTGACGATCATTTCACCTTTGGATGGCTGCACGCTGGAATGAAATTCAGCGCCTTTGGTACAAGGCAGGAAATAAGTAGCATCAGGATGCGTTGAAATATGCTGCACATGCACTATTTGCATCTTTTTTTCCCGGTAGGCATGCAGTATGGATTGTGCTTTCGCACTGGCTTCAAGGCTTTTTTCTAAAGGTATCCTTCCATTTGGAAAATAGTCATTTTGAATTTCTAGCAACAAGAGTGCAGTATTCATGCCCGGTCCCTTTTGATTTGTTGAATAATTTTCATATTTAATCATTTCTGACAGATTTCGCAATAGTAAAAACAAAAGTGTTTATTATCTGTATCATTCAGGTATGACTTCAGTTTCGTTTTTGGACATTTGTTGACAGGTATTCAACAACCAGCTACTCTCCCCGCGGCTTTTTTTATTTCATGAACCAGGGAGGATTAAAAATGAAATTAAAAACAATCGCAGGTATGTTAATCGCATTATCCATGGGACTGGCAAATGGGGCTTATGCGGGATCGGACAGCTATTTTCCACCCGAGCGTATTCATTGCACCTTGAACACGGCCGGCAAGTTAAGCTGTTTTGAGTTTGACCGTCACTATCTTGCGGAAGACTTATCTACCGCTGACCTTGAGCAAGGCAAAGATGAAATTTTCTATTTCAGTTCGGGCTCAGCCTACTTCACGCCTGACCAGAAAGAAGTGACTGTCTTTTATACCTATAAGAATGCATATCTTAAAACAATCAAGCTGAAATCTGTTTCTCCTTCCATTCGTCCCGCGCTTGAAAATAGCGGCTGGAAGAAGTTAAATGACGGCCTTTATACTTGTTTGGCTGGATATATGCGTTGCCCTATTACGCTGTAGATTTTTTTCAAGCGGCTTAATTAAAAACGAGCAACATGTATTTGCTGCTCGTTTTTTTATTTAACGGCCATTATCATACTCGTCAATTCAATCTAACACAGATAAAAATGAACACGCACATCGAATGGCTGGACAAAATAAAAATTGAGGCAGAAATAAGCCCGGCTAACCGGGCACGGTTGTCCCGATTAGAAGTAATTGAGTCAATTGATTCAACGAATACTTATCTGCTGAAGCAAGCCAAAACGTATCCTGAATCGGGCTTTGTCTGTTTGGCGGAAGAGCAAACGCAGGGTCGCGGCCGGCAGGGCAAGCAATGGTTTTCGCCGCGAGGGGCCAGTATTTTTTGTTCACTGTTATGGCGCTTCCCCTCAGCTCATACGGATATTGCCCATTTAAGTCTGGCGGTGGGTGTGATGCTGCTGAAAGCGCTGGCACGTTATGGCGTAGGCAGCGGTCTCAGGTTGAAGTGGCCAAATGATGTTTATTTTATGCAGCGTAAATTGGCGGGCATCCTCATTGAAGGCTTGCCTTCGCATGAAAGTACTTATCCGGTGGTGATTGGTTTCGGATTAAACGTGCGCTTGCCGATGGATAATCCTTTTGCGCAAAGTTCTATTGATATAACTGAAATTGTTCAAGGTCAGGTAGAGCGAAATAAGCTGGCAGGGCTTTTAATTAATGAGTTGTTAGGCGAGTTGCCGCATTATGCTGAAAAAGGATTTGCCGCCTTTCTTCCTGACTGGAATCGTTATGATATGCTGCGCAATAAATGGGTAGTCATACGCAGCGGCGAGCACGAAATCACGGGCATAGCGCAAGGGGTCAACGAACGCGGTGAACTCATCATGCGAGATCAGTACGGTAAAATACATGCTTTTCGCTGTGGCGAAGTCAGTGTGCGCTTGTCCTAGCTATTTAGTTAGGAACGGTCATATCGTCCCATCAATTCCGCTTTTGCAAGCACATGGCCTTCTATCGCCTTTTCTACGGCTTGTTTAGTTGAATTTTCAGGTAGGGACAACAGGGTATCCAGAGCATAGAGTTTGAAAAAATAGCGGTGTTCCTTATCAGGCGGGCAGGGGCCTTCATATTTTGCCTTGCCGCCGGTGCCGCGTCCGTGCGTGCCGAGCGGTTCATGGGCTTCGGCAATCTCTCGCGTTTCAGGCGGAATATTAAAGACTACCCAATGGTCCCACATGCCATCTTGACGCAGAGAACGCGGCACGTCCGGGTCATCCATTATCAACACAAGACTCTTGCAGCCGGCAGGTACATCTTCAATGTGGAGGGGAGGATTCACATTTTGCCCATCACAAGTGTATTTTTTTGGAATATAAGCTTCATGCTCGAAAACGGAACTGGTTAGTCGCATGTTAGACATCCTTGTTCAATAATAGTTTGCTTTTAAATCATTGTATCGGTATCCCTATCTCTCTACAATCCTGCAGGAAAATCGTTAAAGGAACAGGGCATGAACAAGAAACGCTGGGTATTATTTTTTTTAGGAAGCTGTCTGATGGCAATACTCTCTTCGGCGGTATTTGCAAATGAACCGACGCTTAAAGAAAAAATAGGTCAAATGCTGCTAATCGGTTTCAAAGGCATGACTTTGCAGGAGGATGACCCGGTTGTACAAGCCATTTTGGCGCAACAAATCGGCGGCGTCATTCTTTACGATTATGATTTCAAGACGAAAACCTATGAGCATAATATTAAAAACCCTGAGCAGGTGAAACACCTGACAAAACAATTGCAGGATTATACACGGGAGGCGGCGAGCCGGCATGGCAATGATTTCTATCCGTTGCTCATTAGTATTGATTATGAAGGCGGAAAGGTTAATCGGCTGAAAGAAAATTATGGCTTTCCTAAAACCCTGTCTGCAGCCGAGATCGCGCAGCTCTCGTATGAAGAAGCCGGGCGGTATGCACAGCAGATGGCAGCTACTTTGCGAGAAGCGGGCATCAATTTGAATTTCGCACCTGTTGTGGATGTGAATGTGAATCCGGAGAGCCCGGCGATAGGCAAGCTGGGGCGGAGTTTTTCTGCAGATCCGCAAAAAGTCATCGATTACGCCGGATTATTTGCAAAAACCTATAGACAGAATGGAATTCTCTGCTCCTATAAACATTTTCCAGGTCATGGCAGTGCAAATGGAGACACGCATCTGGGTTTTGTGGACGTGACGCAAACCTGGAAAGAATCTGAATTGGATCCTTACAAGACTTTGTTGAATCAAGGCGATGGTTGCCAGATAGTGATGACAGCACATGTGGTTCATTATGGTTTAGACAGCAAAGGATATCCTGCGAGCATTTCTTCCTCCATTACGAATGATCTCCTGCGGGGTGGTTTGCGTTTTGACGGCGTGGTGATAACAGATGATATGCAGATGAAGGCCATTGCAGATAATTACGGCCTTGCGGAAGCGATACGTCTTGCGATTAACGCAGGCGCCGATATATTAGTATTTGCCAATCAGCTGTCAGACACACCGCAAGATCCCAAGGCATTGGTTGATATGATCTATGACGACGTGATGACAGGAAAAATCCGCGCAAACCGTATTGATGAAGCTTATAAACGGATTATGAAACTGAAGAAGCAGTTAGGTGGGAAGTAGAAAAAAATGGTGTGCAAGGAATTTGGCTTCAACCAAACTGTTTAATCACTCGAACAAACTGACCTGCTTCATCCGATTCGCCCAGTGCAGGATAAAAAATATCAGCTATATTCATTTGATATTCTTTATAGCGGTCAATGTAGGCAAGATTTGTCGTATGAATAAGCGTCAAGTGAGGCTCATAGAGATCAGCTGATTTATTGAGTGGGAAGAGATTGTTCTGATGCAGGATGCTCACCGCTGCATTATGCAGGTTATAAAGAACGGGATCGTATTGGGGGAGTAATTGCAACCAGACAGCGTCTTTATTTTGCGGGTCCTGATAAAGATCGAGCCCCTTCAACTGCAAGGCCAATTCCTTAAACTCATTTAACCTTAATTGCTCCATCAGCTGTTGCCATAGTTTCTCCAGTAGTAGCCAATCATCAGTTCTGAATTGGGCCAAAGTAATATGCGGGAGAGAATGCTCACCCAGGATATAGTCAATAGCAGCGTTATCACGAAATGTTTTCGCAAGCTGGATAAATTGAATTGTCTGCTTTGCCGGTAGCAGTGCAAGATTATAACGAGACATGATTTCGCTGAAATTCCTCAAAAAGCAGATCGATCAGCTTTTGCTTAGTGCATTCGCTTTACGCTCGTAAACACTGGCAAGCTTCTGATCGCCAAGTTTTATATAGGCACTGGATAAAAGCTCATAAGGTTCTATCAGCAGCGGACTCTGACTGCCATACACGTTTTGCATAATCTGGATGGCTTTCTTGATTTGGTCGCTGGCAGTTTTTGAATCGCCTATCTTCAAATAAGCCTCACCCAATGACAGTAAATTCTGTGCTGCATGGGGATTTTGCTGGTTATTACCCTTTGATTTCCAATAACTGTCGACTTGCTGTAGCAGGGCAAGCGCTTCCTGATCGTGTCCATCTTGTATCAGGAGCGTGTCAGCCAGGCTGTTTTTAGCCACTGCTAGATGGTCATCCTTCCCTTCGGGGAGAGCTTCATAAATCGTAATAGCAGTTTCAAAGCTGTTTTTAGCTTGATCGTAATCAGCCGCATCTTTCTGCACCAGGCCGTTTACGTAATAAGCAAATGCCACTTCCCTGTTTTTTGCCTTGGGATAAAGCGAGGAAATAACTTTGTTGCTGTAATCGAGCGCTTTGGTTTTATCAGCGTCTTCATCACTGATTGCATATTTCTGTTCATAAGCAAAGGCAAGGTAGTTATAGCTCCATGCCTTGTCCTGCTTTTTTTTCAGCAGGGTTGCCGCCAGTTCCAGTTTTGGCAATGCAAGCTCCGGATTGCGGGAATCGAGTAGATAGTAACGTCCTAGTTTATAAGCAATGCGGCCGAAAGCTTCCTGATCGGCGGCGCTTAATTTGGTATAAGCGTTGGGGTCGGTTTTTTTAATGAAGATTTCAATTTCATCTATCTTTTTTTGATTTTCCGCGCTGACGGAATGATGTTGGGTCGGGTCAAAATTTTTTTCATAGATTTGCACGCTGTCAAAGCTGAGTGCGTTTGGGTTATATATTTTATCTTTCTGAATAACCAGGTCTGCGGTAGGCGCTTGGGCTGTTTCTTGTTCAGCCAGTACTGCAGGTGCGCTTAATAAAAAAGCTAGCGCAAACCCATAACGTATAATTGACTGATATTTCATTGAGCCCTCCATTGCATCGCGCTGATTGAATATCCTTCATTAGATTATGCCGAAGGTAGAATCAGGCGATCAAGTCATATAACAAAAAAGGCGCTTTCGCGCCTTTTTTTGTATAAAAGAACATCAGAACGGAACATCGTCATCAAAATTCTCTAATGCAGGTGCCGCCTCAGCAGCCAGCGCTGCGGCTGGTTTTTCATAAGAGGAGGGGGTGTCACCCATGTTTCCACCCTTGCTATCCAGCATTTGCAGTGAATCGGCGACAATTTCCGTGGTGTAGCGATCTTGGCCGGTATTTTTATCCTGCCATTTGCGTGTTTGCAGACGTCCTTCGATAAAGACTTTTGATCCTTTGCGCAGATATTCGCCCACGATTTCGGCCAGGCGTTGGTATAACACAATGCGGTGCCATTCGGTGCGTTCCTGGTTTTCACCGCTTTGTTTATCTTTCCAGACTTCGGAAGTTGCAATGGTAATATTCGCAACAGCCAGGCCGCTCGGGGTATAACGTATTTCGGGATCACGTCCCAGATTGCCAATCAGAATAACTTTATTAACGCTACCACGTGCCATGTTTGGTTCTCCTAAACTAATTGTTCGATTGTAATTGTTCTTTGAGGCGAATGAAATCGGGATGTTGTGCCGCTCCGCGCTCCAGCTTGAGATAAGCTGTACTGTCTTCCGCTACAAATACAATTTCTACGACGCCGGGAATGAGCTGCAATTTTGCTGCGATGGTGTCCCAGCGATGGGCTGGTAAACGCAGCATGTGTGTGACCAGAAAACGCGGCGGTTGCATAAGCAGGGCGAGAATGAGCCAGAAGAGAGCAGCAAGAGTACAAAATAGATACACACCCGTAAAGCCGAACTGGCCGTATAGCCATCCTCCAAGAACTCCACCTGCAAAGATACCTAAAAATTGAGAGCATGAATAGATCCCGAGCGCAGTTCCTTTGCGATCTGCGGGCGCGGTGCGCGAGATCAGGGAGGGCAAAAAAGCTTCCAACAGGGAAAAGCCAAAAAAGAAGAGGCTTAAACCCAGGGCAGTTAGCAACCGGTTACCGGGGGTGAGCCATAATGCTATTTCAGCTATGGCGAGTGCAATGATGCCGCTTACAAAATAGGGTTTGAGCTGTTGCTTGCGTTCAGCCATGCCAACACAAAAGAGGCTGATAATGAAAGCGGCCAAAAGAGTGGGCAAATAAAGAAGCCACTGCTTGTTCGCGGGCAAGCCGGCGAAATGGTAAAGGTTAATGGGAATGACCACAAAACTGGCGGTGAAAATGGCATGAAGAATAAAGATGCCGCCGTTTAACTTTGCCAGTTCAGGGAAGACCAATAACTTAAAAAAAGATTTTAATTCCGGTTCCGCGTCCCGATGCCAGCGCACGCTGACGGGAGTGGGTACAGAAAAATAAAGAACGCTAATGGCGCACAGGCTAAATAGTACGGCCAATAGGAAAAGTTGATTGACTGCTAGCCACTTGGTGAGCAGAGGGCCTAACAACATGGCAAGCGAAAATGAAAAGCCGATGCTCATGCCGGCAATGGCCATGGATTTGGTACGGCTTTCTTCGCGAGTCAGGTCCGCCATCATAGCTAAAATCGTACTCCCCACAGCACCTGCGCCTTGCAGGGCGCGGCCGATAATGAGAAAGAACATGGAGTGGGCTATGCCAGCGATGAAGCTGCCGATGGCAAAAATCAAAAGCCCGAGAAGGATGACTGGCTTGCGGCCAAAACGATCTGACAGGGCGCCAAAAGGAATTTGAAAAAGCGCCTGAAACAAGCCATAAATGCCCATGGCAAGCCCCATTTTAAGAGGAGTAGCGCCGGGAAGCCGCTGCGCATACAAAGCAAAAACGGGCAAGACCATAAAAAGGCCGATCATGCGCAAGCCCATGATAGAGGAAAGACTGATTACTGCTCGCCGTTCAATGGCGGTCATTTTACCTGAAGACATGGTGATGACTCTTTTCAAACTGTTGTAAGATGGGCGTATTCTATTATAAAAATGTGGGTTTTGTCCCATTCGTCAAGGCAGTGTTATTTTGACTGGTGGCGCGCTGCGCAAAGTAAAGCGTGAAATAGGGCGACAGGATAAGCGGATCCGTGTCGTCTATAATTCTCTTATCAGGCGGGCAAAATGCGATTATAATACCGCCATTTTCCCCTAAAAGTGTCGACTATGAAGCAAATACGCATACGCGGTGCCCGCACCCATAATCTCAAGAACCTGAATGTAGACTTGCCACGCGACAAGCTGATTGTCGTTACGGGATTGTCTGGTTCGGGCAAATCTTCGCTTGCATTTGACACCCTCTATGCGGAAGGCCAGCGCCGCTATGTGGAATCACTTTCTTCCTATGCGCGCCAATTTTTGTCCATGATGGAAAAACCGGATGTGGATCATGTAGAAGGGCTTTCGCCTGCGATTTCCATCGAACAGAAATCAACATCCCATAATCCACGCTCAACGGTCGGTACGATTACTGAAATTCATGACTATCTGCGTCTGTTATTTGCAAAAGTCGGCCAGCCCCGCTGTCCGCAGCATGGCAATGTGCTGGAAGCGCAAACCATCAGCCAGATGGTGGATACTGTGCTTGCTATGCCGGAAGGGACGAAAATCATGATTCTTGCGCCAGTTGTGCGGGAACGTAAGGGTGAGCATGTGGATTTGCTGCAGGCACTGCGTGGGCAAGGTTTCGTGCGGGCGCGTATCGATGGGGAAATGATTGAACTGGACCAGCCGCCCAAACTGGATTTACGTAAAAAGCATACGATCGAAGTGGTCATTGACCGTATCAAAGTGCATGAAGATATGCGGGTGCGACTGGCGGAATCGTTTGAAACAGCCCTGCGTCTTGCCGAAGGCATTGCTGCCGTTGGTCTGATGGATTCACCCGCGCGCGCACCCAAAGTTTTTTCAGCGAAATTTGCCTGTCCAGATTGCGGATACAGCCTGACTGAATTGTCACCGCGTTTATTTTCTTTTAACAGCCCAGTGGGTGCATGCGCGGAATGCGATGGCTTGGGAATTAAAGAAGTATTTGATCCTGAATTAGTGGTCAATCCGCAATTAAGTCTCGCGGATGGCGCCATCCGCGGCTGGGATCGCCGTAATACTTATTATTATCAGCTGCTGTCAGCGCTTGCCAAGCATTACAAATTTGATTTGGAAATTCCTTTCGCGCGCTTGCCTAAAAAAATCCAGAATGTTTTATTGTATGGCGGCGGTGAGCCAGTGCGTTTCCAGTATAAAGATGAGGATGGGTATACCTTTTCTAAAAATTCGCCGTTTGAAGGCGTGATGCCTAATCTGGAGCGTCGCTATCATAATACTGAATCCGAATTGGTGCGCGAAGAGTTGCGCCGGTACATTGCGACGGGGCAATGTGAAACGTGTGAAGGTACGCGTTTGAATAAGTCGGCGCGACATGTTTTTGTAGGCAATAAAAGTCTGCCCGACATTGCTTCCTGGGCGGTGGATAAGACAAAAGCTTTTTTCGAAGCATTGCATTTGCCTGGTTATCGCGGCGAAATCGCCGTGAAAATCATCAAGGAATTGACTAGCCGTTTAAGCTTTTTGGTAGATGTGGGGCTCGATTATATCAGTCTTGACCGGAGCGCCGAAACGTTATCCGGGGGTGAGGCGCAGCGTATACGGCTTGCGAGCCAGATTGGTTCAGGGCTGGTGGGCGTTATGTATATTCTGGATGAGCCTTCGATAGGACTGCATCAGCGTGATAATGAACGCTTGCTGCGAACACTGCATCATTTGCGCGATCTCGGTAATACCGTGATTGTGGTAGAGCATGATGAAGATGCCATTTTAAGTGCAGATCATATTCTGGACTTGGGGCCCGGTGCGGGCGTGCATGGCGGCCATATTGTGGCACAGGGTGAGCCTAAAGACATCATGCGTAATCCTCAATCGCTGACAGGCCAATATCTTTCCGGCAAGCGCGCGATCCAGGTGCCGGCTGAACGGACAGCGATGAATCCTGACAAACAGATCATTATACGAGGCGCGTCCGGCAATAATCTCAAGGGCATTGATGTCGCCATTCCTATTGGATTGATGACATGCATCACGGGAGTATCGGGGTCAGGCAAATCCACGCTGATTAACGATACGTTAGCGCCTGTGGCATTGCGCGCATTGAATGAGGCGGGAAGTCTGGAGCCGGCAGAGCATGATGAAATTGAAGGTCTGGAATACCTGGATAAAGTCGTCGTGATTGATCAAAGTCCCATCGGCCGTACACCGCGTTCCAATCCTGCCACTTACACGGGTCTTTTTACCGCTATTCGCGATCTTTTTGCCGGCACGCAGGAAGCGCGCTCTCGCGGCTATCATCCGGGACGTTTCAGTTTCAATGTAAAAGGCGGACGCTGCGAAGCTTGTCAGGGTGAAGGCTTGATCAAAGTGGAAATGCATTTTCTTGCGGATGTGTATGTGACGTGTGATGTTTGTCAGGGTAAACGTTATAACCGCGAGACGCTCGAAATTCTTTATAAAGGTAAAAACATTCATCAGGTGCTTGAGATGACAGTAGAAGAAGCGCGCAGTTTCTTTGATGCCATTCCCATGATTGCACGCAAATTGCAAACGCTGCTTGATGTGGGTCTCTCCTATATCGCCTTGGGGCAAAGCGCGACAACCTTGTCCGGGGGTGAGGCGCAGCGCATTAAGCTTGCGAAGGAACTCTCCCGCCGCGATACTGGGCGCACACTTTATATTCTCGATGAGCCGACCACGGGCTTGCATTTCTATGACATTGAGCAGCTTTTGCATGTACTGCATCGTTTGCGTCAGCATGGCAATACTATTGTTGTTATCGAGCATAATCTGGATGTGATCAAAACAGCTGACTGGATTATTGATCTGGGGCCGGAAGGCGGCGATAAGGGCGGCCAGGTGGTTGCTACCGGCACGCCGGAAGCAGTTGCAAAGCATCCGAATTCTTATACCGGCATGTTTTTACGCAAATTGTTGGGTTCGAAAAAGAAAAAATAAAGATAGAGAAAACGCGCTCTCGTAAAATGAAGTGCCGTGATAGACAAGCCTCCCAATGCGGGCAAAACGATGGAATGCCCGCGAGTCTAAAAATTTAAATGCTATTTGTAGTTTTGAGATGGATTCCGTTAATTTCTCTGACAGGGTTACGCGACCCCATTTCTTTTTGCCGAGTCGGTTTGTTGTCGCCGCTTCTCCATAAGGACAGGTGCGGGTTCGCTGTTTGATGGGATAGCGGAGCTATCAGATGCTCATTTCGCGGTCGGTAAACATTGTCAAAGAAGGCGATTAACCTTGCCCACGCTTCTTCTCTGCGTTCATTGAACTCCGGATCAATCTGGCTTTGCTGGTCAAAAAATAGATTATAATTTGGCGGTTCCGCCAGTTTGTTTTTGTTCGGAATACTGATCTTATACCCGGGAACAAGATTTAATGTAAATTCAGCAGGGCCGATGACTTCATGCAGGCTGTGAAAACCGGCGCCGACGATATAGGCTGCAATGACTGTTAGGTACTGTTTTTTTAGCGTGACATCCTCAAAGTTAACCAGTATCTCCATTTGCCCCAGCAGGGTGGACGCCATGCCAGAAAATCCTGCGACATAGACGGCATCATTCTCTATCAAATCCTTTACATAGGCTGATGAAAAATCTGCGTCTTGGCCTTTGCAATCAGGAACCCACACGGAAGAAAGCACGGGCAGGTCTTTTTCATATTCGCTTTGCGAGGCCAGCATTAGACTTAACCGGTTGCTGAAAATGAGTTTGAGCATGCCTGATCTGCCTCGCGAATTTTCAGCCCTATAAAGCGGCCCAAGATACATTTTGCTATCTGCAATATAGGCGCGATGCACTCTATTAAATTCGCCGCTAATTGCAAAAGTAAAAAAATCTTTGGGATCACCTGGCCAGGTTTCTTTTATTATCTCGGATAATTTTCCCACCGGTTCCCGGACGGGAGCGCAATGAATAGGGATGTCACGGTAAATATCGCGCGAAAATTTATAATGGATATGCATGATTTCAACCAATTGACCAGGCCTGTTTTCGCTTAATATTTTTTTGATAGTCTCCAATGCGGGTAAATTTTCAAATGCGCCGCAGGCAATCACATGCGAGGATTGCTTCAGCATCCTTAAAAGAAGATAGATATAGCGTTGCTGATTGGTTTTTTCCAGATCCTCGATGGCCTTTAAAATCTGGTTTGAAACCTGGCCCACCACCTCCATCATGGCTTTAGTCGGTTTTAATAATAACAGGCTGAATAATTCTGATTCGGCACGCCGGCCAATGGGGTTCTCAAATTTTCTAATAGCGGTTTGTTTCAGAGAGTTGCATTTTAGAGTGGCATTAATGATTTTATTAAGCGCCGCCCGGTCTGGAGATGATAAAAAGGGAATTAAATCCGCTAAATAGTCCGCAACTTTTTGTGTGTCTCGCTCATGATTTTCAAAAGCAATTTTGATCGCCTCGCTGCACTGATTGATTTGAAGGAGGTCAGGGTAGCGAACTTTTAACTGGTTAAGCCAGCTAATGGCATATAGATAGGCTTCGGGACGGGAATTAAATTGGATAACATTCTTAAGCAGGGCATACGATTTGCTATCTCCGCTTTGGATCGCGTACTCCAGCGCTGTCATGCCATTTTCGTCTCGCTTGAAAACATCAATTCCGTCTATTTTATCAAGCAGAAAGCGTACGGTTTTGTGATTATGCTCTTGTACGGCGCGGTGCAGCCAGGTTTGGCCTTCTTCATCCAAGGTGTTCATATCGGGGTTATCTTGGATATCCATCGCGTTTGAAAAATTTTCTTTAGACATCTCAGCGCTATCTAAAAGGAAAAGATCTCCTAGTGGTAGGTCATTGTTTCTAAGCATAAAATCGTGAACACCTTAATTTATGATGGGTTTGTTTTATAGTTCTAGTATAATGAATGACAGGCTTAATGTAGTGCATCTTGGCCATTTTGTCTAATTTTTGCGCCAAACAAAAAGCAAAATTTATACTATAATTGAAGATGGGCCTAATTATAGGGCATTCTGTTTGGGGGATCTGGATATTCGGGTTGATCGAAATATCAGTCATTTTTACTCAACACGTTAGACGATAAAAAATCCTGTTGACATGGGAGCGAGTTAGGGTAGAATGCGCCCTCTCAAGCGGTAAAAGTTCTTTAACAAGATGAAAGAGTGAGATATGTGCGCGCTTACCTGAGAAGGTAATGCAAGGAGAGAATTAGCTGTAGATTTATTTCTATGGCGAAGAGTTTCAAGAAGTGGAGAGTTTGATCCTGGCTCAGATTGAACGCTGGCGGCACGCCTAACACATGCAAGTCGAGCGGTAACAGGATCTGTAGCAATACAGATTGCTGACGAGCGGCGGACGGGTGAGGAACACGTAGGAACTTGCCTGGGAGAGGGGGATAACCAAGGGAAACTTTGGCTAATACCGCGTAAACTCGAGAGAGCAAAGCTGCCCCGCACTTGTTGCGGGGTGGCGCTTCCAGAGAGGCCTGCGTCCGATTAGCTAGTTGGTGGGGTAAGAGCTCACCAAGGCGATGATCGGTAACTGGTCTGAGAGGACGACCAGTCACACTGGGACTGAGACACGGCCCAGACTCCTACGGGAGGCAGCAGTGGGGAATCTTGGACAATGGGGGCAACCCTGATCCAGCGATGCCGCGTGAGTGAAGAAGGCCTTCGGGTCGTAAAGCTCTTTAGGTTGGGAAGAAGTGTGTATGAGGATAATTCATGCACATTGACGGTACCGACAGAATAAGCACCGGCAAACTCTGTGCCAGCAGCCGCGGTAATACAGAGGGTGCAAGCGTTGATCGGAGTTACTGGGCGTAAAGGGCGCGTAGGCGGATGAGTGTGTGTGATGTGAAAGCCCCGGGCTTAACCTGGGAAGCGCATCGCAAACTACTGATCTGGAGTATGGGAGAGGGTGATGGAATTTCCGGTGTAGCGGTGAAATGCGTAGAGATCGGAAGGAACGTCAATGGCGAAGGCAGTCACCTGGCCCAATACTGACGCTGAGGCGCGAAAGCGTGGGGAGCGAACAGGATTAGATACCCTGGTAGTCCACGCTGTAAACGATGAGGACTAGATGTTGATTGGGGAACCAAGCAGTATCGAAGCTAACGCGATAAGTCTTCCGCCTGGGAAGTACGGCCGCAAGGTTGAAACTCAAAGGAATTGACGGGGGCCCGCACAAGCGGTGGAGCATGTGGTTTAATTCGATGCAACGCGAAGAACCTTACCTACCCTTGACATCCTGCGAATCCCGATGAGAGTTGGGAGTGCCGAAAGGAACGCAGAGACAGGTGCTGCATGGCTGTCGTCAGCTCGTGTTGTGAGATGTTGGGTTAAGTCCCGTAACGAGCGCAACCCTTGTCCTTAGTTGCCAGCATTAAGTTGGGGACTCTAAGGAGACTGCCGGTGAGGAACCGGAGGAAGGCGGGGACGACGTCAAGTCATCATGGCCTTTATGGGTAGGGCTACACACGTGCTACAATGGGGCGTACAGAGGGTAGCCAACCCGCGAGGGGGAGCCAATCTCAGAAAGCGTCTCGTAGTCCGGATTGGAGTCTGCAACTCGACTCCATGAAGTTGGAATCGCTAGTAATCGCGAATCAGCAACGTCGCGGTGAATACGTTCCCGGGCCTTGTACACACCGCCCGTCACGTCATGGGAGTGGATGGTACCAGAAGTGGGTAGTTGAACCGAAAGGGTGACGCCTACCACGGTATGATTCATGACTGGGACGAAGTCGTAACAAGGTAGCCGTAGGGGAACCTGTGGCTGGATCACCTCCTTACTATTATTGCTGCGAAAGCAGCCAGCCGAAAGGCAAATGTAGATGCATACGACTCGGAATAGGCGCGCACATAAGTCACTCTTTTAAGATCTTGTTAAATAAAGTTGTAGAGATGGGCTAGCAAAGCCCCATGAGTTATAGAAAGGGGCCTGTAGCTCAGTTGGTTAGAGCACACGCTTGATAAGCGTGGGGTCGGTGGTTCAAGTCCACCCAGGCCCACTAACTAAGTGGAAGGGTGAAGAAGAGTAAAGGTTGAAGTTGGGGCCATAGCTCAGCTGGGAGAGCATCTGCTTTGCAAGCAGGGGGTCGTCGGTTCGATCCCGACTGGCTCCAGGGTGAAGAGAGATTTGAAGATAAGGTTCTCGAGAAAGAGAAGGTTATGTTCTGATCTCTAGACGAGACAGAAAGTTCTTTAACAAAATGGTTGTAAGAAGCGAAGTACACTGTACATGAAGATGTACAAAACTGGGTGTTACTTGTGTGAGAGTCAGCACACCCGCAAAGAATGCGGGATGACGAGTATGACGCTGGAAGTTAAGCTGATGCGCGCGAGCGTATGAGTAAGACGACTTAGGGTTATATGGTCAAGAAATTAAGCGCACATGGTGAATGCCTTGGCAGTAAGAGGCGACGAAAGACGTGGCAGCCTGCGAAAAGCCCCGGGGAGCTGGCAACGAGCATTGATCCGAGGATATCTGAATGGGGAAACCCGATACGAGAGATCGTATCATCCTGGCCTGAATACATAGGGTCAGCGAAGCGAACGTAGGGAACTGAAACATCTAAGTACCTATAGGAAAAGAAATCAACCGAGATTTCCCAAGTAGTGGCGAGCGAAAGGGAAAGAGCCTGAACGTGGAAAGCATCGCTATCTTATTTGAATGACCTGGAAAGGTCAGCCGCAGAGGGTGATAGCCCCGTAGATTAAAAGATGTGATGTGCAAGCGTTCGAGAAGTAGGACGGGACACGAGAAATCCTGTTTGAAGATGGGGGGACCATCCTCCAAGGCTAAATACTCCTTACTGACCGATAGTGAACCAGTACCGTGAGGGAAAGGCGAAAAGAACCCCGGAGAGGGGAGTGAAATAGAACCTGAAACCGTGTGCGTACAAGCAGTAGGAGCAGGGCGCAAGCCTTGTGACTGCGTACCTTTTGTATAATGGGTCAGCGAGTTAATAGCGTTGGCGAGCTTAACCGTATAGGGGAGGCGAAGGGAAACCGAGTCCGAAATGGGCGTTAAGTCGGCGTTATTAGACCCGAAGCCGGGCGATCTATCCATGACCAGAGTGAAGGGACGGTAACACGTTCTGGAGGCTCGAACCCACTACTGTTGAAAAAGTAGGGGATGAGTTGTGGATTGGAGTGAAAGGCTAAACAAGCTCGGAGATAGCTGGTTCTCCTCGAAAGCTATTTAGGTAGTGCCTTGTATTTTAAGCTGTGGGGGTAGAGCACTGTGCCGGCTAGGGGGACGTGATAGTCCTACCAAACCGATGCAAACTCCGAATACCGCAGCGGATAATACAGGAGACACACGGCGGGTGATAAGGTCCGTCGTGAAGAGGGAAAAAGCCCAGACCGTCAGCTAAGGTCCCGAAGAGATAGTTAAGTGGTAAACGATGTGGGAAGGCAGAGACAGCCAGGAAGTTGGCTTAGAAGCAGCCATCTTTTAAAGAAAGCGTAATAGCTCACTGGTCGAGTCGGCCTGCGCGGAAGATGTAACGGGGCTAAAACTATCCACCGAAGCTACGGATTCACACGTAAGTGTGAGTGGTAGAGGAGCGTTCTGTAAGCCTGTGAAGGTGACCTGAGAGGGTTGCTGGAGGTATCAGAAGTGCGAATGCTGACATGAGTAACGATAATGCGGGAGAAAAACCCGCACGCCGGAAGTCCAAGGTTTCCTGCGCAACGGTAATCGGCGCAGGGTGAGTCGGTCCCTAAGGTGAGGCTGAGAAGCGTAGCTGATGGGAAACAGGTTAATATTCCTGTACTTGTAGACTGGAGCGAAGTGGGGACGGAGAAAGCTAGGCTAGCTGGGTGTTGGATATCCCAGTTTAAGCAAGTAGGCAGAACGGTTAGGCAAATCCGGCCGTTCATATGCTGAGATGTGATGACGATTTTATACTTCGGTATGAGAGAAGTAGCTGATGCTAAGCTTCCAGGAAAAGCCACTAAGCGATGAAAGTCTGTGAACCGTACCGCAAACCGACACAGGTGGACAAGTTGAGAATACTAAGGCGTTTGAGAGAACTCGGGTGAAGGAACTAGGCAAATTGACACCGTAACTTCGGGAGAAGGTGTGCCTCTTTAGGTGAAGGCCCTGCGGCTGGAGCGTGAAGGGGTTGCAAAGAATCGGTGGCTGCGACTGTTTATTAAAAACACAGCACTCTGCGAACTCGAAAGAGGAAGTATAGGGTGTGACGCCTGCCCGGTGCCGGAAGGTTAAGTGAAGGGGTTAGTCGCAAGACAAAGCTCTCGATCGAAGCCCCGGTAAACGGCGGCCGTAACTATAACGGTCCTAAGGTAGCGAAATTCCTTGTCGGGTAAGTTCCGACCTGCACGAAAGGCGTAACGATAGCCACACTGTCTCCACCCGAGACTCAGTGAAGTTGAAATCGCTGTGAAGATGCAGTGTACCCGCGGCAAGACGGAAAGACCCCGTGCACCTTTACTATAGCTTTGCACTGGACTTTGAGCGTTTCTGTGTAGGATAGGTGGGAGGCTTTGAAACCTGGGCGCTAGCTCAGGTGGAGCCGACCTTGAAATACCACCCTGAAATGCTTGGGGCTCTAACCTAATCTCGTAATCCGGGATGGGGACAGTGCATGGTGGGTAGTTTGACTGGGGCGGTCTCCTCCCAAAGAGTAACGGAGGAGTACGAAGGTACACTCAGCGCGGTCGGACATCGCGCAATGCGTATAAGAGCAAAAGTGTGCTTAACTGCGAGACTGACGGGTCGAGCAGATACGAAAGTAGGTTCTAGTGATCCGGTGGTTCTGTATGGAAGGGCCATCGCTCAACGGATAAAAGGTACGCCGGGGATAACAGGCTGATACCGCCCAAGAGTTCATATCGACGGCGGTGTTTGGCACCTCGATGTCGGCTCATCACATCCTGGGGCTGAAGCCGGTCCCAAGGGTATGGCTGTTCGCCATTTAAAGTGGTACGCGAGCTGGGTTTAGAACGTCGTGAGACAGTTCGGTCCCTATCTGCCGTGGGCGTTTGAGATTTGAGGGGAGTTGCTCCTAGTACGAGAGGACCGGAGTGAACGTACCTCTGGTGTTCCGGTTGTCACGCCAGTGGCATTGCCGGGTAGCTAAGTACGGAAAAGATAACCGCTGAAAGCATCTAAGCGGGAAGCTTGCCCCAAGATGAGATCTCACGGGCCGCAAGGCCCCTCAAGGTCCGTTTAAGACCAAGACGTTGATAGGCTGGGTGTGAAAGCGCAGTAATGCGTTCAGCTAACCAGTACTAATTGACCGTGAGACTTGACCATATAACACCCAAGTCGTTTTGCCCCGCAACGAGTGCGGGGTGACAGTGAATCGCAATCTTACAACCGTATTTTGCCTGGCGACCAGAGCAAGTGGGTACCACCTGATCCCATCCCGAACTCAGAAGTGAAACCATTTAGCGCCTATGATAGTGTGGTTTTAACTACGCAAAAGTCGGTCATCGCCAGGCTCTAATTCGAAAAAACCCCGGCTGATTAACTCAACCGGGGTTTTTTGTTTTATGGGTCCACCGCTGCCAAAGTTTATCGCCTGGCGGACACGCCTGCCATATAAAAACCTGTCATCGCTGTAATGGTTTGATCTTTATCTGGACTTGACCATTTTTGAAAAGCATTCACAAAACTGTCATCCTGAGCGAAGCGAAGGATCTCCTTTTGTTATCGGGAGATCCTTCGAGCAAAAAATGCTCTCAGGATGACAGCATTATTGAGTATTTTGTAAATTGCCCAAAGCCCAGTTTATGAGATGTTATTACAATGCTTCCCAACAACCAGCGCCGAAAAACCTGGATTGCTTCCGTTACGCTCGCAATGAAGTTCAACCGGCCGTCTAATCTATTAGATCACATTGCTTGCGCCAACTCTTTTTTCTGGCTCGCTGTTCATGTCATTCCTCTTTTTTTCCCTGATCTCGCTCCTCAGTTCATCCAATTCTTTTTTTAAATCAGTATATTTTTCTTCCAGCTCGCGCTTGGCAAGGCTCAAATCGAGCGTACTACCTATTTGTTGAGTGCTAATAAAGATAACAACGCTCGTCAGATAACATAGCGGAACAATGACCTTTTGAGGCAGAAAACTGGCTGTGTAGTCCTCCAGTTCATCAAACGCTTCTTTGGCTGCCCAGAGGGAAAAACCAACCTGGCAAGCGGATGTATACCATTTTGCATAAGGATCAAAAGCAAGAATATCCTGCAGAACATATCTGCCTACTTTTTGAAGGCGGGACTCAACTGGTTTTGTTTCCGTCATGCCTTCCAGGTTAGTAATGACTATTTCCGATTCTCCGTTGGGTTCATCAGTCGGTATGGGACTATAGCGGGCTTTCATAAAAGTTCCTCGTTAATTGTGCTAATTTTAAAGAAATCATACCAAAAAAAAGCACAATCTCTAATGCCCAGGATGATTGACTGTTTTGATCAAGTTGATTGATAACTCCAGTAACTTAAACTAGAATTTCCTGTTTTCTAATTGCTCAGCACGTTTGCCATGCCAAACCGCCAAAAACTCGACATCAGCCATGAAATGTTGATCTATCGCTATGGCGATGGCGTAAGATTATTGCGTCCGGATAAGGCGGTGAATTTATCCCGTGCCGCTTTAGTACCAACCGGATTGACGATTGGTCAGGCTGTTCGACTCCCTTTGAGTGTGACGTTTCTTAATACGGAATGTGCTGTTCAGCTGATAAACGAGCAAAGCGCAACCACGTCAGGTTTTCTTTCAACAAAGAATGCGATAGGAAAATCCATACGTTATGTCGCAACGCCAAAAAGCGCTCGGCTGGTGATGGGGCATAATCGAGAAGTTATGTCGACTATGCGAAAAAAAATATATGAGGAAAATGTGCTGCGCAAAGATGAGATGACTTATCATTCGCTGGCAATCAAAACCCCGATCCTGAATGAGGAAAATAAAACTATCGGCTTGTTTGGCATTGGCATCACCCTGGGTGTTGATCCACTTGCAGCGTCCCTCAGCTATGTTGCCGAGCTCGGACTGCTTCAAGCGGGTGAGATCAAGCCTGCTTATCCAATAAGATCAGAGAAAAAAGTCTGCCATATCTATTTATCCAGTCGGGAAAATGAAATTTTAAGACATGCGGTGAGAGGCAAGTCGGCTCGAATGATTGCCGAGTTATTAAAAATATCCAAACGCACGGTAGAACAACATTTGGAAAATATAAAAACAAAAATGGAAGTCTCCTCTAAAGCTGAATTAATTGAAAAAGCGATTGACTATTATATGTGAAATAACTGTGTCACCCGATTTGAGCACTTTTTGATACTGTTATTTATCTCATTCTTCAGCATCTTGCTTGTCACAGTCCTGGAAAAAGAGGGTATTTTGCGAGATGATGTCAAATCAGAATGTGATCATGCCGCGGGGAACCCAAATGAAAAATATTATTTTTGACCTTGGCCAGGTATTGATAAATTGGAATCCAGATCGAGTTTATGATGCTTATTTTAAAGATAAGCATAAGACGAGACAGTTTTACGAAGAAACAGGTATTTTCCTTTTAAATAAAGAAATGGATAAAGGATTGTCTTTCGATGAAGGCTTAACTTTTTTATCTTCCAAGTTTCCCCACTACGAAGAACCCATCCATTTATGGAAAAACAAATGGACTGAGATGATTGGCGGCGAGATAGAAGGCAGCGTTGAAATTCTGAAACAACTCTCTCATTTGAATTATCCTTTGTATGCCATTACCAACTGGTCTGCTGAAACTTTTCCCTACGTGCATGGCAAGTATGAATTCTTTCAATACTTCCGGGATATTGTCATCTCCGGCAAAGAAAATGTAATTAAACCCGATCCACTCATTTATGAACTGCTTTTAAGGCGAAATGAACTTGAGCCGGCTGATTGTATTTTTATAGATGACGTCGATGAAAACGTAGAAGGCGCCAAAAAAGTGGGCATGGACGCAGTGAAATTTGAAGGGCCTGAAAAACTTTTAGCGGATTTGAAATTGCGGGATGTTCTTTAGAACTAACTAAATCCGTAAAAAATACGGATAGATTCTCAAATATTCCTTTTATATATTGCTGGTTGATCGGTGGTTTTTAATTAAAAATTAGCCACATTTGATTGATATGATCATGTTTTTTTGATATTTTTGCCCTCGCTGCCAAGACTTTCTCCCTGCATGCGCAAGCATCACGAAGCGATTGGTGACGAGATTGACTCAGGTATTGCTATGAAAAATAATATAAAATTATTAGATGTCACCCTTCGTGATGGCGGTTATAAGACTAATTTTCACTTTTCCTCCGGCGTGGTGCGGGATATTTTAACGTTACTCGATCAGTCGGGTGTGCGTTATATTGAAGTAGGTTATCGAAATGGGCCGCTTAAACCTATCGCTAATATGGGCCAAACAGCAACATGCGATCGCAACTATCTCGAATACTGTAAAAAATGGATACAGCATGCCAAGCTGACCGTGATTTTGCATCCCAAAAATATACAACGACATGATTTGGAAGAAATGCAAGACTGCGGAGTAAATGCGGTTAGAATATGTTTCCCAGCAAAGCAGCCAACTTTAGGTTTCCAAACGATCGAAATGGCCAGCCAATATAATTTTGAAGTGTTTGCTAATATTACACGTGTTTCGCATTTCAATAGAGAGCAGATAAGAACATGGGTTACTGATCTCGCAAAAACTGGCGTAAAAGCAATTTACCTGGCTGACTCAAATGGAAGCCTGACGCCCGATGACGTTGATCATTTATATTCTTATTTGCAAGAAAAGTGTCATGTCCCATTTGGATTTCATGCGCATGATAATTTATTTTTGGCACAAGCAAACGCAGTGGCTGCTATCAAAAATGGCGTTCAATTTATAGATGCTTCATTATTTGGCTTTGGGAAAGGGTCGGGCAATTTGCGCACAGAAGGCATTGTCAGTTTTCTCCACGCAGGGGGAAATAGGCAGTATGACTTCTCAAGGCTGATGGAAGCTGCCAACTATGTTAAACAAAATTTACACGATACCCAAAATGATTTCTCCACAAAGGATATTATCCTGGGCATATTTGATTTATCTCAAGATGATGCTGCAAATTTAGGTAGTTTTGTTGATACCAGCGATTATTATTCTCGCGCTTCACAATATTTACGAAGCGCAAAATCAGTATGCGGGGCTTAGTAATGAAAAAAATATTAGTCATCGGCCCAGCGTTGGCGGAATGGTCTGAAATCAAGGCCATCGAAGCATCGCTGCAGTTTCTTGTGCCGCAATATAGCATAGACTTCATCGATCCTCTGGAGGAAGTGAATGCAGATACGCATCGAAAAGATTTTTTCGCGGGATGGCACGATAAACTTCAGACATTGATCCCCGGCTATCATGCTATTTTTGGGTTTTCGCTCGGCGGCGTGATTTTGCAGCATTGCCTTGATCTTGTTGAGCAAGAAAACAAGCCGCTGGTTTTCATTTCTGTACCGTCATTTTCGGATGATTTGCTTTCCAAACGCCTGGATCAGGTGATCCGGTTGATAAAAGAAAACTTAATGGCTGTTGCGCTTCACGAATTAAATCGGTATGTGTTTTATCCCTATGAAGCGCCTCAACATTTCAACCTAAACCATCCTGAGCGAGCAGCATTGCGGCTTTCGAGAGGACTTCAGTTTGTGCTGGAAGCGGATTCTCGTCCCATGCTGCAAAAAACCCGAGTGAAATATTTGCATTTAATAGGTGAGAATTCACAATTAGTTAATAGCGGCAATGTTATCACTTCACCAAACAGTCAACTTGTTATCATACCCCGGTCTGGCATGCGGGTTTTGCAAAATAATCTGACCGATTGCATGCCGCCTATGATTAAATTCCTTGAGGAAAGCGCATGAAAAAATTGAGACTAGCGATTTTACCGGGCGATGGCATTGGTCAGGATGTCACATTTGCTGCTGTGCCGATATTTGAAGCGTTGGGACTTCCTGTTGAAACTATTTTTGGTGACATTGGCTGGGAATGCTGGAAGCAGGAAGGCAATCCAATTCCGGCGAGAACCTGGGAGATCATAAAATCATGTGATGCTGTTTTGCTGGGTGCGACAACCAGCATGCCGGAGAAAGAAGCATTAAAAGCGCTTCCAGAACACCTGCGAGCTTCACCGCCTCCTTATGTTTCACCCATTGTTCAGTTGCGGCAACAGCTTGATTTGTATGCGAATGTGAGACCTTGTTTTAATATCAAGGGCGAGGGTGAAGATTTTAATTTTTCAGTTATCCGGGAAAATACCGAAGGGCTTTACGCAGGATTGGATTTTTATCCCCTTCCAGATGCATTGCACTCGGTCGTTGCAGCAAATCCACGTTGGCGTCATCTGTCAGCTGAGGATGCTAGCTGCTCGTTACGATTACAATCACGCGACGGTTTGGCGCGTTTATTTGAATTTGCTTTTAGTCATGCGCAGCGAGAGGGATTTAATCGCGTTACCTTTGCAGACAAACCGAATGTGTTACGCAAAAGCAGCGCTTTTGCGCGAGAGATATTTGAAGGCATTGCCCAGAAATATCCGCATATTCAAGCTGATATTCATAATGTTGATGCGGTTGCATTATGGATGGTAAAGCGCCCGCAGGAATTTGGCGTGATCGTAGCTGAAAATATGTTCGGTGATATTCTGTCTGACCTGGGCGCAGGTGTGATGGGCGGCCTTGGCCTTGCATCCAGTGCCAATATTGGCGCAAAGGGCTGCTATTTTGAGCCCGTGCATGGCAGTGCACCTCGTGTTAAATCAAATCGCGCAAATCCCGGTGCGATGTTCCTGACCATTGGGCTTTTATTAAAACATTTTGGTTATCATGCTGAAGCAGGCCGCATCCAGCAAGCGCTTCACGAAGTTATCAAGGAAGGCAAGTTTGTGACTTATGATATGGGTGGAGATGCTTCAACACAAACAATGGCTAATGCCATCATTGATCGCTGTCTTCAACCTAAAACAAAAAAAACCATTTCATTCCTGGCCACAGGAAATGAGCTGGTGCAAGGCGAGATTCAGGACACCAACAGTCACTTTTTTGCGAAAACGATCAATGAAAAAGGCGGGAATATTGATCAGCATATTCAGGTGTCTGATAACAAAAGAGCGATTTCGTCGGCGTTAACCTACCTGCTAGGCAAATCGGATGCGGTGATTGTGAGCGGTGGATTAGGTCCTACATCGGATGATACAACGCGTTTTGCTATTGCTGACGTCATTAAACAGGAATTGTGCTTTGACGAAACAGCATGGACGCATGTAGTTAACCGCCTGGAACGTTTCAACCTGGCCGTGACAGAATCGAATCGTCAGCAAGCCTTATTCCCGAGGCACGCCGAGCTTTATCCGAATGAAAATGGCACCGCTTTCGGTTGCCACATCGAATGGCAAAGCAAACATATCTTTATGCTGCCCGGACCACCGAGGGAGTGCCGCCCCATGTTTGATAAGCATGTGGTCGCTAGGTTGGAGCAATCCGGCTTTTTTAAAAAAAAGAAAGTATATCGATGGATGACCTTGGGATTAATTGAGGGTGAGATTGCTCCGCAAATTGATGAAATTGCCAAGTCTCACTCGGTCGGGATAGCTTATCGTTGGCATTACCCTTATCTCGAAATTAAGTTGGCCGCAGACGAAAACGAAGATGTTAACGACCTGGTTCATGCTGTAGAAGCATTGCTTTTACCTTGCCTTGTTTCCTGCGATGGAAAAAAAGCTTTTGAAGTGTTGGAAGAATCATTACAACATTTTCCTCACATCATTTCTGTGGTAGATAAGGCAACTCTGGGCGAATTTGAGAAAGCAGTTTCTTTACAAAATATAAATTACTTTAAAACGCAGCCAGCTGAAGATACCGATGGAGTTTGGTTTTGCGTGAAAGCGTCGAAGCCATTGCAAAATCAAACCGAATTTACTGGCATGATTTCTTTAGAATGCGAAGGCTTCTCTGGGAAGCAGTGTCGCTATGCGCATAAGCTTTCTATTCCCAACCGCGGCCATGAGGTAATAGAGTATGCTAAAAGCTATATTGCGTGGCAACTGCGGCAATTTATAAAATCGCTTGAGGGTTAATTTATGGATTTACTGCAACAACTTTATCAATTTGATACAGCCGAGATTTCAGATGCGCTGGATGCCTGCGGCATTGAAGGCGCGCTTTTAGGCATTAAGCCGATATCCCCCGGCAGCAAAATGGTAGGGCCTGCCTTCACGGTAAAATATTTGCCTTATGAAGAAAAACAGGCTGAGTTTAAGAGCGCTGGCAATTATATTGATGATGTGCCTGCGCATGCAGTGATTATGATCGATAATGCAGGGCGGCAGGACTGTACGACATGGGGAGACATTTTAACCCAGGTTGCTTTGATGCGTAATATCGCCGGCACCGTGGTATTTGGTGCGGCAAGAGATGTGCATTTTATCCGCGAGTCAAATTATCCGCTATTTGCCAGCGCTATCTATATGCGATCAGGTAAAAATCGCGTTTATAAATCAGCACAACAATGCGAATTAACTATCAATGGTGTCCGAATCAAGCCTGGGGACATCATCATGGGAGATGACAATGGCACTGTTGTGATTCCGCAAGCATACCTGAAAGAAATTGTCGAAAAGGCAAGCAACATCAAATCAACCGAACAGGCGATCATTGCTTCTGTAAAGGGAGGTTTGAAATTAGAGGATGCACGAAAATTACATCGGTATGACCAGCCGTGGCTGGGTGGTGATAAAAAATAATGGCACCCCATTTTTTTGATCAATGCAGTTTTATTGACATTCACTATCATGCTGATCCTGATCTTTATAAACGTCGCTACAGCTCCATTGACGTTGGTAGGGAGTATCAAAAATTAAATGGCGCTGTTGTGTTGAAAAGCCATCTGGGCTCTACGGCAGCGCAGGCAACGATTGCGCAACGCGAAGGATTGCCTGTCTTCCCATCCCTTGTCCTGAATAAAATAGCCGGTGGAATACATTATCGTCCTATTATCCGGGCGCTTGCGGAATATCAACCCATTATTCCTTCCAAAATGATTATACATCTGCCAACGATGACCGGACGCAAACATACCTCTAAGCTATCTCGCCAACTAACCAGTCCTCTATTGAGTGGCGAGCTGTGCCAGCCCGAAACGATTTTTAATGCCGATGGAAAATTAAAGTCCGAGTTAGATGATATCTTTAAACTGGCAAAGGACTATCCTATCGTGCTCTCATCGGGCCATGCTTCAAAAGAAGAAGTGTTTGCCTTGATTGACGCTTGCGGACAATTTGACGTTCCTTTGCTTTTAAATCAGCCCGCCAATCCGCTGACTGGCTTAAGCGCAGCAGCGCTTATGGAAATTGCGCAAACGTACCCATTTGTTTGGACAGAGCAAACAGCACTCACTTATTTACTTTCTTATCAGGATCAACAAGATTTTCGTTCTGTTTTACAAACGATACCGCAGGTAATATACAGCTCTGATCTTGGGCAAACCAGCCAAATGGACGTCACGGAATGGGTAACTGCTTCTGATCAATGGTTTTCTGATTTTTCAATTTCAACGACACGAAAGGCCGAGATATGCTTAACCAATCCGTCACAGCTGCTGAAAATGTAAAGTTAATCGCGCATCAAAGATGGTTGTTTCTATTGATCCTCATGCTCATGAGTACGGCCGGCCTGGTCGGATCGGATGTTTATTTGCCTACCTTGCCTGCTATAGGAAAAGCATTGCAGCATGATCCACATGCAATGCAGTTAACATTGGGCATTTACCTCTTTGGCTTGTCGATTGGGCAGCTCATTTTAGGCCCGCTGACAGATCGATTTGGCCGCAAGAAATTGCTGGTGCTTGGCATGTTTGTTTATCTTTTTGCCTCTGTTTCCTGCGCTTTTTCGGTCACTTACTCACAAATGCTGGTATCCAGGTTTATTCAGGCAATCGGCGCCTGTTCAGGGCTCATTATTGGCAGAGCCATTGTGGGTGATTTATTTGATGCAAAAGAAGCAGGAAAAATATTCTCAACCATCTTTCCCTTTGTGGGCATGTCGCCTGCGATTTCGCCGGTCATCGGCGGTTTCATTGGTTATTATTTCGGGTGGCAGGCAACTTTTTTATTTGTCGGCTTATTTGCACTGACGGTTGCCATATTGGCAGTGTATTTTTTGCCTGAAACCCTGTCCGAAAAGAACCGGCAATCGCTGCATTTGCTGAAAGTCATTTCAGCTTATCCAAAATTGTTTTTCAATAAAAAATTCATTGCCTATGTTTCAGTGCCGTGCACGGCCTACATTGCCTATTTTGCTTATATTGCACAATCGCCTTTCATCTTTCACGCGAATGGATTTGGCGAGCGCGCAATCGGCGCTTTCTATATTAGCTTATCGCTCACCTATGTTTTGGGAAATTTAACGGGAAGGCGCCTGCTAAATTCATTTGAATTGGATCAGGTTATCTATGTTGGATTTGTTGCTTTTAATTTGGGCGGTTTATTGCTTTTGCTTGCGGGAATGATTCATTTACCGCTTTATATGATGGTGGCTTCTGTTTCAATACTCACCTTTGGCAACGGTTTCTTGATACCGCTCGGTACAGCGGGCGTTATTAGTTCATTTTCCAAATCGACGGGATATGCGTCAGGGTTGCTGGGCTTTTTGCAGCTTGGCGTCGCTGCTTTGTCATCATCACTCGTTGGGCCGCTAAGCAAAAATTCAGTTCTCAATTTAGGCATTTACATTTTTGTGACTACGTTATTAGGGATAATATTGTTCGCTGCTTTTAACAAAAAATCTGAAGGAGGATGCTAATGTTTCGTGCTTTCACATCGACAAAATTGTTTTCTAACTTTGGTATGTTTAGCCAATGTGCGCGAAATTTATTTATAGTTGCACTGGAGTATAAGGTTCCGCTTGAGCAAGTAGAAAATCACTTGGAAGCGCATCGTGCTTTTTTGAAAGAGTGCTACGCAAAAAACATCTTTATTACCTCCGGTAGAAAAGAGCCAAGAACAGGTGGCGTTATTATTGCTTCAACTAAGGATAAACAGACGCTGGAAGAAGTGCTTGCGAAAGATCCTTTTAAGAAAAACGGCATTGCCGATTATCAGATCACGGAATTTATCCCAACGATGTCTAATGAAGCGTTTGCCAAGGTTGTAGAGCAGGATCATCAAATCAAAAATCGTCCTTTTAAATAAGCAACTTATTGATCAATGGCGCTACTAATAGGTTGAATTCACGTTGCGAACGAGAGCGGCGCAATCCAGTGAAGTATTAGCCCGGAATGGTCTTTATCTGGACTTTAGCCATTTTTGAAAAGCGTTCACAATGCTGTCATCCTGAGCGAGGCGAAGGATCTCCTTTTGTACATCGGGAGATCCTTCGAGCAAAAACGCTCTCAGGATGACAGCATTATCGAGCATTATCCGTAAAAAATACGGATAGATTCTCTCAAGCCCTTTTTATATATTTCGCCATTGCTTTCATCGCCTGCCGGCTGCTTGTCGGCAAAAAGTGAGTGTTTTGTTTTATATAAAATCAAAGGCAGCAGAATAATCCCGTTTAAACGGGAGGGGAGAACGACAATGCATGCGCGGGAATATAATGTTGAAACATATCTTATCGACTCGGATCTTAGCTTCACCATCGCTTATGAAAAAGACAGTGCCGGATTGCCGGCCAATGGCGGGTTGCGTTTTTATCAGTATGCAGATGTAAAAAACCAGGAAGCGGAAGCGATTGTTTTGGCAACTCACATGACCGAGAAGCATCGTATTTACAACACGGGGTTTTCCGGCGTCAAGATTGTTGCGAATGGCCAGAATAATCCCGAGAACAAACGAAAACTTTTGACTTATGTGGGTAATGTTTTAAATAAGCACAAGGGATCCATTTATACGGGTTGTGATCTTAACATCAACAACGAGGACATGGAATTTCTCTGCACCGTGAGCCCTTATGTATTAAATGCAATGGGATCGAACATCAACACCTCGGAAGCAACGGGTTATGGCGTCTATGGCTCACTCATGGCTGTGCTGGCCCGTGCAGAAAGCGATAAAAGCAGACCGCTTGAATTCATTATTCACGGCGCCGGCAAAATTGGCTCCGTACTTGCTAATAAATTAATTTCCAGCGGACATAAAGTTTATACCTATGATGTCAATCCGGCTCATGCAGACATTCCGGGCGCGATTAATATTTCTGCCAATGAAAACTGGTATGAAATGAAGTGCGATTATCTGCTGCTTTGCTCGGCATCCAATATTATCACGCCGGCCAATGCAGAAAAAATCAATTGCAAATGGATCGTCAGCAGCGCGAATCATCCTTTTTCTTCGCCTAATGTCATCAGCGTGCTGGAAGAAAAAAACATCTTCTGGATCCCGGACGTCGTCAGCAACGCAGGTGCTGTCATTTGTGATTCTATTGAATTCAAGCAACCTGAAAAATACCGGTCGATTGAGCCTGATCGCATTTATAATTTCGTGTACAAGGTCATCTATCACAAGACCAACAACCTGCTGACCCTGGCTGATAATTATAAAATTTCACCACAAGAGGCGCTTGATGTGTTTTTATCCATGGCAAAAAACGCAGACATTGCGCAATTAATAAAATAGGAGTGGCTATGATGAATGCTAAAAAGATTGGCATGTATGATGCCGATGTGATTGTCATTGGCGGCGGTCCCATTGGATTGGCAAGCGCCTTTTACGCGGCAAAAATGGGTCAAAGTGTGATTGTACTGGAGCAATTTTCCTTTGGTAATCAGGCTGGCAGTTCAGCAGGCCACGTGAGAATGTGGCGCACGGCGATAACGGAAGCAAGCCATGCCAAGATGGCGTTTCAGGCGGGCGATATGTACAGGGAAATTGAAAGAGAAAGCGGCCAGCGATTACTGCATCCGCATGGATTGCTCAATTTTGGTGTTGAAACAGAATACACAGCCCAAGGTACCATTGAAACGGCATATGAAGTATTAAAAAGTCTGGGTCATCGCTGCATTAAATACACCAAGAAACAATTGGAAGAGCGCTTTCCTTTTAAGGACCTGCCGGACAATTATTACGGTGTCTATCACGAAAATAACGCTGTCATTGACGTCAAGCTGCTGCTTAAAACCTTAGTCAGCCTCAATGCCAAATACGGTGTTGCACTGAATGAAAATGAGCCGGTCACTGAAGTGAAAGCGGATGCGAATGGTGTCATGGTGAAATCAACCACCAACACTTATTTTGCAAAAAAAGTCATTGTGACACCCGGTCCTTACATCAATGAATTTGTCGGCCAGTTTGGTTTCCAGCTAAATATTCTCTTCTGGGAAATGGCATTTGCCTATTACAAAATCACAGATCCGAGCCTCACATTCCCCATGTGGTTCCAGTTTGATTACAAGGATGAAAGCGTACCCACCAAGCTTTTTTATGGTTTTCCACCGGTCAAATTTGGTCGCGAAGGCTTCGTGCGTCTTGCGGTTGATTGGGCATCGCATACGTTTACAGAGATTGGCGAACGCAAATATGTGCCACGCGATATCGATATCCATATCACGCAGGAATACGTGAAAAAGCACATGCGCGGTGTCTCGCCGGCGCCCATTGACATGGCAGCCGCTGTGCATCCGCAGATTGTCGATAACCTGAGCGTGCTTGATTTTATGCCGGAAAAATTCGTTCCACACCACCAAAATATAGTATTATTCACGGGTGGTTGGGCATTCAAATTTGTTCCGCTTTTTGGAAAAATGTGCGCGGATCTTGCCGTTAACGGCGGCACCGAGCATGATATTTCTGAGCTCGCCATCAACCGTAAGGGTGTGATAAAAAACTAAAAAAGAGAGAGGAAAGCGAGATGGTTGCAAGTGCTGGGCGAAATGAAAAGGGGTTTACTTTTGTTCTTTCCATGCTTTTCATTATCCTGTATGGCTCGGGTTTTGTGGGCGCAAAACTGGGTTTTCCCTACGCCAAACCGCTCTCTTTCCTCGTCGTTCGCTTTGCGCTGACTTCCTTTTTGCTGTTGCTAGTCGCGCTATGGATGCGCTCCAAATGGCCGTCAAGCTGGAAGGAAACCTTGCATATCGGTGTTTCAGGTATCTTTTTGGTGTGTTTTTTTTCTGTCGGCACCTGGGTCTCCATGGATATGGGCGTGCCGCCTGCCATCTCTGCTCTGATCACGGCGCTGCAGCCTATTGCTGTGACAGTTGCTTCCTATTTTGTATTCAACAAAAAAGTAGCCGGCAAACAGTGGCTGGGCTTGATACTGGGACTGATGGGGGTCGGGTTGGTTGTGGGTGAAAATGCAGTATTTGACGCACAGTACAGCGTCGGCATCCTCATGTCATTTTTAGGTTTGCTGGGGTTGACTGTGGGCAATCTTTATCAGAAACGGTTTTGCGCCTCGATGAATATTTTTACGGGCGGTGTTATCCAGTCTGCCGTATCTGGTCTGCTGTGTCTGCTGCTGGCCTTGTCATTTGATTCGTTACACGTCACCTGGAGCGGACAGTTCCTGTTTGCGCTGGGCTGGATGTCGGTGGTGATATCACTGGGCGCGACCAGTTTTCTTTATATTTTGCTGCGCAAAGGTGAGTCCCACAAAGTCGCCAGTCTTTTCTATCTGATTCCGGCGGTAACGGCGGTGATTTCCTATCTTGTGTTCAAAACGACGCTGGATGCCGTGCAAATCACGGGCATGATGCTGGCAGCTGTCGGGGTTGCCCTCGTGAACCTGAATTTTTCTTTCCTGAAATCCAAAGCAAAAGAGACGGAAAAACCTGCTTTGCAAGAAGTGTGATTTAACGGTAATTCGCCAGTAGATTCATGCTAAGCGCTGCTTCTACCAGTTCGGAACGCGAGTGACAATTCAGTTTATGCTTGATCGTGTTGAGATGATGCTCCACCGTGCGCTGCGATAAATTCAACTGGTGCGCGATCTGTTTTGCAGTCATGCCGCGTGCCAGATAATAAAGGCAATCACGCTGGCGCTTGGTGAGCGGTGAATGTGTTGGCGGCCGTATTATTTGCATGTTATTCGTCAGGCAATTTGCTTCTGCCAGCAGGGGAAGGATTGCCTGAAAAGAATGCCGATCAATGAAATTGTCTATCCCAAATATGCCGGTAATTTTCCCCTCCGCATCGAAGAGCGGCATCTTGATGGTAATAAACTCCAGCTTTTTTTGCGGCAGGGTGACAATGTAATGAAACTGGGAAGGCCGGCGCAGGGTTTTGACTAGATAGTCACCCTCCCGGACCCATTGCGCTTCTTCGGCGCGAATCGGCAAATCAAAATCCGTGCGTCCGACCACTTCCTGCCGCGAAGGGAGCATGATCATTTCAGCTGCCATGTCATTGCAGCCCAGATAGCGGCCTTCCGTGTCTTTCCAGAACACACCCAGTTTGTTTGGCAGGCTGAGCAGGCTTTCTACGTCAATATTAAATCTGCGTCGCGGTTGCTTGCGGGTTTTGTTTGGTCGCTGGTGTGTCATGGCGGGTATAAAGCGGATAGATGGAATGTATGTAAGGGGCGATCTTACGTTTAATCGGGGAGGATTGCAATTTTTGTGCTGGTCTCAAATGTCGTTTCCGCAGATGAGCGCGTGGGTGTCTGGGTTCATTTCATAACAGTACCAATGCTGTTCGGGTGCGCGGAATGTAAAGGTGAATGAGGGATCGGCTGCTTCTTTTTCGCCATAGAAGGCGGTCACGACACTGTAGCTGACTGTACCGTTGTTGTCACGGTGATGGTGAATGCTATAGCGTTGAAAATTAAACGCATTAGCCAGGTCATGACATGTCTCGTCCGTTTTCCCTGTCCAGGCCCAGTTATCGGAGCAATAACTTTTGCAAAGCTGGTCATGAATATTCACCGTCGCTTCCGGTCGCAATTTGCCTTGGCCGGGCGGGCAATGCGCTGTATCCACAAGATTCTGGCGCAATAATAATGCCCTGTCGGGCGGTAAAAAAATTGGCCAACTGGTGGCGTAGGCGATGGGGGAGGTGGTTAGGATGGTTGTTATTATAAGGATGTTTAAAGCGGGTGATGTTTTCATTGGTGATTCCTGTGGTGAGAATTGATTGAAAATTGATCCATTGTTGGTGTCTTGCGGTGCAGGTTGGTGATGAGTGGTTCGTCAAATTGGAATGCTTGGGTTGGCTTATTAAATCAGGGTGAAATAGCTCGGCTGGGCGGGATTTTTTTAAAATTTATCATTGCTATTTTAACCTTTCTCTATATAAAATTGCACCCTTAAGTCATCACGCTGGCGTAGCTCAGTTGGTAGAGCAGCTGATTTGTAATCAGCAGGTCGCGGGTTCGAGTCCCATCGCCAGCTTCAACAAAACCAAATAGTTAAATGAAAAATTCTGGGTCTTTCCCATTTCAGGGGGCACACCATTTACGAACACAGCACCCTAACACGTAACCGATAGTTTTCAAAGTTCCGAAACCCATATGCTCGTCGCTGTATTAATTTCATCTTCCGATGGAAGCCTTCCGTTATTCCATTGTTCTTTGTGAATCGCCACATACGTACCACCTCCTCACGCCATTGATAAAGTGTTTTGCCAAGCGTTACTAATCGTTTAAATGGACTCTGTTTCAATGCTGTAACCATTTTTAAAAATACTGGAATTAGCCGCTGGCAACGACTTTTGAACACTGTTTTTTTCATTAACAATCGATGCAAGCGCCGTTTAAAATGGTATATGGCAGCAGTTGCAGGATGCTCATTTAAATACTGATCACGCTTTTTCAATCTGTCTGAAGTGAGATTGTCTGGGTTAGTTCTGAGTGCTGCTAATAACCCTCGTTTATTTTTCATTTTGGGATCAATTTCCTGATAAGTCTGCATACACATATGGTGCATGAGTCGAATCACATGGAAGCGATCAGCAACGATTTTGGCATTAGGGAAATACTGATGCACGATACTTCGATATGTGCTACTTAAGTCAATACAGACGACTTTTACGCGATCTTTTCCGGGTAGTCGATCTAAATAGCTTGCCAAATCTTTTGCCGATCGACCTTTAACGATGTCGAATATTTTATGTTTTCTGAGATTACAAAACGTGGTGGCATAACCCTGTTTTTTACTAAAGAAATGCTCATCAATGCCAAGCACTGTTGGACAGTGTCGAACATCAATTTCTTTGTGAGCAAGCACATATTGCTGATGGTACCAGCGCTCAATGGTTGCTTTACCCATTTTAAAGTCACGAGCGAGAGACTGTTGCGAAACACCTTCCGTGTGTCGATGATAAAGGTGATTATGCAGGCGTTCTGTTGCTCGCTGATACTTATTGATACCAGGGAACTGCTGGTTAAAGTAACGCTGGCAGGTATGGCAATAGAGTTTATAAGCTTTAAAGCGCAACACTGTTTGTCTATGCCCTATCGGCTCATGACGAACACGCCGAATGAAGCTAGCCTTCTTGCGCACGTTCCTGCCATTACAAGCTGGGCATCGTGGTTTGTTTCGATAATGAACATCAATAATTATCGGGTTATGACCACTGACATTTTTGATGGTAAAGCCGGGTAAACTTAGGATAATATCCTTTTGGGGCATTTTTAATCTCCTTTTCCTTGTCCATTCAACAAGTAAGGTATGTTATTTACGATTAAAATGCCCCCTTATTTGGGGTAGAGCCGGATTTTAGTCCCAAGTGCGACAGTCATTTTTATACTGCTGAAAAAACAGTTCTTGAGGTGTTTTAAAGCCCAAACATTTTCGAGGGCACCGGTTCATTTTTGCAGCTAATTGATCAAGGTCTTCCTGAGTTATTTTGGCAATATCGGCATCTTTAGGCAAGTGCCATCTTAATCGTCCATTCATGTTCTCGTTACTGCCTTTTTTGCCAAGGTGAATGTGTTTCGCAATAATAAATTTTGCGTTTATTGTCTTGCTCCAGTTGTCTATAATCAGCAAATTCAAATATATGTGGTTACTTATCATTTCTAATTTGCTTTTAAAAAATAATATGCCTGCAGTGGTTTTTGTCATTACAGAGTTACATCATAAGTATCCTTGTAAGGGATGATGGCTGTAGAAAGTCACTCCTGAATATGATGCTTAATCGCTTCGGCTATCCATTGATTTAGGCTCATTTTATTTTGTTTTGCTGCTATATAAATTTGTCTGTGTAAGTCAGGATCAAGACGCAAATTAAACTTTCCAGAAAAAGGTTTTTCTGGTTCTTCATTGCGTTCCTTGCAGAAGGCCAGATAATCATCAACTGATTCACGAAAAGCCTTTTTGATTTCAGCAACGGATTTTCCTTGGAAAGTGATCACATCGCGCGTATTAATCACTTCGCCATGAAAAATATCTGCCTCATCGTCAAACTCGACATGACCCATGTAGCCTTTATATATCAACATTTGATACCTGCTTCTTTTAAAAATCGTCTCATTGAAACCACTGCACCCTTGTCTGTTTCCTTCTGGGGGTGAGGACGGTGAAAGACGGCACGTACACCATTTAAAGCAACCCTCACCCGCGAGTCATTTCCTCCTGATATTTCAGCGCCTAATGTTTTCAACAGCGTTTCAATGTCTTTCCATGCGATATGACCAGCAATTGAGGTCTTAAGCTAATTCTTTGGTTAACTTACGCTTGCCTATAGCTCAATTTTGGGCGGCGAAAGAAATGCAATAAATTCCTCACTCTTTCGATATAATACTCTACATGGAATTGAACTTAGGTTTTATATGCAACATTATCAAATCATACCAATCAGTGAACAGTATATCGAAAGCTTCAGAGAGGCAGTAGGAGGTGTGGCTCGGGAGCGAAAATACCTCGCATTTTTAGATGCTCCGTCACTAGAGATGGCTCGGGCATTTGTTATGGAGAACCTACGCGAAAATTGGCCGCACATTATTGCAGTTAGCGAAGGCAGGGTGATTGGTTGGTGTGATATTACCTCGCTTCACCGCCCTGTCTTTGCTCATTCTGGCGCGCTGGGAATTGGAGTATTAGCACCTTTTCGTGGAAAAGGTATTGGCGAAGCATTAATGCGGGCAGCGATTGAGAAGGCGCGGCATAGAGGTCTTACAAGAATTGAATTAACTGTCCGTGAACATAATAAGCCTGCGATTGCCCTGTATGAAAAGCTTGGTTTTAAGATGGAAGGGCTGCACCGAAATGCTGTTTGTATAGATAATGAATATGAGAATCATATTAGTATGGCTTTGTTGCTGGATTAAGAGATAAGCAAGGCAACAGAGTTGTAACGGGAGATGACAATTGAGCGGCGAATACATGATTAAGACAAGCCGGCTGGGTTTGCGGTTCCTCGAAAAAGAGGATATTGCATATTTGCATCCGTTGGAGAGCGATCCAGAGGTAAAAGAATTTTTCCCAGATGGCACGAGGGATCGCGCGAAAACAGAAGCTATGATCAATCGGTTTATCACTGCATACACAGAAAAGGGGTTGCCGTGTTTTTTGCTATTTGATCTTGATTCTGGTGAGTTTATTGGCCGCGCTGGTTTTGGCCTCACTGAGGCAGGCGAGACAGAGGTTGGCTATGTGTTGCATAAAAAATTCTGGGGAAAAGGTTTTGCTTCAGAAGCGGTAACCGCACTACTTGAGTATGCAAAAAAGTATATTGATACTGATTACATTATTGCTTATGCAGTTACAGGAAATATTGGCTCAACTCGTGTCATGGAAAAATGCGGTATGACATATTACAAAACAGACATTACGAAAGGTATTGAATGTCGATTTTACCGTATCAAAAATCGTTAATTGTTAATTAAGGAGCATGCATCAGGTGTCTCAATATACTGGCGAGTGTTATTGCGGTGCAGTTAAATTCCATTGTGATGGCGATCCTTTTTTTACGCAGTATTGTCACTGCAATAAATGTCGCGAGATAGCAGCGCTTTCAAAGCGGGATAAAGACAAAATAGGCTATGCGTGGACGGCTGGATATCTGGCGTCAAATTTTCATATTACATCAGGAAGTGATGGGCTTGATGAGATTATAAAAAATAATGCAAGGCTACTGCTATGCAAGTCTTGCCATAGTCTTATTTATGGCATCTCTCTTGATGTAGATAAGCAGGCGGGAATTGGTATCAATGTCAATAATTTTCAATTTTCAGGTGCGTTCCCCGAATCTTTTGAGCCTGTTCGACATGTTTGGTATGTAAATAGAGTTGTTGACATTGACGATGCGTTGCCTAAGTTTAAGGATGCTCCAAAAGAACAATTTGGCTCCGGGGAGTTGTGGAGTGGCGATGAATCAAAATAATGACTTAAAAATACGATCAGCAAGCCAACGACAGGAATGATCGGGGATTACGGTATTCCTGTGCATGATGAGATCGATTTGGAATATATCCTTTAGGGAGTGAATAGCTCTGCTGGTTCCACGGCAAAAATGAGCGCATCAAGGTAAAATGAACGCAAATCAACTTTGTGTTCATTTTACCGATGGCATTCATTCTGCAGCTAGAATAGTAATGGCCAACACTGCCTGGACACGATTGTATTACTTCTTTTCGGGACGCAAGACATCAATCATGGGTACGGGTCCGCTACCAGTCATCACGGTTGGCATGACGCCATCCCATTTTTGTACGGCAGCCCTTTGTACTTCGATTTTTCTTAATTCAAGTAGTTGATCGGTAATTTGTGCTTTTTGCAATTCAAGCCCTTTTGCCTCAGCTTCTGCTTTTACAACGGCCTGCTTTGCTTCAAACTCGACGCGCCGCAATGCATTTTCTGCTTCCAGTGCTTGCTGAACAGCTTTTACTTTTGCTTCAATGGAATCCTGAAATACCTGCGTGAATTGGAACTCAGTAATAGATAGTTCAACAACATGAATACCTAACTGGTTTAGTCTCGCCGATAATAAATCTTGTAGCTGCTTTTTAACGATAGGCCTTTGTGTAATTAACTGTTCCGCGTCAAAATTAGCTGCAACTGATTTAACTGCTTCCTGCACAAATGGCTGAATAATGCGGTGTTCATAATCCTGGCGCATGCTGCGATAAATTTCACTGACTTTATCGGCTTCCAATTGGTAGTTCAGTGTAACTTCAGTAGTTACTACCTGTAAATCTTTGCTTGATGCTGTGGTTTTAGAAGTATATTTCTGAATTTGTGTAGACATAAGCACAACGGATTCTACAAGCGGTATTTTAAAATATAATCCTTCATTTTTGATCTCACCTGTTACCGCGCCAAAGCGAAGCAAAACACCTTTATATCCAGCAGGTACAGTGCCGACTGATAAAAATGCCGCGATCAGTACGGCAGCCAAAATGACAAGAGGAATAAGCGCTTTGCTTGATCCATGTGGAGGAATTAGCTTGAGCTTTTCAATATTGATATATTGGTCAGACATATAAAATCCATTTTATTAAATGTTGAAATGTAATCGCGCAATCGTTAACAATAAATTGAATTATTGTTAGCTATGGTAGCATAGCCTATTCAATTTTAGTATGCACTAAGAGTCAATCGATGACGCGCCCCGGGTCTGCATCTCATGATTTTCGGATAATCAAGCCAAACCGCTTATCATATTGGTGCTGCGCTTGTTCATTGTCATGCCGATGGGCAATAAGATAATTTTCTTCCTTGGTAAATTTAGGGCTAGAAAAGAACCCTAAAGAATCCATGTTGGATTTACCAGATAGGTTTTTTTCTTTAGTGGGGTCATTGGCGGATTCAAAATCAAGGGAATTTTGCAATGCGAAATTGACGTCATTAATAAAATTAGCATCACGTTCGAGCGAGGCTTGATAAAATGGAGCTAATTCTAATCGGTGCTTGTCAATAATTAGTTGCATTACTTTGTCCAATTTTGTTTCATATTTGGCGATCAAGAAAACGGCATTTTGGATGAGCATGTCTTTATCAATCATCTCAGGCTTGATGTCGCTAGCTAATATTGCTGAGTCAAATTTATGGAATTGATTTTGATTAAGAGAAACAAGATAATATTTTTGTTTGGTCAGTTCTTGAATCTGCTTGCAAGTATCAAGGTCTTCCATATCAATTTGCTCTGCATCAATATCAGGGATGAATGGGCCGCCTAATTTGTCAGCGATAACAAGTTCGGTGAGGGGGTAATGCCGGATGTCTTTGATGTTCCAGCCATAACTTAACTGATTCATGTAAAATCCTTTAATATTTGGATTGGCTTCACAATATTTCTGAGTGAATAACAGCAAGGCATTTAACAATGCCAGCCTTAATGAATCATTTACGGCATACTTTGTATTAACTTCAAAAAAATTTGCTATCAGAACAATGTCCTTATCGGCAGTTTCGGCAAGATAAAGCCAAATCAGTGCCGCGGGTCTGCCGGTAATTTGGTCAATAGCAACATGAAATAACATGGCGTCATCCATGCGTCTTTGTACCATGGCCTGGAATTGGCTATTTGTTGTGGCGAGGCAACAGCCAACTTCGTCACCTAAAAAGAACGTCGCAAATTTTTCCTTTGACCATTGTTCAACCCTAAAATAGCTCAAATCAATTTTATTAGTAGGCTGATTTTTGGTTTGTTTAATGATTTCGCATTGGTCTTTTGTATGTTGGGCAAATTCATTAAATACACTTGATGTTTCGGCATTATGTGCGATCAAGGCATCAATATTGCGAATGATTTTTTCAATTAATGCCTGAGCATTTCCGGTGGTAAGGGCATTAACGATTTCAAATGTTGGGTTAAGTTGATTTTGTTTGATGCTTTTTTGTAGCATTTCAATGGCGGCTGCTATTGCGGCCAATCTTTGGGTGTTTTTTACGTCAGTCATTTTTGCTTTTGCTAATAGTTTATCAGTTTCCTTTTTTAGTTGCGTGAGGTAAGTCCATAGTACAACAATCAGGTTACCCTTATTAACTTGGCTCGTGATGTTGGCAGGCTGCACAATAACACACAGATTTTTATCATAATGTAACGCAGTCTTTGGAGAGATAGATTGCGCAATGAGTTTCGTTCTGATCCGCTCGTTATGGTGTGCGAGTTTTTGTCCGAGATCGTTCTGTTGATGTGTGTCATGCAAAAATGCATCAATATTTCCGCCAATCAAATCAAGCTGTAATAGATTTAAATAAACATCACGGTATTCATCCTGAGCCATATGTTGACTGGCTGCCGCAAGTTGAGCAAATTGCGTTGGTTTTATTCGTTTGAAAATTTCAGATATTACTTTATCTGTTAAATCGATATTATTTTTCTGCAAAATAAAGCTTAACAATATTTTAGCTAACGCATTTAGAAATTCTTGGGGAGTTTTTCCTTTTGCTATCGAAAGATAATAATCAGACATGGACGAAAAATTGGTTTCAAGTTCCTCTTTGTGAGCTTGCAAGTTTATTAACGTTTTTAATGCAATAATACAGGTTTTAAATGCATCAATTTGCTCAGGGTGTTTTTTAGTGGTGACGCCGCATTGATTAAAATATTGAGCTAATGGCTGCAGCAATTCTTCCGGTAATCTCGGGAGAAATTCAAGTGTCCTTTCGAGGTTAAGTACGGTTCCTGCCAAATGATTTCGCATATAATAAATACTTTCTGATCCCATTATGCAGAGTAGTTGACGAATGACATCGTAATGCTTGAAAAAGAAAAGACTGATATTTCTTTGTTGGTGCTTGGATGCGTTTTGATTCACTTGAACAAACAGAGTGATGAATTTTTCAAATTCTACTTGGACTGACCTTTTTTGCTCAGAAATATCAGATTGAATGTGGGGTGGCAATAGCGCCAAGACTGGGGATTTTGATAATTCAATACCTGATAGTGTGTCTCTACTCAATATTTGCATGATAGAGTGCAGGCGTCCATATTCTTCATAAATAATCTGGCTTAAAACTCTTCCATTATAATCGTATAGCTCGCCCGTATTTTTTTCGCCTTTGAAAAGTTTTATTATATTAAAATAATAATAGTATGCATTGTCATTTTCTGATGCTTGAGGGTCTTTGAGGTCAAAATTTATTTCGGAAAGGAATTCAAGAAGTTGGCCCGGGGTCAAATGCTTATCAAGAATAGGGAATATGATAGCAATCCCTTTTAACAACACATTTTTACCATTCGATTTTCTATAAAACCCATCATAAGAGATTTGATAGGCTTTTAAAAAGTTTTTGGTGAATTCATCTTTATCCTTGTTGTTAGAATAAAGAGCGTGAAGTATTGTTGTTAGTTCTGTTTCTTGAAATTTTCCTAATGCATAATCATCAATTAATTTAACAAGCAAAGAGATTTGCTCAGAAGAAGGTAATGCATTTGAATCTAGCAATTTATCAACCGCTTCAAAATTTTCTTCACCGTTATATTCTTCGACACCTTTAAGCATGACTACGACGTTTTCTTTTTTAACGGCGGCTGGGTCAATAAGTTCTATTGGCTTGTTTAATTTTGATTTAATGTAATTTGCTGTTTTGCTTGTGCGGTCTATTTTTATGTTTTCAAATATGGAGTCAGGTAATTTTTCAATAACGCTGCTGATGGTTTGAAATCTTTTTTCGCTGGGTGTTCTTTCTTGTAAAATATCATTTACTATTATAAGGAGATATACCATTTCTTCTAAAATTTTACTATTGTGCGGCAGGCACATAATTGTTTCAATTAGAAGATCAAATTCATTGTTTGGGAGGCTGCTTTTGTTTTCCTTATAAAATGGTAGGCATGTATTAATATATAGTAGAGCATGACGGGCATTAGCTTCATTTTCATCAAGGACATTATGTTGGCGATGTAGTGTGTTGATGGTGTTTGAGATTTGTGAAATAGCATGAGTGAGAAGCGTAGTTAAGCGCATAATGCTGAATAATCCTCGAATAAATTCTGATAATTAATGTTTGGGCAAATGTTAGCCGTTTTGGCTTAAGGAATTATTAAGATGGTGGTCTGCAGGCTTGTGGCGGTCAAATTTTTAATTATCTTGTTTGTAGGGCAGTAATTTTGGTTAAATCCATGCTGCCAGCGGTGTACCGAAACCGCTCGTTAAAATAGATATAGGATCTATCTATTCCCCATTGCGTTGATAACGCTTAAAACATGCTCTTCTATAGAGCCGCTATCAGAACTAATCGAAAAGCTGGAGATTTGATTATATAAAGCATCGCGCTCATCATGGATTTTTTCCAAAAATGCCTTGTAGTCTGCCACCGGCAAAAGTGGACGATTAGAAGAAATGCGCTCCAATTGCACTGAGGTGCTCACTTTTAAATAGACAGCAAATTCGGATGACAGTAGTTGTCGATTTTTCTCGTGGCAGACGATGCTGTCATCAGTTGTTACGACAATATTTTCTTTAGTAATTTGCCATGACAAGATTTCGGATAAACAATGATGAAAGACTGCTTTACCCTGGGTTCCGATTATTTCGTCCAGATTGCGTCCGATAGTAGGTGCTAATGCAAAATCAGCGTCGATGAATTGCCAACCCAGTTTTTTAGCTAATGCCTGTGCCAGTACGCCTTTGCCGGCGCCAATATGTCCAATGATGAAAATACGCTTGGGTTGATTCATATGGTTCTCCTGTTTCGCTCCAGCTAATGGAATGCTATCGTTTATCTTAATTAATAAGTTGATGCCGGTCAAAGAATGGAGCCAACACTTTAATTGACGTCAGGTTGAATGCCTGGCTATACCGCAAGAGATGTTGATTGTATAATTTAATGGATAATTTCATTTGCTCTTGCCCGTTTAATAAAAGGCTGATGACAATGACAGCGTTCTGGCGGCAATTTCATGGAGATGGTCCGAGTAGAGGTTTTGCTCCTGTCTCATCACGTCCTGCAATTGATCCTCAGTGGCGAACTGAAGTCGGCCGGGTAGGGTATGCATCTCCAGTAATAGGGCCGGATAACACTATTTATATTGGAACCTTGGATGATGAGCTAGTCGCCGTTAATCCTAATGGCAGCATACGCTGGCGGCGCGAGATTAGGCCTGGGCATGGGCGCAGCATTATTTCTGGTTCACCCGCAATTGATAATGATGGAAATATCTATCTCATTGCCACTCAGGCGACACAATCCGTTGATCATCGCGGCGAAGACGGGCGTCGCCAGTTAAAACTTCATTCTACACTTTATAGTTTTGATCCTAATGGCAATCGCCGCTGGCTCTATCATTTCCCAACCACTTCGAGTTCAGGGTATGAGCCAGGTGGATTTAGCTTTTCTTCGCCTAAAGTATTTAGTGATCAAGAAACGTATATTTTCATATCAGTTCGATTTGGCACGGTTGATTTTTTATTAGAGATGATGGTCCTCGATCAAGCTGGCGAAGTTGTTCATCGCCAGGAAATAGTAAAGTATCCGCCTTCTCCCATTACTGCCGGATCAAATATAGGTGATATTTTGGGGGATATCTGGGATTTTATCAGCAGCCCAATCGATTTTGATGTATCAGGTGTTAATTCCGGTGTCACACCATTGGAAGAATTATTTGGCTGGGCAGAACCTACTATCGCCATTGCTGATTTTTCTTCTTATGAGAATCGGCCCATTATTGTAATTGACGATGGCCACAAAACACTTGCCGCTTATCGTTGGCAAGATAGATGCCTTATAAAGCTGTGGGCAAAAGTAGCTAGCAAGCATCGCGCTGCCGCTTCCCCAGCTGTTTTTACCAATAGTACGATTGCGCAAGGTCAAAAAGACGGTACGGTCGCGCTTTATAATCTTATCAATGGCCAAGAATTGGCAAAGCCATGGTTCAAAGCGGGCAAATCGGTTTATTCACCGCCCGTTTCCTTTGGCCGCCAGCTCTATTTGGTAGCTAAACAAGAAGTCATCATGCTGGATTCAGATCTTAAGTTATTACAAACTTTTCGCACGATTGGCACAAGCCTCGGTGCTCCAGCCATTTCTGCTAAATATCTGTATGTCAGCGCGCGCGATGGTTTATGGACATTCAATTTTGATTTGGAGAGAGTTGCTAAAAATGAAGAATTTAGCGGTGGTGTTTCATCACCCGCTATTTCTAGAGATGGCACGGTTTACAGCATGGATTTAAACCGAACATTGTGGGCTTTTTAGCAAATACACAAAAAAATGAATAGTTCAGTCCACACTTTAAAAAATCTGCAAAGAAAAAATCAACGATACCGTCATCAAGCCTTCTTAATTTTCAAATGGTTGAGTATTGCTTAACCATTTCAGCTTGAGGTTAATCTATAATAATGAAAAGAATTATTGGAGAAGGCGTTATGGAATCTAATCGAGGCAAGCGGCGGAAAGAGAGTAAAAAAATTGAAGAGGAAAAAAATTTAAGCACGCTGTTGGGCGATCTTCCCGATGAGATTATACAGCAAATTCTTACATTTTTATCAGAAAAAGATTTAGCAAGGCTTGGGCAAACATCCAGATTTTTTAGCCAGCAAGCTGGCGAAGATGCTTTGTGGATTGAGTTATTGAAGAAGAAGTTGAAGGTATCAGATACAAACGCTTTGAGAGAATTAAAGAAAGAGAATGAAACATTTAAGCAAATGTTTGTTAGGGTCACTACTACATCATTTTTAGTAATTAAGAGCGGCCAAGCCGCATATGATCCAGTTTCCATGCTCAATAATTCCAATCTAGCTAACTATCTTTCGTCAAGCCTGCTATTTGAAACGAAAGAAAAAGCAGATGCGTCATTAAGAAGCGCCAGTCATCGTGGAGCTACCTATATTGTAGAATTGAATGTTGATTATCATTCTGCAAAAACCATGCTTGATCAAAAAAAAGGTGATGAGTTAATTAAAAGAGCAGTGCGCGTTTATCCGCGCCTGAGTGTGTTGACGATGTGGGAGCTTAATAAAGATAAAAACCCGAATATACTAACCGTCGTGGGTGGGAAAGAGCCAAGAATTATAAATGTCAAATATTCAACACATGAAAAAAAATTCGAAGAGCACGCGGAGGCTGATAAAGGTAAAAAATATCAGAAATAAATTCTAGAAAGAGAATAGTTGTTAAATTGCTCGCAATATTGAGCTTTCAATTATCGTACCAGAGAATGTCATCCCTTTTTATTTTCTGATTCAAGCCCGCCGTTCGAGATCCCAACGCTTTTCTTCTTGGCGTGATTTTGTGCGGGTTTTGATATTTTAAGGTTTTTTATAATCCATTGAATTTATTGCGCGGCTAATTTGCCTGTCAAGTTGGGATATAATATTTATAAAAGCATAATAAAGGAGTGGCTTGTCATGCCATACTTTACTTATAACGGCGAAGAAATTTCATTTGATGATATCTTGCAGCAACTTGTTTCTGTGAGTCCAGAATTAGCGGAAAAATTAAAATTTGAAAAAATGGACAACGATTTTGATCTTGAGCGCTTTGCTATTGGTCGTGCTCAAAAAGAGATTTTACAGGATGGTGGCGAAAAAACATCCATGGTTCCAAGCAAATTGCAAGAAATAATTAATGAACATATTGGTGAATTACTCGCAGAGATTAATAAAATCCAAAAAGAAAAAGAAGAAGAATTAAAAAAACATCCACTGCCTCCAGATCCGGTAATGCCCCAGGAGCCAATAAAGCCGGATCCACCTGAGAAAATTATACATAGAGAATCCTATGTGGATGACCAGGAGTTCGTGATTTACCCGTCGGAAACCTACGAAAACCCTTATTATAAGGAGCAATTAAAAGAATATAATGAAAAAATGGAAAAATATGAAAATAAACTGCTAAAACACCCAGAAGAGATTGCTAAATATAACCGCTTGCGCGATCAAAAAATGGCTGTTGTATTAACACGCAAAGAAATTGTAACTTCCTTTAATGATCGTATGCAGCCTTTGAAAGATAGGATTGAGAAGCTGAATCAAGTTTATATTATGTTGGAGCCGGGCCATTTGACCCAATACAACTGGGGAAGGGTTGCTCAATCCATTGCGGATGAGTTAACGCGTTCTAACACGGATAGAGGCGATTATGTGAATGCGATTATCAAGCAAGTAGGTGATATTTGCTCCCAACAGGGGAAAAGCGATAGCGATAAAACAGAAGAGTTAATCACGTTTTTACAAGCCGCGTACGTCTGGGCAAAAGCGGTCAACAGTCAGCTGCATGTCCAAATTACTAATTCGCTAAATATCCTGTCCGGGAATCGTGGCGATGTTTCATTAATACCAAAGCAGAATCAAGAAACATCAAAATCTATCTTTAATAAGGGGCTGCATTTATTTGAGCGCTCAGTGGGAAAAGTTCAGCGAACCATGCAGGAGAAAAACATCATAAAGGAAAAAAATCCGGAAGAATGTTTGAAGAAAATCTTTGAAAAATGTAATAAAGAATCGGGTAAATATACAGTTGGCACTTCTTATATTCCTATTGGTGAAGAATTTAAGATGGAAGGCAAGAAAGTGCTATCGAAGACAATTTAGCGCATGGATAAGCCTGTGATGGATATGCATTATTGCTATAATCAATCAGTTAGCTCGGGATGATTGTATCCTGAGGGATTATTAGTTTATGCTGTTAAGCTAGTCTAAATCTAACTGAGAATAATTAATGTTAAAATATTGGCGGTCATCCACTTTTTAAAAAAAACGAGGTAACTATGCCTGGTAAAGAACAGATGCAGAAGAATCAAAACCAAAGTTCCCAAAAAGATCCTATTACGCTTTTAATTGAAAGAAACCCTTGTGTTATGTGCAGGGCAATGCGCGTTCCTATCTGCAAAGGCCATGCCGGTAGCGGCTCGGGCGGCGGAGGAAAGGAAGACAACAAATCTGCCAAACATACGCTTAATCAAAAAATGGATGCTGCTAAACAGATGAGTCATATCAGCTCGCTTTTTTTAGATGGGAAAAATTGGGTCCAATTGCAATGGCTGGATAACGCACTGAGCTTTGAAAAGCCGGAAGCATTCTTATCCATCCAGATTGATAGCAAAAACGGTATCTTAACTCTTCAGGGGAAGAAAGGCTTAACCAAGGCTCAAGAAGATGAATTGCGCCAGTATTTTGATAAAATTAAAGACCAATTTAATGAATTTATGAAAGAGTTTAAGGATGAGTTTAAGGCTCAAGGCATCTCGGTTGCTAATTTTAGTGTAGATATCAAAAATAATACGCTGACAATCAAGATGCTGAATCCTGATAGAACACCTAACCTGGCATGTTTTGCCGCATTTATCGATTATCTTGCGGATAAAAACCTTCTGCCCAGCAAAAATCTGCTAGAAACGACGCTCAAAGAAGCTTTGATGGGCGGGAAAAGCGCGTCTGTTGAGCAAGAAAAAAAATCTGCTTTTCACCCGACACCTTTTTCCAAGACACCGAAACCGAACGGCTGGGTGAAATAGTTTTAAGAAAAACACAAGTCCCTGGCGTAAAAGCCGGGGACAATTTTTTTAAGAAAAAGATGATTGGTCATGTGGATGTATGGTCTTTCGCCCTTTCTAAAAAATCACAGATAATGCCAGCTTGCTTTTGCTGACTATCAGATACCGATTCCTCTGGTATGGATCTTATAAAAGTTTTCTTTTTTTGCATTCATAGAGCAGCCAGCGCGCGCTGTCCATTATTTTGGCATGTTCAAGCGCTGTGTTGACGTCATCAAAATAGCAAGCCTCGCCTTCATAGCACCCAGTGATGGTGCCGCGCTTGTCATGCCAAAAATAAACATAGACAAGTTTGCTATAATGAGTGACAGCTTCGCTGATGACCCCGAGGCTGATCACCTCTTTTTCATTAACCTGCGCACCAAGCTCTTCCTTTAATTCCCGGACTAACGCTTCCAAAGGCGTTTCGTTGGGTGCTATGCGTCCACCAAACTCGGAAAGGTATCCCGGAAAGGAATGCCAGTTATGTCCGCGCTGTTGAAGTAAGACTTTGTTATCTTTACTGAGCACAAGACAGCCTACGTAGTGATGCTTGAAAAGCGCCTCATCTGTTTGAAGTATGTCCACTTTGCGGATTGTTTTAATTGTCTTTGCCATTCATAACGTCCTTGCTTTTTTGGATAAGCTCGCTTTGGCCAAAACCAGCGTGGCGTTCTTATCCTTCAATGTATCATTTCTATATAGGCGTTTGATGCCTTCAGAAACCGATGCGACATGTATATGTCAGAGGAAGTAATGCGTATTTTGAGCAGGCACAGCAGCTACTTTTATGATGGTGGCAAGCCAGACAAAATTTTCAAACTATTTAACTTGCTATGATTGACATAGCTATCTGTATAAAGCAAAATTCACGCCTGGTTTAGAGGAGGGGTTCCCGAGCGGTCAAAGGGATCAGACTGTAAATCTGACGGCTTACGCCTTCGAAGGTTCGAATCCTTCCCCCTCCATTCTGGATACCAGAAACTGGATTTTAGCGATACTCCCTGGCTGTCATGTATCATGCATGCGATTCACATTCCAGATTCTAGTTTCTGGTAACTAGAGCAAAGCGGGTGTAGTTCAATGGTAGAACTTCAGCCTTCCAAGCTGATAGCGTGGGTTCGATTCCCATCACCCGCTCTATTCTAGATCGTAGGTCGCCCACATAGCTCAGTCGGTAGAGCACTTCCTTGGTAAGGAAGAGGTCACCGGTTCAAGTCCGGTTGTGGGCTAAATCAGAAGTTAAAAAATAGGATGGAGAATATTTCCGTTTTTGTGTATAAGAATGTCAGAAACGCGGAAGTCGCTATTTTTTGATTTCTGGCTTTATTTATGTATTTGGATGAGATGTGACGGTACTTATTTAGAGAGGAGCGTACTCGATGAGCAAGCAAGTATTTGAGCGTACGAAGCCGCACGTAAACGTTGGCACGATTGGTCACGTAGACCATGGGAAGACGACCCTGACGGCGGCATTAACGAGCATATTGGCGAAGAAATTTGGTGGAGAAGCGAGAGCCTACGACCAGATTGACAATGCTCCGGAAGAGAAGGCGCGAGGCATCACGATTGCGACCTCCCATGTTGAGTACCAGTCCGAGAAGAGACACTATGCACACGTAGACTGCCCCGGTCACGCGGATTATGTGAAGAACATGATCACGGGTGCAGCGCAGATGGACGGAGCGATTCTGGTTGTATCAGCGGCGGATGGCCCGATGCCACAGACCCGCGAACACATTCTGTTAGCGCGTCAGGTAGGTGTGCCGTACATTGTTGTGTACCTGAACAAAGCAGACATGGTTGATGATAAAGAGCTACTGGAGCTGGTAGAGATGGAAGTAAGAGATCTGCTGAGCCAGTATCAGTTTCCTGGAGACAAGACGCCGATTGTTGTTGGCAGTGCATTGAAGGCGCTGGAAGGTGACACAAGCGAGATAGGCATTCCTTCCATTATGAAGCTGGTAGAAGTGATGGATGACTATATTCCGATTCCGGAACGACCAGTGGATCTGCCGTTTTTGTTGCCGATTGAAGACGTGTTTTCGATTTCAGGCCGAGGCACGGTGGTCACGGGTCGAGTAGAGCGCGGAATTGTGAAGGTAGGTGATGAGCTTGAAATCGTGGGTATTAAGCCGACGACGAAGACGACCTGCACGGGTGTAGAGATGTTCCGTAAGCTGCTGGATCAAGGTCAGGCGGGAGACAATGTGGGTGTACTGTTGCGCGGAACGAAGCGAGAAGAAGTTGAGCGTGGACAAGTACTGGCAAAGCCGGGTAGTATAACGCCCCACACGAAATTTGAAGCGGAAGTGTATGTACTGTCAAAAGAAGAGGGTGGAAGACATACACCGTTCTTTAAGGGGTACCGTCCGCAGTTTTATTTCCGCACGACAGACGTGACGGGAGAAGTGCAGTTGCCGGAAGGAGTTGAGATGGTAATGCCAGGCGATAACATCAAGATGGTGGTTACATTGATCGCGCCGGTAGCGATGGAAGAAGGATTGCGATTTGCGATCCGAGAAGGTGGCCGTACGGTCGGAGCTGGTGTCGTCGCTAAAGTAGTCGAGTAAGTATTAGGCCAGTAGCTCAATTGGCAGAGCGGCGGTCTCCAAAACCGCAGGTTGGGGGTTCGAGACCCTCCTGGCCTGATTGTATTGATCTTTAAGTGAGAAGTCAGGGCGTGAAATCAAAGGCTAATGTAATGGTTTTTAAGGCAGAAAATCAGGGAGAGGGGCGGCTAGACTGGCTTAAGTGGTTAGTTGCTCTAGTTTTATTGCTTGCCGGATTGGTTGGTAATCATTACTATAGCGAAATTTCCATGCCAATACGTACCCTGGTTTGGCTCGCGGTCTTGGCAATTGCCGGATTTGTGATTTCGCGGACCCAAAAAGGTCGGTGGGTGGTTGAATTCTTTCGCGAATCCCGTGGGGAATTGCGAAAAGTCGTTTGGCCTACACGTGAAGAAACAATGCAGACAACGCTGGTTGTTGCTGCAATGGTCATTATCCTTGCTCTTCTATTGTGGGGTATGGATAGCGTTTTAGTTTGGCTGATTGGCTGGCTAACCGGGCAAAGAGGCTAAGAGTGAGCTATAGCTACTATCGAGGAATTTCGTTATGACAACAGATCAGACAATGCCGAAAAAGCGCTGGTATGTTGTGCACGCATACTCTGGATTTGAGAAATTTGTCATGCAGGCCCTGCAGGAGCGTATTCGCCTTGAAGGTGTTGAAGACAAATTTGGTGAGATTTTAGTTCCCACTGAAGAGGTGGTGGAGCTGCGCGGCGGTCAAAAAAGAAAAAGTGAACGCAAGTTTTTTCCGGGCTATGTGCTCGTTGAAATGGTGATGGATGATCAGACCTGGCATTTGGTGCGATCTATTCCCAAGGTGTTGGGATTTATTGGTGGAACCAGTGACAAGCCGGCGCCGATTAGTCCCAAAGAAGCTGAAACCATCTTGCAGCGTATACAAGATAGCAGTGAAAAACCCAAACCCAAGGTTCTGTTTGAAGTGGGCGAGGTGGTTCGTGTTATTGATGGACCCTTTGCTGACTTTAATGGCGTCGTTGAAGAAGTTAACTATGAGAAGAACCGGCTGCGTGTTGCTGTATTGATCTTTGGCCGCTCAACGCCTGTCGAGTTACAGTTTGATCAGGTTGAAAAGGGATAGATCTTAAATCCATGCAGATCAGCTATCTGACTGCATGGATGTTTTGTTATTGAAGGTTTGAGTTTGTGTGTCATGCCGGCCCGTGCTGGCATGACAGTTATTTAGTAACGGGGAGCCGAGAGGCGTTTGTACCCAAGATGAGGTGATATATGACTGCATCCAGATCTAGAAAGAAAATAAAAGCGTATATTAAATTGCAAATTAAAGGTGGCGCAGCGAATCCAAGCCCACCCGTGGGCCCTGCTTTGGGTCAGCAAGGTGTTAATATCATGGAGTTTTGCAAAGCGTTTAATGCGCAAACCCAGACGCCCAATTTACAAGGCAAGCCACTGCCAGTCGTTATCACGGTTTACGAAGACAGAAGCTTTTCTTTTGTTATCAAAACGCCTCCCGCTTCTTATCTGGTTAAGGAAGCTGCAAAAGTAGAAAAAGGCAGCAGCACGCCAAACACTAACAAGGTTGGCAAAGTAACCCGTAAGCAGCTAGAAGAAATCGCAAAAGTCAAAATGCCGGACCTGACTGCGGCAAGTCTCGAAGCAGCTGTTCGCTGCATTGCGGGCAGTGCGCGCAGCATGGGCATCGAAGTGGAGGGAGTGTAACATGGCAAAATTAGCAAAACGTATTCGTGCAATTCGTGATTTACTGACACCCGGCAAGCAGTATTCCTTGAGGGAAGCTTTTGAAATCATTCAAAAAATGCCAAAAGCCAAGTTCCGTGAAAGCGTTGATTTGGCGGTTAATCTCGGTGTAGACCCGCGTAAATCTGATCAGGCGGTGCGCGGTGCCATTGTTCTCCCAAAAGGTACTGGGCGTGATGTGCGCGTAGCTGTTTTCACAAGTTCTGCTCATGCCGATGCGGCAAAAAAAGCGGGCGCAGATCTGGTTGGTCTTGAAGATCTCGCTGAGCAGGTAAAGGGTGGAAAGATTGACTTTGACATGGTGCTGGCGACCCCGGATGCCATGAGAATCGTCGGCCAGTTAGGCCAAATCTTGGGTCCTCGCGGCTTGATGCCTAACCCAAAAGATGGAACAGTGACTCCTGATATTGCTAATGCAGTTAAAAACGCTAAAATGGGCCAGGTTCGTTACCGTACAGACAAGGCTGGCGTTATTCATTGCACCATTGGCAAAATTGACTTTAACACAGCAGATCTTTCAGAAAATCTCAACGCTGTTCTTGGCGCACTTAAAAAAGCCAAGCCCAGCACAGCTAAGGGTATTTATTTTAAGAAAATTACGCTTTCTACCACCATGGGGCCTGGCTTATCGCTTGATATATCGTCGCTGGCGCTATAGAGCAGAGTCATTTTCATAAAGCATGTTCTATCAATCGCTTATGTGAAATGGTATAATCAGCCGCCATCAAAAAACAGGTGGAGCATAATATTGCCCCAAAGGGGCACCTCGCCAGAAGGCGGGATGACAGAATTTGACGTGGCTTTGCTTATGCCAATGCCCGTCAGAGACCGTAGGTGCTTGCATGGCTTTTAGGTGAAAGAAGAGTCGAGCGGGCTTAATAAGGTGAATGTATTCATCAACCTACGCAGACGGTGATGCCAATGGACTGGTATTGCCATCAGAGGACGGAAGGTTGAGATGGGGGCTTTAAGGCAGAAGACATTTATTGCGAGCGAAGCCAGATTGATGCAATAAATTTAATAACTTCTGGTTTGATTTCTTCATTTTTCTGCTTTCTGATAAGGCAATGTCCGACAATCGGAGGTATTAAATGGTACTAAAGTTAGAAGATAAAAAGGCCATTGTTAGTGAGGTTGCCAGCGTTGCGAAACAGGCGGTGTCTCTCGTTGCTGCTGAGTATAGCGGGCTAACCGTTGCCCAATTAACCGGGCTTCGTAAATCTGCTCGTGAAGCAGGCGTTTACATGCGTGTAGTACGTAATACGCTCGCACGCCGTGCGTTAGAGGGAACACAGTTTGCCTGTATGCAGGAAGAACTGGTTGGCCCGTTGCTGTTGGCGTTTTCGCAAGAAGAGCCAAGTGCAGCTGCGCGTTTAATCAAAGAGTTTGCCAAAGAAAATGAAAAGCTTAAGGTGAAGGCGTTGGCTATTGAGAGTCAGCTGCTGCCACCAGAAGGCTTGGATAGACTGGCGAGCTTGCCAACCCGTAATGAAGCGATTGCTCAATTGATGTCGGTCATGCAAGCGCCCATTACCAAGTTCGTACGTACACTGGCAGAACCCCATGCTAAATTGGTTCGAACCATCGCAGCTATTCGCGATCAAAAGCAGGCGGCTGCATAACTTTTTTTAAATTAGTGTCTATAATTAATAAGTTTGGAGTGATTAAAAATGGCAGTAAGCAAAGAAGAAATCTTGGAAGCGATATCCCAAATGAGCGTGATGGATGTCGTTGAATTAATTAAATCTATGGAAGACAAGTTTGGTGTTTCTGCTGCTGCGGTTGCAGTTGCTGCGCCGGTTGCTGCTGGCGCAGGTGCTGCGGCTCAGGAAGAAAAAACTGAGTTCAATGTTATCCTTGCTAAAGCAGGCGACAACAAAATCAATGTCATCAAGGTTGTGCGCGAACTCACCAGCCTTGGCCTGAAGGAAGCTAAAGATCTCGTTGAAGGTGCGCCAAAGCCAATTAAAGAAGGTGTTACCAAGGAACAAGCAGCAGAGATCAAAAAGAAATTGGAAGAAGCAGGAGCGACAGTTGAGATCAAGTAACGGCCTCGCTGTTAAATTGTTACACTTGATTGTCAATTTTGTTAGGGCCGGTGATTTGGCTTATCGCCGGCTTTTCCTTTATTTCGCTTGTATACTTAAAACGGCTCGGTTTATTGAAAAGGCTTGCTTACCGCGCGTTACCGTGTAAGCAACCGTCCCTGAACCGGGGTGGAAAGTATAGTTGATCGTGCAGACGCAGAGGTATTACACATGGGTTCAACCTACTCATATACTGAGAAAAAGCGTATTCGTAAAAATTTCGGCAAACTCCTGAGCGCTATTGATGTACCCTCATTGCTTGCGATCCAGATGGATTCCTATCGCAAGTTTCTGGGTGATGGCGAAAGCTCAAGCGGCTTGCATGGCGTATTTTCATCGGTATTTCCAATTAGCAGCTTGTCGGGTTATGCGGCATTAGAGTATGTGAGTTATCGCTTAGGCGAGCCTATCTTTGACGTAAAAGAATGCAAAATGCGCGGATTGACTTATGCAGCACCGCTGCGTGTCAAGCTGCGGCTTGTGCATTATGATCGGGAAGCAGAGGCAGGTACAACCCAGGCCATTAAAGACGTCAAAGAGCAAGAAGTCTATATGGGTGAAGTTCCCCTGATGACGGAGCATGGTACTTTTGTCATTAATGGAACCGAGCGTGTTGTGGTTTCCCAGTTGCATCGTTCACCAGGTGTATTCTTCGAGCATGATAAAGGAAAAACACATTCGTCCGGCAAATTGTTATTCTCTGCGCGTATTATTCCTTATCGCGGTTCATGGCTGGACTTTGAATTTGATCCCAAAGACACCATTCATGCACGTATCGATCGTCGCCGCAAGCTGCCAGTGACAATCCTCCTGCGTGCGCTTGGGATGTCAGTGGAAGAAATTTTAGCTACCTTTTTTGAAAATAATATATTTGATATTCAAGATGGCAAAATTATTCTGCATCTTGTGTCAGAACGTCTGCGTGGTGAAATTGCACTGTTCGAAGTCAAGAAAGCAGGCAAGGTCATCATTGAAAAAGGCCGCCGTGTCACGGCGCGTCACATTGCCCAGCTGGAAAAAGCAGGCATCAAGAATCTCGAAGTGCCAGCAGATTATGTGTTAGGCAAAGTGCTGGCAAAAGCAGTGATCCATCCTGAAACAGGTGAAGTGCTGGGTAATGCGAATGATATCATTACCGGAGACATGCTAAAGACGTTAATTAGCTCAGGCATCAAGCGTTTTGAAACACTGTATGTCAATGACATCGATCGTGGCCCTTATGTTTCAGATACATTACGCATTGATTCAACGACAAATGCGCAGGAAGCCCTCGTTGAAATTTATCGCATGATGCGTCCTGGCGAACCGCCTACCAAAGATGCGGCAGAAGCCCTGTTTAAAAACCTGTTCTTTACACCGGAGCGTTATGATCTCTCCGATGTGGGTCGCATGAAATTAAACCGCCGCGTGGGCAGAAAGGAAATCACGGGCTCAGGCGTGCTGTCAAAAGAAGATATCCTAGATGTCTTAAAAACACTGATTCGAATTCGCAATGGTGAAGATGTTGTAGACGATATCGATCACTTAGGCAATCGCCGCGTTCGTTGCGTAGGTGAAATGACAGAAAACCAGTTCCGCATTGGCCTGGTACGTGTTGAACGCGCTGTGAAGGAACGCTTAAGCCTTCCAGATATCGAAGCAATTATGCCGCAGGATATTATCAACGCGAAACCGATCTCCGCGGCGATCAAGGAATTTTTTGGTTCCAGCCAGCTTTCCCAATTCATGGACCAGAATAATCCGCTTTCAGAAATTACCCATAAGCGCCGCGTATCAGCATTGGGACCGGGTGGTTTGTCCCGTGAGCGCGCAGGGTTTGAAGTGCGTGACGTACATCCTACTCATTATGGTCGCGTTTGCCCTATTGAAACGCCGGAAGGCCCCAATATTGGTTTGATCAACTCGCTAGCTGTGTATGCGCGAACCAATGAATATGGCTTTTTAGAAACGCCTTATCGCAAAGTTATCAACGGAAAAGTGACGGACGACGTTGTCTATCTGTCAGCGATTGAAGAAGGCGACTATATCATCGCACAGGCTAATGCAACGGTTGATGAAAAAAGACGATTAACCGATTCACTGGTACCTGTCAGACATAAAAATGAATTTACCTTCTCAACGCCTGATCGTGTCCAATTTATGGATGTTTCGCCCAAGCAGATCGTTTCGGTTGCTGCGGCACTCATCCCCTTCCTTGAGCATGATGACGCTAACCGTGCATTGATGGGATCAAACATGCAGCGCCAAGCTGTGCCTACGCTCAAAACGGAAAAACCGTTAGTCGGTACAGGTATAGAGCATCTGGTCGCTAAAGATTCCGGCGTGACCATGGTCGCAAAGCGTGGTGGTGAAGTGGATTATGTGGATGCCTCACGTATTGTAGTCCGCGTAAACGATACAGAAGCGGAACCAGGCAGTACGGGTGTGGATATTTACAATCTTACCAAGTATACGCGTACCAATCAGGATACCTGTATTAATCAGCGTCCTCTGGTGCAAAAAGGCGATCTCATTGAAAAGCACGATGTGCTAGCAGATGGTCAATCAACCGATACCGGCGAACTCGCTCTCGGTCAAAACCTGCTTGTTGCGTTTATGCCCTGGAATGGATACAACTTCGAAGACTCTATCCTCATTTCCGAACGCGTTGTGCAGGAAGACAGATTTACCAGTATTCATATCGAAGAATTAACTTGCGTTGCCCGCGATACCAAATTGGGACCGGAAGAAATTTCTGCCGATATTCCGAATGTCAGCGAAAGTGCATTATCGAAGTTGGATGAGTGCGGCATTGTTTACATCGGTGCTGAAGTCAATTCAGGCGATATTCTGGTCGGTAAGGTAACGCCAAAAGGTGAAACTCAGCTGACACCAGAAGAAAAACTGCTTCGCGCTATTTTCGGTGAAAAAGCATCAGACGTAAAAGATACTTCATTACGTGTGCCAACGGGGATGGAAGGTACGGTCATTGACGTTCAAGTATTCACTCGTGAAGGCGTCAAGAAAGATTCACGTGTGCTAGAAATTGAAAAGAATGAACTGGCTAAAGCCAAGCAGGATTTAAGCGATGAAATGCGTATTAAAGAAAATGACGTATTCTCCCGCGTTGAAAAATTGCTGCTGAACCGCGTGGCAGAAGGCGGACCCAATAAACTAAAGAAGGGTTCAAAGATTACCAAAACCTATCTGACCGAAGTACCGCGCGAAAAGTGGTTTGAAATCCATCTCAAGGATGCAAGCGCGAGCAAACAGTTGGAAACCGCTGCCAAACAACTCAAGAAAATCCGTTTGGACTTTGAAAAAGCTTATGAAGCCAAGCATCAGAAGATCACTCAGAGTGATGATCTTGCTCCTGGTGTGCTGAAAATCGTGAAGGTCTATATGGCAGTTAAACGCCGTGTGCAGCCCGGCGATAAAATGGCGGGACGTCACGGTAACAAGGGTGTTATCTCCATGATTGTACCCGTGGAAGATATGCCTTATCTCGCAGACGGAACCCCTGTTGATATCGTGTTGAATCCCTTGGGCGTACCATCACGTATGAACGTTGGACAAGTGTTGGAAACTCATTTGGGTTGGGCTTCAAAAGAGCTCGGACGCAAAGTGGGCCAGATGATTGATTCGCGTCAATCCTCTCGCAATATTCGTCAGTTCCTGAATTCGATTTATGGCATTGGCAAGCACAAAGAAAGCCTGTCCAGTTTGAATGATGATGAACTGCTCACCCTGGCCAATAATTTGCGTGAAGGTGTGCCATTTGCGACACCTGTATTTGATGGTGCTTCTGAAGAAGAAATTAAAGCCATGCTGAAACTGGCTGATCTGCCAGAAACAGGCCAGGCTACATTGCATGACGGACGTACGGGCAATGCTTTTGATCGGCCGGTAACTGTTGGTTACATGTACATGATGAAGCTAAATCACTTGGTGGATGACAAGATGCACGCTCGTTCTACCGGCTCCTACAGTCTGGTGACCCAGCAGCCATTAGGCGGTAAAGCGCAATTTGGTGGTCAACGATTCGGTGAAATGGAAGTGTGGGCACTTGAAGCATATGGCGCTGCTTACACTTTGCAGGAAATGCTGACAGTGAAATCGGACGATGTCACCGGCCGAACCAAGATGTACAAGAACATCGTAGACAGTGATCACTATATGGAATCAAGCATGCCGGAAGCGTTTAACGTGCTCATTAAGGAGATCCGTTCGCTGGCGATAAACATTGAGTTTGATTGATTCTGCTGCAGAAAAAAGGGCGTAGGCTTTTGGCCGCCGCCCGTTCTGCAGGCCTCTTGATAGAGGTTTTATGATAGAAATGAAAGGTTAACTATTGCGTTATGGCATGAGGGGGATTCACCTTGAAAGATTTACTGAATCTGGTTAAACAGCAAAATCAGCCGCAAGAATTCGACATTATCCGCATTGGTCTTGCTTCTCCGGATATGATCCGATCCTGGTCTTTTGGTGAAGTTAAGAAGCCGGAAACGATTAATTATCGTACATTCAAGCCAGAAAGGGACGGACTTTTCTGCGCCAAAATCTTTGGTCCTATTAAGGATTATGAATGCTTGTGCGGCAAATACAAACGCCTGAAACATCGTGGCGTGGTTTGCGAAAAGTGTGGTGTTGAAGTCACGCTTTCCCGCGTGCGTCGTGAGCGTATGGGTCACATTGAACTGGCCAGCCCTGTCGCGCATATCTGGTTCCTGCGTTCGCTGCCTTCCCGTATAGGGTTGATGCTGGATATGACCCTGCGTGATCTTGAACGGGTTCTCTACTTTGAAGCATATGTGGTCATTGACCCCGGTATGACGCAATTGGAGAAGGGGCAATTATTATCTGAAGAAGCTTATTATGACGCCATTGAAGAGTATGGCGATGAATTTGAAGCCAGAATGGGTGCAGATGCGATCCAAGAATTATTGCGCGGCATCAATCTGGAAGTGGAAGTACCACGCATTCGCGATGAGCTGACCAAGACTTCCTCTGAAGCCAAGCATAAAAAGCTGTCTAAGCGATTGAAACTAATGGAAGCCTTTCTGGATTCAGGCAATAAACCCGAATGGATGATTCTGACCGTATTACCCGTGTTACCACCCGATCTGCGTCCATTGGTTCCCTTGGATGGCGGACGATTTGCGACTTCTGATCTGAACGATCTCTATCGCCGTGTGATCAATCGCAACAATCGTTTAAAGCGATTGCTGGATCTGAATGCGCCGGACATCATTGTGCGTAATGAAAAACGCATGCTGCAGGAATCCGTTGACGCGTTACTGGATAACGGTCGTCGCGGCCGTGCCATCACTGGCTCCAACAAACGTCCGCTCAAGTCACTGGCTGACATGATCAAAGGTAAACAAGGCCGATTCCGTCAGAACCTGCTTGGTAAACGCGTTGATTACTCCGGTCGATCTGTCATCGTTGTGGGTCCTACACTCAGACTGCATCAATGCGGATTGCCGAAGAAAATGGCGCTGGAATTGTTTAAGCCGTTTATTTATAGCCGCCTGCAAATGCTCGGCCTTGCTTCCACGATTAAAGCTGCCAAGAAAATGGTTGAGCGTGAAGAGCCCGAGGTTTGGGACGTATTAGAAGAAGTCATCCGCGAACATCCTGTCATGCTAAACCGTGCGCCAACACTGCACCGATTGGGTATTCAGGCATTCGAACCTGTCCTGATTGAAGGTAAAGCAATTCAGTTGCATCCGCTGGTTTGTACCGCATATAACGCCGACTTTGACGGTGACCAAATGGCTGTGCACGTTCCATTGTCACTGGAATCGCAGCTTGAAGCGCGTTCATTAATGATGTCTACTAACAATGTTCTGTCACCCGCGAACGGCGAACCCATTATTGTTCCAACGCAAGATGTGGTATTAGGCCTTTATTACCTTACTCGTACACGCATTAATGCGCGTGGTGAAGGCATGGTGTTTGCAGATGTGGATGAAGTGCATCGTGCTTATGAAAACGGCATTGTTGATTTGCATGCTAAAATTCGCGCGCGTGTCAAGGAATATGAATTTGGCGACAAGCCGGGTGAATTCAAGGAAAAAATCCGTTTTGTTGAAACAACCGTAGGCCGCGCTATTCTTTCTGAATTACTGCCAAAGGGTCTCTCTTTTAACCTGGTTAACACCACCATGAACAAAAAGACGATTTCCAGCCTGATCGATGCTGCTTATCGTCAAGTCGGCTTGAAAGCAACGGTTATCTTTGCAGATCATCTGATGTATACCGGCTTCCACTATGCGACGCGCTCCGGTCTTTCGATTGGCGTGAATGACCTCGTTATCCCCAAGAAAAAATCCGACATCATTGAGCAGGCGGAAGATGAAGTCCGCAAGATTCAGGCTCAGTTTGCATCCGGTCTCGTGACCCAAGGTGAACGCTATAACAAAGTCGTGGATATCTGGTCACGCACCAATGACCTCGTTGCTCAGGCGATGATGGAAGAACTTTCCGCTGAATCAGTGAAAGATAAAGAAGGTCACAAAGTTAAGCAGGAATCCTTTAACTCCATTTACATGATGGCGGATTCAGGCGCGAGAGGTTCCGCTGCACAGATACGTCAGCTGGCCGGTATGCGTGGTTTGATGACCAAGCCTGACGGTAGCATTATTGAAACACCTATCACGGCAAACTTCCGTGAAGGTTTAAACGTGTTGCAATACTTTATTTCAACACACGGTGCACGTAAGGGTCTCGCGGATACCGCGCTTAAGACCGCAAATTCCGGTTACCTAACCCGCCGTTTAGTCGATGTAGCACAAGATCTGGTGATTACCGAAGACGATTGCGGTACGAGCCAAGGCATTATGGTCACTCCGCTGATCGAAGGCGGTGACGTGGTTGAACCGTTACATGAACGTGTACTCGGACGTGTCACAGCCCAGGATATTTATGATCCCAAATCTAATACCCTGGTTATCCCACAGGGAACCTTGTTGGACGAGACATGGATTAGGAAGCTGGAAGACATGACCATTGACCAGGTCTATGTACGCACACCCATTGCCTGCGAATCCCGCTTTGGTATCTGTGCTGCCTGTTATGGTCGAGATCTTGCACGCGGTCACCGCGTTAACATTGGTGAAGCTGTTGGCGTTATCGCTGCGCAGTCGATCGGTGAACCGGGTACACAGCTCACTATGAGAACCTTCCATATCGGTGGTGCGGCATCGCGTACGACTGCTGTGAATAATGTTCAGGTGAAATTCCCAGGCAAGACCAAACTTCATAACGTCAAAATCATTGAACGCCAGGGCGGCAAGTTTATTGCCGTATCTCGCTCGGGCACATTAGCCGTGCTGGATGACCATGGTCGTGAGCGTGAACGTTATAAAATCCCCTATGGTGCAGAACTAAGCGTCAAGGATGGATCCAAGGTCGATGCTGGCCAGATTGTGGCAAACTGGGATCCGCATAGCCATCCCGTGATCACTGAAGTCGCCGGACATATCAAGTTTGTAGACTTGATTGAAGGCGTCACCATGCATCGTCAGACAGATGAACTGACAGGCTTAGCCAGCATTGTTGTGACTGATCCAAAACAGCGTTCAGCGAGTGGTAAAGAACTCAAGCCGATGATCAAGCTGGTTGATGACAAAGGCGAAGATTTGTATCTGGCAGGCACCAATTTGGTGGCACAATACTTCCTGCCGGCTGATGCTATCATCAACTTTGAAGACGGTGCGAAAGTTAAAGTAGGCGATGTGCTTGCACGTATTCCGCAAGAAACATCAAAAACACGCGATATTACTGGTGGTTTGCCACGGGTAGCCGATCTTTTCGAAGCGCGTCGTCCCAAGGATGCCGCAGTGCTTGCGGAAATTTCCGGTATTGTCAGCTTTGGTAAGGAAACCAAGGGTAAACGCCGCCTCATGATTACTTCTCCATCGGGCGATGTGCATGAAGAGCTGATTCCAAAATGGCGTCACATTAACGTCTTTGAAGGCGAACATGTGGAAAGAGGTGAAGTGCTGGTCGAAGGCGCGCTGAATCCGCATGATGTGCTAAGGCTGTTGGGAGTGAATGCACTGGCGAATTATCTGGTGAATGAAATTCAGGATGTTTATCGCTTGCAAGGTGTAAAAATTAACGATAAGCATATCGAAGTGATTATTCGGCAGATGCTGCGCAAAGTCATTATCGCAGATCCAGGTGATGCTGGCTTCATCAAGGCTGAACAGGTGGAATACAGCCTGCTGCGCGAAGTCAATGAGCGTCTTAAGAAAGAAAACAAGATACCAGCACGCCATGAGCCTATGCTGCTGGGTATCACTAAAGCATCGCTTTCGACTGAATCATTCATTTCAGCCGCATCCTTCCAGGAAACGACACGTGTCCTCACCGACGCTGCTGTCAATGGAAAGCTGGATGAATTGAGAGGCTTAAAGGAAAACGTGATTGTTGGTCGGCTGATCCCGGCAGGTACCGGCTTGGCCTATCATCTTGACCGTAAGGTGGGTTCTGAGCGCCAGGGTCAGGGTGACCAGCGTACTGAAAAAGTAAAATAAAACTGAATAAGTCCTTGACATAAAAGGTTGTGCTTTTTTAGAATCGCGCCTCTCCTATACATAAATTTTGCGTGTAGAAGCGCAGAATGGAGATGGGAGAGGAAGCACCATTTTTTGTGTCGATTAAAGGGATGGAGAATGCTATTCCCGCTCCGGATCGAAATCCGGGTTAAACACCGGCGGGAGCCCATCTGGCGGAAATTTCAGAACTGCTTGAATAAAAACAATTATTCAGCAATGTTTCGCTGATTGAAGGGTATGATTTTGCAGGGATGGATTCCCGCCGGTGTTTAACCCGGATTTCGATCCGGAGCGGGAATAACATTTTATATGGCCCTTATGCTAAATAGGGGAATGAAACGGGAACGAATATTTAACGGTTGGAGAGAGAATTTAAATGCCAACGATTAATCAGCTAGTGCGTAGTGGCAGGGCACCAAAGGTTTTTAAATCCAAGGTTCCTGCATTGGGTCGAAGCCCACAAAAACGCGGTGTTTGTACGCGCGTATATACAACGACCCCGAAGAAGCCGAACTCGGCTTTGCGTAAGGTGGCACGTGTACGTTTAACCAATGGCTATGAAGTCACAGCTTATATTGGCGGTGAAGGACATAACTTACAGGAACACTCTGTGGTCCTGATTCGCGGCGGTCGTGTTAAAGACTTGCCCGGTGTTCGTTATCATATCGTGCGCGGTAGCTTGGATACCGGTGGTGTTGAAGGTCGGCGCCAAGGTCGCTCCAAATATGGTGCAAAAAAACCTAAGCAATAAGATATTTAATTTTTTGGGAACGGTGGGAATGAGCAATGCCTAGAAGAAAAGCTGCAATCAAGCGTGAAGTTTTACCCGATCCTCTTTTTGGAAGTGATCAGGTCGCCAAATTCATCAATGTCGTGATGCGTGCGGGTAAAAAATCTATCGCTGAAACGATTGTTTATAACGCCTTGAATACATTGACGGATCGTCTAAAGAAAGAAAGTAAGGGCGACAAGGGTGAGGGCGAAGGTGAGGGCGGAAAAGGCAAAAAGACAGCCGCTGCCTCTCCGAAGTCTAAAACACACACCCACAGCAAACAGGAAATTTTGGAGTCACTCCAAAAAGCTTTAGGTAATGTGGCTCCTACTGTTGAAGTAAAATCACGCCGAGTGGGTGGTGCAACTTATCAGGTGCCAGTAGAAGTGGCGGCTGATAGAGGTCTCGCGCTCGCAATGCGTTGGGTTGTGAAGGCGGCCAAGAGTCGTTCAGAAAAAACAATGGCGCTTCGTTTAGCGGCCGAATTATATGAAGCCTGCATGGGTCGCGGCGCATCCGTTAAAACACGTGATGACGTGCACCGTATGGCTAAGGCAAACCAAGCGTTTGCACATTATCGTTGGTAAGGTAGAGGTGAATCGTGGCACGTGTAACACCAATTGAGCGATATCGAAATATAGGCATTATGGCCCATATTGACGCCGGTAAAACAACAACAACCGAGCGTATTCTTTTTTATACTGGCGTATCCCACAAGCTGGGCGAAGTCCATGAAGGTACAGCTACTATGGACTGGATGGAGCAGGAACAGGAGCGCGGTATTACTATTACGTCTGCTGCAACAACCTGTTACTGGTATGGGATGGCTAAACAGTTTCCACAGTATCGCATTAACATTATTGATACACCTGGCCACGTGGATTTTACTATCGAAGTAGAGCGTTCCTTGCGCGTCCTGGACGGCGCTTGCGCTGTGTTCTGCGCTGTTGGCGGCGTTGAACCACAAACCGAAACCGTATGGCGTCAGGCAACCCGCTATGGTGTGCCGAGGCTTGGCTTTGTTAACAAAATGGACCGCACAGGCGCTAATTTCTTGCGTGTGGTTGATCAGGTACGGACTAAATTAAAGGCCAATCCTGTGCCTATCCAGATGCCTATTGGTGCTGAAGACAAGTTCGAAGGCGTAGTGGATCTAGTGAAGATGAAAGCCATCTACTGGGATGACGCAACGCAGGGTACGACATTCGAAGAACGTGAAATCGCATCGGATATGTTGGCTGAGTGCAAAAAATACCATGAGCAACTGGTTGAAGCTGCAGCAGAAGCCAGTGAAGAGCTGATGAATAAATATTTAGAGACGGGTGAGTTGACCGAGGCAGAAATCAAGCGCGGCCTGCGTCAGCGCACTTTGACCAATGAAATTGTTCCCATGCTTTGCGGTTCTGCCTTTAAAAACAAAGGCGTGCAGGCGATGTTGGACGCTGTCATTGATTATTTGCCGTCACCCATTGATGTGCCGCCTGTCAAGGGCCATTTGAATGATGCTGAAGGGACTCCTGCAGAACGTCATCCTTCAGATAATGAACCCTTTTCCGCGCTGGCGTTCAAAATTGCGACCGATCCTTATGTGGGTACGCTGACTTATTTTCGCGTTTACTCGGGCGTGCTGCGTTCAGGTGATACCGTTTACAATCCGATTAAAGATCGTGAAGAGCGTATTGGCCGTATATTGCAAATGCATGCCAATGACCGTACCGAGATTAAAGAAGTGTTGGCAGGTGATATTGCTGCTGCCGTGGGTTTAAAAAAGGTTACAACAGGCGATACGCTTACCGACACTGATAAAGTGATCATTCTTGAAAGAATGGTATTCCCTGATCCGGTTATCTCGGTTGCTGTTGAACCCAAAACCAAGGCAGACCAGGAAAAAATGGGTATTGCACTGGGCAAGCTAGCACAGGAAGATCCGTCATTCCGTGTCCATACGGATGAAGAGTCGGGCCAAACCATTATCTCTGGTATGGGCGAGCTCCATCTTGAAATTATCGTGGATCGCATGAAGCGCGAATTTAGTGTTGAAGCTAACGTGGGTAAACCCCAGGTAGCTTATCGTGAAACCATCCGCTCCTCGGTTGAGCAGGAAGGGAAATACGTGCGCCAATCCGGTGGTCGCGGTCAATATGGTCATGTCTGGATCAAGATCGAGCCACAGGAAGCTGGTAAGGGCTACGAGTTTGAAAATGCGATCGTGGGAGGTGTTATTCCAAGAGAATACATTCCTGCCGTTGATAAGGGTATCCAAGAGCAGCTGCAAAATGGTGTTATCGCTGGTTACCCCGTGGTGGATGTCAAAGTGACCCTGTTTGATGGTTCATTCCATGAAGTTGACTCCAGTGAAATGGCCTTCAAGATTGCAGGTTCAATGGCATTCAAAGATGGTGCAAAACGCGCTAAGCCGGTAATTTTAGAGCCTATTATGAAAGTTGAGGCTGTCACACCTGAAGATTTTATGGGTGATGTCATGGGCGATCTCAACCGGCGTCGTGGTATTTTGCAGGGAATTGATGATTCCCCATCCGGTAAGCTGATCCATGCCGAAGTGCCGCTATCCGAAATGTTTGGCTACGCGACTGATCTCCGTTCTATGACACAGGGTCGCGCAACCTATTCGATGGAATTTGCCAAGTACAGTGAAGTCCCAGCGAATATAGCTGAGCAAATTATTGATAAAAATAAGAAGTAATCGGTGAAATCACATCTTCCTGTCCCGGCTTGAAGCTGCGGAAGGGAGAAATGAAGAAAAGGTTTATAAAGAGAGGAAGATTCGATGAGCAAGCAAGTATTTGAGCGTACGAAGCCGCACGTAAACGTTGGCACGATTGGTCACGTAGACCATGGGAAGACGACCCTGACAGCGGCATTAACGAGCATATTGGCGAAGAAATTTGGTGGAGAAGCGAGAGCCTACGACCAGATTGACAATGCTCCGGAAGAGAAGGCGCGAGGCATCACGATTGCGACCTCCCATGTTGAGTACCAGTCCGAGAAGAGACACTATGCACACGTAGACTGCCCCGGTCACGCGGATTATGTGAAGAACATGATCACGGGTGCAGCGCAGATGGACGGAGCGATTCTGGTTGTATCAGCGGCGGATGGCCCGATGCCACAGACCCGCGAACACATTCTGTTAGCGCGTCAGGTAGGTGTGCCGTACATTGTTGTGTACCTGAACAAAGCAGACATGGTTGATGATAAAGAGCTACTGGAGCTGGTAGAGATGGAAGTAAGAGATCTGCTGAGCCAGTATCAGTTTCCTGGAGACAAGACGCCGATTGTTGTTGGCAGTGCATTGAAGGCGCTGGAAGGTGACACAAGCGAGATAGGCATTCCTTCCATTATGAAGCTGGTAGAAGTGATGGATGACTATATTCCGATTCCGGAACGACCAGTGGATCTGCCGTTTTTGTTGCCGATTGAAGACGTGTTTTCGATTTCAGGCCGAGGCACGGTGGTCACGGGTCGAGTAGAGCGCGGAATTGTGAAGGTAGGTGATGAGCTTGAAATCGTGGGTATTAAGCCGACGACGAAGACGACCTGCACGGGTGTAGAGATGTTCCGTAAGCTGCTGGATCAAGGTCAGGCGGGAGACAATGTGGGTGTACTGTTGCGCGGAACGAAGCGAGAAGAAGTTGAGCGTGGACAAGTACTGGCAAAGCCGGGTAGTATAACGCCCCACACGAAATTTGAAGCGGAAGTGTATGTACTGTCAAAAGAAGAGGGTGGAAGACATACACCGTTCTTTAAGGGGTACCGTCCGCAGTTTTATTTCCGCACGACAGACGTGACGGGAGAAGTGCAGTTGCCGGAAGGAGTTGAGATGGTAATGCCAGGCGATAACATCAAGATGGTGGTTACATTGATCGCGCCGGTAGCGATGGAAGAAGGATTGCGATTTGCGATCCGAGAAGGTGGCCGTACGGTCGGAGCTGGTGTCGTCGCTAAAGTAGTCGAGTAATAGTGCTATGGCAATAGGAAGAAAGAGTCAAAGAATTCGCATTCGGTTAAAGTCTTTTGACCACCGATTGATAGATAAATCAACGAAAGAAATCGTTGAAACGGCAAAAAGAACGGGTGCTCAGGTTCGTGGCCCCATTCCACTGCCAACACGCATTGAGCGTTATACGATTTGTATTGCACCCAACGCAGATAAAGATGCTCGCGATCAGTACGAGTTGCGCACGCATAAGCGTGTAGTCGATATCAACCGTCCGACTGATAAGACGATTGATGCATTGATGAAACTTGATCTTGCGGCTGGTGTGGATGTGCAAATCAGCGTAGATGCAGAAGACTAATTAATTTAAATCGCACCATGCAGACAAGTCGTCTGCATGGGCACTAGAATACGGGCTTGCCTGTCTTCTGGGAAACGGTAGTAGAGATAAGGCCTAGGTGAGGCGATAAAAATGACAATAGGTTTGCTTGGAAAAAAATGTGGGATGACTCGGATTTATACTGAGGATGGGGCATCTATACCCGTTACAGTCATTGAGGTATTGCCGAATCGCGTTACCCAAATCAAAACAATGGAAAATGACGGCTATGCGGCTATTCAGGTTACCACCGGAAATCGTAAGCGTACACGTTTAACAAAGCCGGAAGCCGGACACTTTGCAAAGGCGGGCGTTGAACCAGGTTTTGGTCTCTGGGAATTCCGTCTGGAAGAAGAAGGTGAAGGTGGTCTGGGTGACATAAAAGTAGGTTCTGAATTAAAGCTTGACCGTTTTACTGTTGGCCAGTACGTCGATGTTTCAGGCATAACAAAAGGTAAGGGCTTTGCCGGCGTTATCAAACGGCACCACTTTAACTCACAAGATGCTTCCCATGGTAATTCGCTTTCGCACCGAGCACCTGGATCTATCGGGCAACGACAGTCGCCAGGTAAAGTTTTTAAAGGTAAGCGCATGGCAGGTCACATGGGTGACGTGAAAAGAACTATCCAGTCTCAGCAGATTGTACGCATTGATTTAGATCGTGGCTTGGTGCTCATTAGAGGCGGCGTGCCGGGTGCACCTGATAACTATGTCATTATTACCCCGGCTGTAAAGAAGAGCGCATGAGGAGAGGGCCATGGAATTAAAATTACTGAATTCAAGAAAAAAGGTGGAACTCGCAGATGATGTATTTGCCTGCGATTTTAATGAAGCATTGATCCATCAAATTGTTACAGCGTATATGGCCGCTGGCCGTGCTGGTACGAAGGCTCAGAAAACCCGCGCCGAAGTTAGCGGTGGTGGCGTTAAACCTTTCCGCCAGAAAGGTACAGGCAGGGCGCGTGCCGGAACCATTCGAAGCCCGCTCTGGAGAACAGGTGGTAAAGTATTTGCTGCCAAGCCTCGCAGCTATAAGCAAAAAGTTAACAAGAAAATGTATAAAGGTGCGCTGCGGTCAATCTTCTCTGAATTGATTCGCCAGGAAAGACTGGTGATAGTTGATTCATTTCAGGTAGATGCACCTAAGACAAAGTCTTTATTGAAAAAACTGACTGACATGAAAGTTGAAGGCGCGGCACTAATCGTTTCTGATGTGGTAGATGAAAATTTGTATCTTTCATCGCGTAACCTGCCCCATATTGAGGTAAGAGACGCTGCAACGTCAGCCACTGATCCTGTCGCCTTGATTAAAGTGGAAAAAGTAATTATTACTGAAGCAGCAATTAAAGAGATAGAGGGGTTGCTGAAATGAACCAGGAACGTCTTTTAAAAGTCATTTTGTCTCCGCATGTATCTGAAAAGGCAACAGTTGGGACTGAAAAGTTAAATTCTTACGTTTTTCGGGTGGTGGCTAGTGCAACTAAACCTGAAATCAAAGATGCGATTGAGCATTTGTTTAATGCGAAAGTGAAATCAGTACGTATTGTGAATGTGCGATCAAAAACAAAGATTTTTCGGGGAATTGAAGGCAAGAAAAAGGGTTGGAAGAAAGCCTATGTAACCCTTCAGGCTGATCAAAAGCTCGATATTATAGGGGCGCAGTAATATAAATTAAAAAAATGATACTAGCCGGCTATTTCAGCAGTTTTCATAGTGGATTTTTATATTTATAATAGCGCAATTTTTTAAGTAGTTTTAACGCAGTAGCAAGATAGAATTTATACTGAGGATAATATGGCAATTGTTAAGCTTTCACCAACGTCGCCAGGACAACGGTTTGCAATCAAAGTTGTCAATAAAGACTTGCACAAAGGCGAGCCGCACGCTCAGCTTCTTGTGAAAAAAACCAAGACGGGCGGCAGAAACAATCAGGGCAGGATTACCTGCAGACATATTGGTGGCGGTCACAGACAAAAATATCGCTTGGTTGATTTCAAACGCGATAAAGACGGCATTACAGCAAAAGTCGAACGTCTGGAATATGATCCTAACCGCAGTGCACATCTTGCGCTGCTGCTATACGCAGATGGTGAAAGACGTTACATTATTGCCCCCAAGGGATTAAAGGCGGGCGACGAAGTGGTCTCGGGGCGTGATGCTGCCATTAAGCCTGGCAACAGCCTGCCATTAGCGAATATACCCGTCGGTTCAACCATTCACTGCATTGAAATGCAGCCGGGTGGTGGTGCGAAGCTTGCACGCAGTGCAGGTGTTTCTGTGCAGTTGATTGCACGTGAAGGGATTTATGCGACCTTACGCATGCGTTCCGGCGAAATGCGTAAAGTGCTGGCTGAATGCCGCGCAGTGATTGGCGAAGTGGGTAATTCTGAGCACAACTTGCTTTCCTATGGTAAAGCGGGTGCTAAACGGCACCGTGGTATACGTCCTACCGTACGTGGTACGGCTATGAACCCAATCGATCATCCACATGGCGGTGGTGAAGGACGTACCAAGGGTGGACGCCATCCTGTTACCCCATGGGGTGTTCCAACAAAGGGCTATAAAACCCGCAGGAATAAGCGCACAGCTAAATTTATAGAAAAGGCCAAGAGTAAATAACTACTAATTAATGTATGAGGTGTCAGCGTGCCACGTTCAATTAAAAAAGGACCATTTGTAGATAATCACCTGATAAAAAAGGTTGAAAAGGCCGTTGCTGGGAACGATAAACGACCCATTAAAACCTGGTCCAGACGGTCAATGATTGTGCCAGAAATGGTCGGGCTTACTATTGCCGTCCATAATGGCAGGCTCCATGTACCGGTGTACGTGACAGAAAACATGGTTGGCTACAAGTTGGGTGAATTTGCTGCTACGCGCACATTCCGTGGCCATTCGGGTGACAGAAAGGCCAAGGGTGCTGAAGAATCAAAGGCATCTGAGTAAAGCGAATAGAAGATAGAGGATTCAAGAATGGAAGTTGCAGCGAAACTAAAATTTGCAAGATTGTCAGCACAAAAGTGCCGTCTTGTGTGCGATCAAATTCGTGGTTTGCCTATTGATCGTGCCTTGGACATTTTGAAATTTAGCCGCAAACGTGCCGCGGCGGTATTAAAGAAAGTCCTGGATTCAGCAATTGCGAATGCTGAGCATAATCATGGCGCGGATATTGACGAGCTAAAAGTCGCCGAGGTCTTCGCTGATCAAGGTCCAGCTTATAAGCGTATGATGGCAAGAGCAAAGGGACGTGGATCCCGGATTTTGAAGCCAACTTGCCATATTACAGTTGTTTTATCGGATGAGATGAGGAGTAAGCGGTAATGGGGCAAAAAGTTAATCCAGTTGGCATACGCTTAGGTATTGTAAAAGACTGGGCATCCAGATGGTATGCATCTGCAAAAGAATTTTCAGATACACTGTGCGCCGATTTAAAAGTAAGAGATTTTCTACATAAAAGGCTCGCACAAGCTGGAATTAGCCGCATTCAGATTGACCGTCCCGCGCGTAATGCCAGAGTTACAGTTCATACCGCCCGTCCGGGGGTCATTATTGGCAAGAGCGGTAAAGAAGTAGAATCGCTGCGTGATGAAGTGAGTAAAATTGTAAATGTGCCGGTGCATGTCAGCATCGAGGAAGTGCGTAAGCCTGAATTGGACGCGAAGCTGGTTGCTGAATCCGTTGCGCAACAGCTGGAGCGACGAATCATGTTCAGACGCGCTATGAAGCGCGCTGTCACCACCGCGCTGCGCTCAGGTGCGCTTGGCATCAAAATTAGCGTCAGCGGCAGATTAGGCGGGTCCGAAATCGCGCGTACAGAATGGTATAGAGAAGGACGTGTTCCTTTGCAAACCTTCCGTGCGGATATCGACTATGCTTTAGCAGAAGCCTATACAACATATGGTGTTATCGGAGTCAAAGTGTGGATATTCAAGGGTGAAGTTTTAGGCGATAAGGCTGCTCCCCAAAGTGAAACCACCGAAAAAACTGCCAAGCAGGAGAAGTAATCCATGTTGCAGCCAAAACGTACAAAATATAGAAAGCAATTCAAGGGCCGCAATCGAGGTATAGCGACCCGTGGAACGAAAGTAAGCTACGGTGAGTTTGCCCTGAAAACATTAGAGCACGGTCGCATTACAGCACGCCAGATTGAAGCTGCGCGTCGTGCCATGTCCCGCCACATCAAGCGAGGCGGTAAAGTGTGGATCCGAATTTTCCCGGATAAGCCTATTTCCAAGAAACCGTTGGAAGTTAGACAAGGTTCAGGTAAAGGTAACGTTGAGTACTGGGTTGCGCTTGTACAGCCTGGCCGCGTTATGTTTGAAATTGAAGGAGTTACCGAAGATTTAGCAAAAGAAGCGCTGGGTCTTGCGGCAGCTAAATTACCAGTAAAAACAGCATTTGTAGCGCGGACGATATTGTAATGAAAGCCAGTGAATTACGAAATAAAAGCACAGAAGAGTTGAATAAAGAATTGCTAGCTTTATTAAAAGAGCAGTTTAATCTGAGAATTCAAAAGGGCGCAGGTCAACCTCCAAAGCCGCACCTGTTTAAAAAGGTAAGGCTGGATATTGCCCGTATTAAAACTATATTAAAAGAGAAAGGTTCAAGCGTATGACTGAACAGAAAGATACAGAACAAGGCAAGTCTCAACGGACAATCATCGGAAAAGTCATCAGTGACAAGATGAGCAAAACGATCGTTGTTCAAATAGAGCGAAAGGTAAAGCATCCTTTATACGGGAAGTTTGTGCGACGTTTTTCCAAAATGTATGCTCATGACGAAGACAATACATGCCGTATCGGTGACCTTGTGATGATAAAACAAAGTCGTCCGCTATCCAAAACCAAGCGATGGATGCTGGTAGAAATACTAAAGCGGGAAGAACAATAATTATTTCCCCGGTTTAGGACGGAGCGAAAAATTTAAACCGTTATTCTTGCGAAAGCAGGACCCTTTCAACCACCCAATCAACGGTGATTGACCCTCGCCTCCCCGGGAGTGACGTGTTAAAAATTGTTGTATTTAAGCTTTTATTTTTAATTAAACATGATAATATTGGCGGGCTCAAAAGCTTGCTAACAGTGAAGTTGGAGTAAAGCATGATTCAGATGCGAACAATGCTCGATGTGGCTGATAACAGTGGTGCACGTCGCGTCATGTGTATAAAAGTGTTAGGTGGCACCCGGCGCCGATATGCCAGTATTGGGGATGTTATCAAGGTTTCTGTCAAAGAAGCGATCCCACGTGGCAAGGTCAAGAAGGGCGAGGTTTTGAACGCTGTTATCGTTCGAACTAAAAAAGGTGTAAGAAGGCCGGATGGTTCAACGATTCGCTTTGATGAGAATGCTGTTGTATTGCTTAATGCGCAATTACAACCGATAGGCACCCGTGTTTTCGGCCCTATTACCAGGGAGCTGCGTGGTGAAAACTTTATGAAAATTATATCGTTAGCACCTGAAGTGCTCTAATAGGCAGATTAAAGAGAAACGATCATGAAAAAAATTAGAAAAGGCGATGAGGTGATTGTCATCGCAGGTAAAGATAAGGGAAAGAAAGGAGTTGTGCTCTCTGTCGTTGATGGGGGAGAAAAGCTTCTGATTGATGGTATTAATGTTGCCAAAAAGCATGTGAAGGCTAATCCCAATACAGGCGAGCGCGGCGGCATTGTTTCCAAGTCCATGCCCATTCACCGTTCTAATGTGATGGTTTACGACCCAACCAAACAAAAAGGGAGTCGGATCGGTGTGCGCGTTTTAAAAGATGGTCAACGCGTGCGATATTTTAAATCCAGCGACCAAGCTGTTGAAGTTAAAGAGTAAAAGGTGTTGCTATGCCAAGGTTGCGCGATGTTTATAAAAAAGAAATTGTACCAAAACTGAAAGAAAAGTTTGGTTACTCATCCGTCATGCAGGTTCCGCATATTGAAAAGATTACTATTAATATGGGTGTTGGCGAAGCGGCGGCTGATAAGAAGATTCTCATGAATGCGATCGGTGATTTAGAAAAAATCACAGGTCAGAAGGCGGTGCCGACATTGGCCCGTAAATCCATCGCGGGTTTTAAAATTCGCGAAGGTTGGCCTATTGGTTGCAAGGTAACCTTGCGCAAAGCAAAGATGTACGAGTTTTTAGACAGATTAATTACCATTGCGCTGCCTCGCGTGCGTGACTTTCGTGGTATCAGTGCTAAGTCGTTTGACGGCCGTGGCAATTACAGTCTGGGAATTAAAGAGCAAATCGTATTTCCTGAGATTGAGTACGACAAAATTGATGCGCTGAGAGGGATGGATATCACGATCACCACCTCCGCGAATACCAATAAAGAAGCGTTTGCTCTCTTGCAGGCATTCAATTTTCCTTTTAGAGAGAAAGAAGTGAGTTAAGGATATGGCAAAGAAATCAGTCAGAAACCGTAATGCAAAACGCCAGAAGCTCGTGAACCGCCTTCGAGCCAAACGCGACAAGTTAAGAGAAGATGTGAGCAATATTAACTTAAGCGACAAAGAACGTTGGGAAGCGATGAGCAAGTTGCAAGACCTTCCACGCGATTCAAGTCCATCGCGCCGACGCAACCGCTGCAAGCTGTGCGGAAGGCCGCGTGCTTATAACAGATTGACAGGCTTGTGCAGATTGCATATGCGCAAAGCCACTATTAATGGCATGGTTCCCGGCATGCACAAGGCAAGTTGGTAAATCGGATATTGAGAGACGTGAAAGTCTAAAATAGAGGTATCGTAAGATGTCAATGCAAGATCCAGTTGCAGATATGCTAACCATTATCAGGAATGCCCAGGCGATGGGTATCCAGAAAGTGCATATGCCGCATTCAAATTTGAAACGCGAAATTCTCCGTGTTCTTAAAGAAGAAGGGTTCATTGAGGATTTTGAAGTTGTTGCGTCTGGCAACAAAAAGAATATCCAGGTGGCTTTAAAATATTACCAGGGCAGTCCTGTGATTGAGAAAATTGTACGCATCAGCCGGCCTGCGCTTCGTATCTATAAGGGTTACGACCAGCTTCCGCAAGTGCGGGGGGGGCTTGGTATATCAATTATTTCTACTCCGAAAGGAGTGATGTCCGATAAGACAGCCCGTGCCCAACAGGTAGGCGGCGAAGTCTTATGCACAGTTGAGTAGGAGTGACGAGAGTGAATACGAGAACTTCACGAATTGGAAGAAAACCGGTAGTTGTCCCATCCGGGGTTGAAGTAAAATTGCAGGATCAAAAATTGTCTGTTAAGGGTCCTAAAGGCCAACTGACAATGGCAATTCATCCTTATGTACATGTTGCAATTGAAAATAATGAAATCAAGGTTCAGCCGAATAATGAAAGTAAGCGTACATTAACCGGCCCTAAGACAAAATTATACAGATCAATTGCGGGTACCACGCGAGCAAATATCCATAATGTTATTCATGGAGTCGCGCAAGGTTTTGAACGCAAATTGGTTTTGGTAGGCGTCGGTTATCGTGCACAAGCTAAAGGCAAAGTACTTTCTTTAAGCTTGGGCTTTTCGCACCCAACTGATTTTGCTGTGCCAGAAGGCATCACCATTGAAACGCCTACGCAGACTGAAATTTTAGTCAAAGGTATTAATAAAGAATTAGTAGGCTTGGTTGCTGCACAGATTAGAAGTGTACGCGGACCTGAACCTTATAAAGGCAAGGGCGTCCGTTACGCGAATGAAGTGATCGAATTGAAAGAAACGAAAAAGAAATAAGATATAGAGAGATGGCGATGAATAAGCAAGCAGCACGAATACGCAGAGCAAAACGCACACGCATGAGAATACGTGCATTAGAAGTTTCACGGCTGTGTGTCTACAAAACGCCGCGTCACATGTATGCACAAGTAACGACATCTGATGGCTCAAAGACACTCGCATGTGCATCTACGCTGGACAAGGAGTTGAAAAAGAAGCTTAAAGTGACAGGTAATGTTGATGCAGCAAAGGAAGTGGGTAAACTGCTTGCCAAGCGCGCATTGGAAGCTGGCATACGTGAGGTGGCTTTTGATCGTTCCGGATTCCTTTATCACGGTCGAATCAAAGCGCTGGCTGATGCAGCGAGAGAAGTCGGTTTAGAATTCTAAAGAAAAGGTTAAACAGTATGGCAAGTTTTGATCAGACGACAAAAAGCGATGGATACATTGAAAAGCTTGTCGCCGTTGCACGTAATGCAAAGGTGGTAAAGGGTGGTAAGATTTTCAGCTTCTCCGCTGTGACTGTAGTCGGTGACGGTAACGGTCGTATCGGCATAGGCAGAGGAAAGGCGCGTGAAGTTCCAGTCGCAATTCAAAAATCACTGGAAAATGCACGCAAGAACATGCGTCATGTTGTGCTCAAGGGCGATACCCTGCATCATCAGATCATTGGCAAACACGGGGCAACCCGCGTGTTTATGAAGCCGGCTTCAGATGGTACAGGTATTATTGCTGGTGGTGCTATGCGCGCTGTCTTCGAAGTATTGGGCGTTAAGAATGTGCTCGCCAAAATTGGTGGTTCAACCAATCCAGTCAATGTTGTTCGCGCAACCCTGAATGCTTTGTCAAGCATTACACCGCCTGAATTCATGGCTGCAAAACGCGGCAAGACAGTTGAAGAACTACTTGGCGAAAACAAATAAATTTTTAGTTAACTTAAAATTATCCATAGAGGAAATGTAAAGATGCAACTTAATACTTTACATCCGGCACCGGGTTCCAAAAAGCAGTCCAAACGATTAGGTCGTGGGATCGGGTCAGGAAAAGGCAAAACTTGCGGCCGTGGCCACAAGGGGCAAAAAGCCAGAGCAGGCGGTTTCCACAAGGTAGGTTTTGAAGGTGGCCAGATGCCTTTGCAACGTCGCATCCCGAAATCTGGTTTTCGCTCACGTCAATCTTTACTGCGTGAAGAAGTTTACCTGTCTGACCTGAATCGTATTGAAGCTGAAACCATTGATCTGGCAGCACTCATCGAGGCAGGCGTGATTCGGTTCAATACCAAAGACGTAAAAATTATTGGTTCAGGCGAAATCACCAGACCCATCACGGTTCGTGGTTTATCAGTCACCGCTGGTGCCCGCAAGGCAATTGAAGCGGCAAAAGGAAAGGTTGAGGCGTAATGGCAGCAGGCAGGCTCGGTGCAAATTTAAAATCCAGCGGATTTACTGATTTAAAGTACAGGTTGCTTTTCGTTTTATTGGCGATTGTTGTATTTAGAATTGGCTCTTATATCCCGGTTCCTGGTCTTAACCCTGCCCGCTTGCAAGAGCTTTTTAATGCCCAACAGAATAATATTGTTGGCTTGTTTAACATGTTTTCTGGCGGTGCCTTGATGCGCTTTAGTATTTTTGCGCTAGGTATCATGCCCTATATATCAGCCTCTATTATTATTCAGCTGTTGACTGTGCTTTCGCCCCAACTGTCTGAATTACGTAAAGAAGGTGAGTCAGGGCAGCGTAAGATTAACAAATATACGCGCTATGGAACGGTTATCCTTTCAGCCTTTCAGGCAATTGGCATATCCAAGATGCTGGTTGCAAATCATGTTGCCATTGCACCCGGTTTTGCGTTTTACTTCACAACAACGCTGACATTGGTGACGGGAACGATGTTCCTCATGTGGCTCGGCGAACAGGTGACAGAAAGAGGCATCGGTAACGGTATCTCAATGATTATCTTTGCCGGTATAGTCGCAGGCTTGCCCTCAGCATTGGGCCGGACCCTGGAGCAGGTAAGAGAAGGACAGTTACAAGTCATTGTTCTGTTGCTTATTCTTGCAGCGATAGTAGGCGTGGTGGCTTTTGTCGTATATATTGAGCGTGCGCAAAGACGCATTACGATCAATTACGCGAGAAGAATGCAAGGCGGTAAAGTGTATGCAGCGCAGAGCAGCCATTTGCCGTTAAAAATTAACATGGCAGGGGTGATTCCCCCCATTTTCGCATCGAGCTTGATTCTTTTTCCGGCGACGATTGCCCAGTGGTTTGGCAATACCAAAGGTCTAGAGTGGCTGTCTACATTGAGCGTTGCTTTGCAGCAAGGTCAACCGTTGCACATGTTGCTGTTTGGTGCTGGTATTATCTTTTTCTGTTTCTTTTATACCGCATTGGTGTTTAACCCCAAAGAAACAGCTGAAAATTTAAAGAAATCAGGGGCATTTATCCCCGGAATTCGACCAGGCGAGCAAACCGCCCGCTACATTGATACGGTGATGACGCGGTTAACCCTGGCAGGCTCGATTTATGTTACATTAGTCTGCCTTCTCCCTGAGTTTTTGATTTTAGCTTGGAACGTCCCTTTTTACTTTGGAGGAACGTCTTTGTTAATTATCGTAGTGGTAGTGATGGACTTTATGGCGCAGGTACAAGCCCATATTATGTCTTATCAATATGAATCACTGCTGAAGAAGGCAAATTTGCGTGGTGGAAGCGGCTTGAGTTCACTTCGTTAATAGTAATAATAGACTGAAATTGATTGGAGCGAGATATGAAAGTGGGTGCATCTGTTAAAAAGATATGCCGTAACTGTAAGATAATTCGAAGAAAAAATACTGTCAGAATTATCTGCAAAGAAAAGCGTCATAAACAAAGGCAAGGTTGATTTTTTAATAATTGAATATTAAACTCATGCACTTTTTGTATGTTATTCAATTAAGTTCTGAGAATGAGTTAGGAGTGATGGAATGGCGGCCCGTATAGCAGGCGTAATAATACCAGTGCAGAAGCATGTCGTGATTGGGCTTACTGCAATTTATGGTGTTGGTAGAAGTCGTGCTCAAGAGATATGTGAGTCGGCGAAGGTTGATCCTACCAAAAAAGTCAAAGACTTAACCGAGGCTGAGCTGGAAAGCTTGCGCAGCAAGGTTGGCGAATTTCGCGTTGAAGGCGATCTGCGTCGTGAAGTAGCAATGAACATTAAGCGCCTTGTAGAGCTTGGCACCTATCGCGGAATGCGCCACAAGCGTGGATTACCTGTGCGCGGTCAACGTACGCGAACAAATGCTAGAACTCGTAAAGGTAAAAGAAAAGGTAAATAATTAAGGTAGTTAAGATGGCTGAAGCAGCAGTTAAACCAAAAAAGAAGGCAAAGCGCCAAATCAGTGACGGTATCGCTCACATATTGTCTTCGTTTAATAATACAATCATAACGATTACCGATGTCCAGGGTAATGCCGTTGCCTGGGAATCCTGCGCAAAATGCGGTTACAGCGGTTCGCGCAAATCCACTCCTTATGCCGCGGGTGAAGCTGCACAGAAAGCAGCAGCTGCAGCAATTGAAATGTACGGTATGAAAAGTGTCGATGTGCGTGTTAAAGGGCCAGGGCCAGGTCGTGAGTCGGCTATACGCTCATTAAACGCTGCTGGGTTAAAAATTAAATCAATCACTGACGTGACCGGTATTCCTTTTAATGGTTGCCGTGCTCCAAAGAAACGACGAGTGTAACAGGAGATAACGAATGGCACGCTATTTAGGTCCTCGATGCAAACTTGCCCGCCGTGAAAAAATGGATCTTTCACTTACAAGCGGCGTCAGACCATTAGACACCAAGTGTAAGCTGGATACGGCGCCAGGCCAGCATGGTGCACGCCGTGGACGCGAAACGGAACATGGTGTTCAATTGCGCGAAAAGCAGAAAGTTAGACGAATTTATGGTATCTTAGAGCGGCAGTTTGAAAACTACTTTAAGAAAGCAACACGTCTTAAAGGGTCTACAGGTGAGAATCTTTTAAAACTGCTGGAACGTAGACTGGACAATGTAGTCTACAGAATGGGGTTTGGATCCACAAGAGCGGAAGCAAGACAGCTGGTGAATCACGCCTGCATCCTGGTTAACGGCAAGGTGGTAAATATCCCCTCGTATTTGTTATCGCCAGGTGATGTAGTAAGTGTACGTGAAAAGTCACGCACGCAGCTTCGCGTGCAGTCAGCGTTGACGTTGGCTCAGGCTCGGCCAAGCTGTGATTGGCTGGAAGTCGATTCTTCCAATTTTACTGGCACATTTAAATCTGCGCCGGACAGGGATCGTTTACCGCCAGACATTAATGAGCAGCTAATTGTTGAGCTGTATTCTAAATAAGTCACTTCTGGGATAGAGAGGTTGTTACATGCAAAGCAATCCATTTGATTTTTTGACGCCTCGTGAAATTGCTGTTGAGACGATCTCACCGTATCACGCGAAGATCACACTCGAACCGCTAGAACGTGGTTTTGGGCATACCTTAGGAAACACATTGCGCAGGATTTTATTATCATCCATGCCAGGCGCTGCTATCGTTGAAGTAAAAATCGATGGTGTACTGCATGAATACGGTGCCATTCCAGGCGTACAGGAAGATGTGGTTGAAATTCTTCTGAACTTGAAGGGCGTCGCGATAAAGCTCCACGGCCGTCAGGAAGTTACATTAAAACTTAGCAAGAAAGGCCCAGGACCTATTATCGCTGGTGATATAGAACCGGAACATGATGTGGAAGTGGTTAACCCGAACCACGTCATTGGCCATCTCAATGAAAATGGTTCCATTAATATGACCATTCGGGTTGTGTTGGGTAGAGGTTATCAGCCTGCAGCTACGCGTGTGCGTAAATCTGAAGGCAAAACGACGATTGGTGCGTTGCATTTGGATGCGAGCTTTAGCCCGATTCGTAGGGTTGCCTATACGGTCGAAAACGCGCGTGTTGAACAGCGTACCGACTTGGACAAACTCATCATTGACCTCGAAACGAACGGTACTCTGGATCCGGAAGAGGCGATTAGACGTTCTGCAACCATTCTGCAGCAGCAGTTGGCTGCTTTTGTTGACCTTCAATCGGCGCCATTGGTGCAGGAAAAATCGGCGCATGAAGAATCAGTGAACCCGATTTATTATCGTCCTGTTGATGATCTTGAACTGACAGTCCGATCTGCAAATTGCCTGAAGGCTGAAAATATTTTCTATATTGGTGATCTCGTGCAGCGTGCTGAAGCAGACCTGCTGAAAACACCCAACCTGGGCAAGAAATCATTAACTGAAATTAAAAATGTGCTAGCAGCGCATGGCCTTAGCCTTGGTACCAAAATTGAAGGCTGGCGTACGCCTACCGCGCAAGACAATGAGGGTAAGAAGTAATTATCCTTTGAATGGATCCAGTGTTATTTAGAATTTAAGCAAGTAAATTTAAAAGGGTTTTAGTTATGCGTCATCGAAATAGTGGTCGAAATTTAAGTCGTACGAGTAGTCATCGTAAGGCGATGTTTAAAAATATGATCGTATCATTGCTACGCCATGAAGTGATCAAAACAACATTGCCAAAGGCAAAAGAGCTGCGCCGATTTGCAGAACCGATGATTACCATGGCAAAAGAAGATACGCTGCATAGACGCCGATTGGCTTATACCCGGTTGCGTGATCGTGACATCGTTCAGAAGTTATTTGCTGAGATTGGTCCTTTTTATAAAGACCGTCCAGGTGGCTACCTTCGTATTTTGAAATGCGATTTTCGCAAAGGCGATAATGCACCGATGGCAATTGTTGAACTGGTTGCCCGCCGTGACGAAGAATCTGCAGCTTAAAATTACACTTCTTTAGTAAATAAAAACCAAGTCCGAGTATTCTGGCTTGGTTTTTTATTACCTCCTTTTCGACTTATCCGCTGCTAAATCACTTTTATCCCCATCTTTTAAAATATTGCACATGCTTTCTATTGGAATTTCTCCAAGAAGTTTTGTTAGCTGGAGGAGATGTTTATCTTTTAAATACGGACTACTTTTGACATGTTTTATTGCTTTATTGCATTCGTCCTCATAATAGTCTCTTTCTTCCAAATCTTTTCGTATGTGAAGAATATGAAGCAAAGCCAAGGCTTTATTCAGCTCAAGTTTATAAGTAAATTTTTTCTTCTCTTCAGGATCCATGCCAATATTTTTGATTTCGCTAAGCGTTTGACACGCCATATCATACATGTCTTCGTAACGTGAAGCTTTATGCAGGGTTTGCGTGTGTTTATATTTTATTAATACGGATTCAGCCCTATCCTTCAGAATTTTTTCGATGATCATGTTCGCTTTCTCATAGCATTTGAGCGAGGAGCCATAAGCCCCTCTTTGAATGAACACATCAGCTAATTTTTCATATAGGTGAGCAATTTCATTCAGCTTAAGACTTGCCATCGTATATAGATCACCCTGAGCATATTTGTACGCGTCTATTAAACGAGCGATAGCATCTTCCAGTTTTTTTTCATCCGCGATCAAGCCATGTTTGTCCAGCGGGATATCACCGCTGCTTGTTAAAATGCTTTCTAATGCATTATTACCCGCGTCATACAAGCTCTGAGCATAAGCCTGTATTAACTCGGCAAATGAAGGCTGCAACTCTTTTTGTTTGCTCATCGATGCTGAAGCAATGACTGTTTCATAAATGCTTAACAAATTTGCGTAATGTTCATACGATCGCTGTTTTTCCTGATAAAACTTGCTAAGCGCAGCCGCATGCATTTGCATTGCCGCTGCCAACTCTTTTTGATACTTTTCAAAATCAATATGAAATTCCTGATCTTTTTCTAATACCATTGCATCTAGCAAACATTTAATACGATATGCTCCGCTTTTAATACCAATTCCAATACGATAATCGGGCTCTATTTGAGCATCGCCTACTGGAATCACACAGGGAAATTGTGCGTGTTGAAAGAAAGCTTCATTTACTTGATGCGGATCGACAATGAATGTGAGAAATCGCGGTTTGCTTCCATATTTTCGTGAAGCTGGTAATAGAGTATAGTCAAAATTGTCTTTTCCGGTATGAAATGCGACAACGGTTTTGAGCCACTTTTCATGTTGGCTTGCGTCAAGATTTTCAGGTATTTCCACATAGAAGCAGGTTTTGTTTTTTGCCAAAGGTAGCGCATAAAATCCTGGTTCAACAAATCCCTTCCACCCCATTGCCCGTAATTCTTCCAGTTTCTGAACCATAAAATCAAATCCGTAAGGAGCAGGCGTTGAAGGAGGATCTGAATCCGTTTTTTCCTCTACTTTAACGTACGCCATAAGATGTTTTTTGTGGGAAGGATCAGCGATGGGCTGAACAGAAAAGGCATCAGGAAATAATCTGTTTATCTCATTAACCAGCGCACGCCTGGAACCGGTTGCATCAATTGCCAAGTCACACGGTAAAATATGAATATCATGGTGTTCATCTTCTACGCGAAGCGCTTTGCCTTCAAAGCCGGTAAAATTTGCTTTCATTATTTTTATATTTAATGATTCTGCAATTTTATAAAGCGATCTTTCCACATCTTTCAGGTGGTAGGAGTCAGAAAAATCGACGGGTAGGCCAATAAGCTGAGTCAACTCTTCAAAAATACTGGCATTTAGTATGCCTGGTCGGGTGTAGGTACCCGCCCGGGCATCAACTAATGTTATGTTTTCATACCCTAGCTGCTTTAAACGAATGGCTAAAAGTAACCCCATTGGACCCGCACCTGCGATGGCGATTTCCTTCATGTAACCACTGCCTCTTTTATATGTGTTTGTATATTCATTATGGTCTATTTTTTCAAAAATAAGCTGGTGAAAGGGTTTTCTTCTTAACTATTTGAAAATAAATAAAAAATCCAGATGAATAGGGTTTTGACCGAGGCGATTTGTATAATTTTATATTATTCAAATAGTTATAGTTAGCATCCCGCATGAGGTTAACTTCGTGTGATTCGCGAAGCCAGAGCCTAGAAAACCCCTGCAAAACAGTTGCGAGCGTTATATGAATAAAATATAATTGCCCCCTCTTTTTAGTAATCCGAATGGATAGTGTTGGAGTGGGCTCAAATGTACGCAGTTATTTTTAGTGGCGGTAAACAATACCGTGTTCAAGAGGGAGATACCCTAAAGATTGAGTCACTGCCTGGCGATGTGGGTGGGACAATTGATTTTGATAAGATTTTGATGGTTGGTGAAGGAGATTCAATTAAAGTAGGACAGCCTTATCTTAATGGAGGCAAAGTTTCTGCAACGATCGTTTCTCACGGCCGTCATAAAAAAATTCACATCATTAAATTCCGTCGCCGTAAGCACCATGAAAAATGGCAGGGTCACAGACAGAATTATACTGAAGTAAAAATTACCGAGATTAAAGCCTAAAGCAGCTTGAAAAATAGGGGTTTTTTGCAATGGCACATAAAAAAGCTGGTGGTAGTACACGAAATGGTCGCGATTCTAACCCAAAATATTTGGGGATCAAGCGATATGGCGGCCAAATAGTAAAAGCAGGTGAAATCATCGTTCGCCAACGCGGCACCAAATTCCATCCAGGCATGCATGTGGGCTTGGGCAAGGATTATACCTTATATGCCTTAAAGCCTGGCCGTGTTGTGTTTGGAATTAAAGGCCCGTTACGCAAGCGCTGTGTTAGCATCGAGCCGGTAGAAGCAGCTTAATCCTGCTATAGTTGATATATAACGTCATAAAAAGCCTCGCTAAAAATGCGAGGTTTTTTTTTGATATCAAGAGTAAGTGGGCTCATAAATGCGGAAACATTAACTGTTAACCGCTTGGGGTTAGGAAGGTTATGAAATTCGTAGATGAAGCTAAAATTCATGTTGAAGCTGGCAGGGGCGGTAATGGGGCCTGCAGCTTTCTGCGTCTGAAATTCATGCCCTTCGGCGGTCCCGATGGCGGTGACGGCGGCGATGGCGGCAGCGTTTATTTGCGCGCGGACGAAAGCATTAATACGTTGGTCGACTACCGATATATTCGTACCTATAAAGCCAAAGACGGTGAAAAAGGCAGCGGCCAGAATTGTACGGGCAAAAGCGGTGACGACTTGGTATTGAGAGTGCCGGTGGGAACCATGGCCTACGATGACGATACCGGCGAGTTGATCGCAGACTTGACTGAGCCCGGCCAGACAGCTTGCGTGGCCCAGGGAGGCCGCCATGGCGTTGGCAATGCCCGTTTTAAAAGCAGCGTGAATCGTGCTCCACGACGCACCATTCCTGGTCAGGAAGGGGAGAAAAGACACCTTCGTCTGGAGCTTAAAGTGCTGGCTGATGTGGGTCTGGTGGGCATGCCAAACGCGGGCAAATCGACCCTGATTAGCGCCATGTCTGCGGCGCGTCCTAAAATCGCCGACTATCCCTTTACTACCCTTTATCCATATCTGGGTGTCGTCAGCGTGTCCCGCTATCGGAGCTTTGTTATAGCCGATTTACCAGGCTTGATTGAAGGCGCAGCGGAAGGTGCGGGCCTCGGGATTCGTTTTCTCAAACATGTCGCCAGAACACGGCTTCTGTTCCATGTTGTGGACGTGACCCCCATCGATGGCAGTGACCCTGTAGAAAGTGTGCAGGCCATTACCCAGGAGCTCGCCAAATACGATGAAGATTTACTGAATAAAGAGCGCTGGCTGGTGCTAAACAAAGTGGACTTACTTCCCCCCGAAACAGCAGCTGAAACCTGCGAAAACATCGTTAAACGCCTGGGCTGGCAAGGCCGGGTTTTCATTATCTCAGGCCTCAGAAAAGAAGGACTGGAACACCTTGCCAAGGCAGCCATGCATTACCTCGAAACGCATGGCGCTGAAGAAGCTGATTTATCAGAAGAATAGTAGAGAGTATTTGTCACCCTCTGAGCCCACTCAGTCATCCTGAGCGCAGCGAAGGATCTCCTCGATGTACAAAAGGAGATCCTTCGCTGCGCTCAGGATGACTGAGTGGGCTCAGGATGACAAACGCTGCGCTCAGGATGACAAATTCGTCGGGGAATAAAACAAAAAGCCCCCGTACAAGTTTTTTGCACGAGGGCTTTGATCTTCAAAACGAGAGGGATAGATAGTTAGGCTTTGGCCCCGGCAGTCTCACCCAGTTTTTTGATGTGTGCCGTTAGCCTGCTTTTATGGCGTGCCGCCTTATTTTTATGAATAATGCCCTTATTGGCCATACGGTCAATAACAGGGGTTGCTTCCTGAAGCGAGGCTAAAGCAGCCTTTTGATCGCCTGCTGTAATAGCAGCGGTCACTTTCTTGATGTAGGTACGCAGCATGGAACGCATGCTGGCATTATGCCGCCGATTTTTCTCAGCCTGGCGAACGCGTTTCTTTGCTTGCTTTGTATTAGCCAAGGTTGCTCTCCAAAATCTTTTTCTGTCTAATAGGATTGTAAAAAAGAGTGCGTAATATGCCTGCTTTTTGATGTATTGTCAATTTGTTAAAGGCTCATAAGAGATTTTTGAGCGTGGTCTGTGGAGCAAGGCATCTGTCCCGTTATTTTATTTAATCTGTTGAAATATAAGTATTTATTGTCTTATGCTCAAAGCCTGCCCATGCTCGGCGAGGCGCAGGTCAGGGAAGCAATGCGATCACAGGCCGTATTGAGCATGTCCCAGCCCTGCTGCTGAACCACTATTAAGCGCTTGTATTTGTCAGCAGTCAGGTTCTCTAGCAGCGTTACTCCCATCTGCTCATGCTCGCTATCCACGGCTGCGTGAATGGTGAAGTATTCCGTTTCACCATAGGCGTGCATGACCTGGTGAGCTTCCGTGAAGAAGATATTGGCGCTAGTTTCCAGTACCAGATGAACCAGCAGCGTTTTTTCTTCATTATCAAGCGTCAGCATCTTCCACGCAAACCACGCGGAAGTAGCATCCAGCAAGGGATCCCAGGGAGCTGGGCGTTGTTTTCGATCCCGGAAGAGGTCCAGATTGTGTTCGAATTCCTCTCTCAAGTGCGCTTGGGCGATGGGCATAAATTTTAAATGTTCACAAAAAACATTGCGTAGCATGATGGTTTTTTGAAAGTAATCGGAAAAGATTTGAATACAATCCAGCAGCTTTTCCCGCTTGGATTTCTCCGCCATGGCTTCACTTCGAATGAGATGCATTAAGGGAGAACGTGTTTGATAAAGACTGGCATGGTAGCGGTTTTTTTCGAGCAATAAGGCTAGATTGGCAGTTCCTTCTGAAGTCATAACGACATCCTTTTCAGTTAATCTTTCATTATTCAGCTGCACAGGCTATGACACAGATATCGCCAAAAAGACATAAGAAGTCAAGACGAAAAAAGTAAATTTTTAAGCCGTCATATAGTAAAATGCTCCTTTATTTTGACCTGAAAACCATGAGCAAATCGCTTTTCAAATCCACATCGGTTGTCGTCAGCATGACCATGATTTCCCGCGTATTTGGGTTTATACGCGACATGGTGACGGCGCATTTTTTTGGCGCAGCAGCCCAGTTTGACGCATTTTCTGTCGCATTTCGGATCCCGAATTTTATGCGTCGCTTGTTCGCGGAAGGTTCTTTTTCACAGGCGTTTGTCCCTGTGCTTTCTGAATATCAAAAAAAGAAATCCGAGCCGGAAGTCAGGCAATTTATTAATGCAATGTCTGGCACGCTCGGGGTTGTGCTGCTTGGTGTGACCATGTTGGGAATTATTTTTGCTCCCTGGATTATCCGTCTTTTTGCCCCCGGTTTTGAAACGCAAGGCGACCGTTTTGATCTCGCCGTTACCATGTTGCGAATCAATTTTCCTTACCTCATGCTGATCTCGCTTACCGCTTTTTCAGGCGCCATATTGAATACGTACAGCCGATTTTGGGTGGCGGCTTTTACGCCGGTGTTTCTGAATATCTGCATGATCGCCGCTGCTTTCTGGCTGTCGCCGCAATTTACGACGCCTATTATCGGTCTTGCGTGGGGGGTATGCATTGCCGGCATCATCCAGCTTCTTTTCCAATTGCCGTTCCTCAAAACCCTACACATGTTGCCGCGGCCGCGTATCAATTTTCGTGACCCCGGCGTCACCCGCGTGTTGAAGTTGATGGTGCCTGCTCTCTTTGGCGTTTCCGTGGGGCAGGTGAATCTGTTGGTGGATACCTTGTTTGCCTCACTGCTCATGGTGGGCAGTGTGTCATGGCTTTATTACTCAGACCGCTTGATGGAGTTTCCACTGGGCGTATTTGGCGTGGCGATTTCCACGGTAATTTTGCCGCATTTGTCGCGTCATCACGCGACACAATCCGATCAATCCTTTTCCCTTACCATAGACTGGGCATTGCGCGCGGTTCTGCTGATTGGCGTACCCGCAGCCGTCGTACTCGCCGTAATGGCGGGGCCCATGTTGTCCACCTTGTTTCAATATGGCCGCTTTAATGCGTTTGATGTGATCCAGGCAAGTAAAAGCTTATCCGCGTTTGCCATCGGCATTACGCCTTTTATGCTGGTGAAGATATTATCTGCAGGCTTTTATGCTCGGCAGGATTTACGCACGCCCGTGCGTATTGGTGTGATCGCCATGATTGCAAATATGATCTTTAATGTGCTGCTGATCTGGCCACTCGCCCATGCAGGTATCGCCATGGCGACTTCCTTGTCTGCCTTACTCAATACCGGATTTCTATTTTATTTTTTGCGCCAGCGTGGTTTTTATCATCCGCGCGAAGGCTGGCGTTTATTTACGGTGCGTTTAATCGCAGCCAATGTTGTTCTTGCAGCATGGCTTTGGTTGGGCGCAGGCGATTTACAAACCTGGATGACCCATCATGCCATGTGGCGGTATGGTCATCTGCTCTTTTTGCTGGGATCCGCTGTCGTGATTTATTTCGCCGCACTCTGGCTATCCGGCATCCGCCTGCACCACTTGTTAATGCGCGAGCAGCAGCCGGCCTGAAGATACGTACGGAGGAATGGAGCGTTCTATCATCAGGAAATAAAAACTATTCCGGCTCTGGCCTTTCGGGTCTTGCTGCAGCGGCAGGCGCTTCGCTAACCGGTTTACGGGCGCTCGCAGGAATAGAATTAAACGCATTCTTTTCCAGTTCGTTGAGGTTTTGCTGGAGTGATTTTTGCTCTTTCTCCTGCTGAGAAACGACGACTGAAAAATGTTTGAGGTCTTTTTCAAGCTGAGTCAAAAGCCGTTCGATATCTGCTTTTGAAACATCTTTTTTGGTAAGCAGAAATTCAGAAACATTTTCATGCTGTTCCTGAATCAACCGTCTGTATTCCTGTAAAAGCTGATTGGAATTTTGCTCAACTTTTTCGATATTGCCTTTCAGCGAATTAAATCGATCCGTGTATTTGGCGTGCAAATCTGCCAGCATGGCGGCTTCCTGCCGGTCACCTGGTATCGTCTTTTTAGTATTCACAACCTCATTTAATTGATAGAGGTTGCTTGTAATGGCTTCCTTCGCTCTATAAAGATTATTTGCTGGCAGCAGTTTGTTTTTTGCATGGCAGGCTTCAGCATCCAGCAGGGCGCAGCGTTTCAAAATGGGGTCATCGTCCGGAATATCTTTAAGACCCATCGATTGCTTGTAAAGTGTAAGAATAATTTTAGCCGTGCTGCCCTGTATACGAAGAGGCAATTTGTCAGCGGGCTGTGTGCGGGTATTGCTCATCCTGTTACTCTTAAAAGGAATATATCTTCATCATAACATATCGCTACCCATGACGCTCAAGGAGTACATCGAATTTGCCCGCCAGCCTTTGCCCGAGCAATAAGAGGGCTAAGCCGCTTTGGGCTTAAGGTAAATAGGGGCGAACGGCGTTGCTTGCACAAACTCAATCAGGCTCTGTTTGAGCAGCTCCAGCATGGCGAGAAAGGTGACGACAACCCCCAGACGACCTTCTTCCAGGTTAAAGAGGTTGGTAAACAGAAAGTGTTCCTTGTCCTGAATGGCGGCAAGGATATGGGACATTTTTTCGCGTACGGAAAGGGAGTCCATGCGGATGTGATGGCTGGCACTTAACTCGGCACGCTTTAGCACGTCCACCAGGGCGCGCAGAAGATCGGGCAAAGAGACATTGGGTAGCGGCTTGTCCACGCTGATTGCGGAGGCATCTGCCTGCACTGTGAAGGTGTCACGTTCAAGGCGGGGCAGCTTGTCCATGTCTTCGGCAGCCTGTTTGTAACGCTCATATTCCTGCAATCTGCGCACCAGCTCTGCTCGAGGGTCTTCTTCTGAATTCTCTGCATCGGACGGCCGGGGCAGTAGCATGCGTGATTTGATTTCAGCCAGAATGGCCGCCATGACCAGGTATTCCGCTGCGAGTTCCAGCGATAATTCCTGCATCAATTCAATATATTCCATATACTGACGGGTGACTGAGGCAACTGGAATATCTAAAATATCAATGTTTTGCTTTCTGATGAGATAAAGCAGAAAATCGAGTGGGCCTTCAAAGGCTTCCAGAAAGACCTTCATCGCATCGGGTGGAATGTAGAGGTCCTTAGGCAGGTCCATGATTGCCTGTCCCTTGACAGTGGCGATAGGCGCCAGGGCTTCGGGTGCGGCCTCATTTGTGGTTTCGTTAATCGGTTGCTCAGGCTCGGTCATTGCGAAACATTATCTCTTATTTCATTTGAAGTGTTATATTACCCAAAAATAGGCAGCTTGCCCACGATTATACGATATGACAACACCCGAGATAACGAAAGCAGTCAAGCTCTTACGCGAAGGCCGGCTCGTAGCCATCCCGACAGAAACAGTCTACGGACTGGGCGCGGATGCAACCAATGAAAGCGCTGTCCGCAAGATTTTTCTTGCCAAGGAGCGGCCCCATGATCATCCCCTGATTGTACATATTGGCAATATCGAACAACTACAGGACTGGGCTCGTGAGATTCCGCCCGCGGCGATGAAGCTTGCCCGTGCTTTCTGGCCGGGACCGCTGACCCTGATTTTGAAAAAACAGCCGCAAGTACTGGATATCGTGACGGCAGGGCAGAATACGGTGGGTTTGCGTATTCCTCGTCATCCGGTGGCAAGAGAACTTCTGGAGGCGTTTGGGGGTGGTATCGCCGCCCCTTCTGCTAACCGTTTTACCCGCATTAGCCCAACCACAGCGCACGCCGTGGCGGAAGAACTGGGGGGCAAGGTTGATCTCATTCTGGACGGTGGCCCTTGCGAAGTAGGGCTTGAATCCACCATTATCGATATGAGCGGAGAAACCCCTGTTATCCTGCGCCCCGGTGCTATCACTGCCCATGCGATTGCCGCGGAACTGGGCCTGCCTGATATTGCCTCGCCTTATGCACAGCATGAAACCCGCGCTCCCGGCATGCATCATTTGCACTATGCCCCCAGAACGCGAACCATCCTGATCGAAACCGAAAACATTCCCGATATGCTGCTTGCTCTCGATCGTGATGATTTCCCCGCCGCTTTTGTGGTGAATAGCGATGTCATCATGCCGCAAAATGACAAGATCCGCTGCATCAAAATGCCGCACGAAGCTGCCGCTTATGCCCATGATCTTTACCACACATTACGCAAACTCGATCATCAGGATTTCAAATGGATCATCATCGAAACCGTCCCGCAGGGCGAAGCATGGGACGCCATCCGTGACAGACTGCTGAAGGCGACAGGCTCGCGGTGAGGAAACTACCACAATAAAATCTCTCCACTAATGCAGCACCATTGCATCACCACTAATGCAGCACCATTGCATCACCACTAACGCAGCACCATTGCATCACCACTAACGCAGCACCATTGCCACCACCGCTAACGCAGCACCATTGCCACCACCGCTAACGCAGTGCCATTGTCATCCGCACTTGTTGCGGGATCCGGTATAAAAAAAATAAAAGAAGACATTATTTTTTTACACCAGACCCCGCAACAAGTGCGGGGTGACAGTGGAAGTATTGCGGTGCCTGGTGTCACAATTAAATCAAATCAAAATAAAGATCTTTCCACTGAGGATTAGCTCGCTCTATTGCATCAACTTTAAACTTTCTTTTCCATTTTTTAATAATTTTCTCCCGCCGAATTGCTTCGCTGATATCTTCAAAATCTTCGTAATAAACCAGCATTTTTACATCATATTTTTTCGTAAATCCCGGCACAAGTTCTGCTTTGTGTTCATATATGCAGCGAGTAAGATTGTTCGTAACACCAACATAAAAAACGCCGTTTCTTTCGCTAGTGAGTATGTAAACATAATATTTATATTCTTTCATATTACCTCCTTGGAATTTTTTAACACTTATCTCGTTACAAATAAGTGGTGGACAGGTTGCACAGCAGAAAGCGAGGGAGCTGCAAGCTTGAGGAATGAATCAAAGAGAGGGGCGTGAAGATTTAACTAGTTTTAATTTTTTAAAGGCCCTTGCCTCATCAGGTAATCAGTGAAAAGGTGTTCCTGTTCGTTGTCCAGCATCTTCACATGCTGCTTCTTTTTATTCGATACAATAAGAATAGCATTCCTGAAACCACCATTGTGAGTCGGGGCATTCGCTACCCGAACCTTGTCGGCTTTCTGAAAAAGCAAGTAGGGCTCATATTCGGCAATAGCCTCATGTTCCTTCCAATTCTTCTTAAATTTATAAAATGTTTCCGCCTGTCGGGACAGTGATAATTGCCCGGCAGATAAAGCAAGATCATTAGCGTGACACCAGTGATACTGTCCCCATTGGGCGAGGATGAAGCCGGGTTTATTTTCTTTAGTCGTAAAATAGCCAACGATAACAGCGGCGTGTTCCCATTTGCCATTCGCCTGAATGACGTCACCCGTTTTAACGTTGACATCGAAAAAAACAATGGGTGCTTCATGGGCATTCACTGCATTGATGAGGGTTTCGATATAGTCAGAGGGTGTGCATGGTGTGATCAGCGTGAGATCAGCATAACCACTCTGTCGCGCAATCGCCATTAAAGTGAATGGATCATACACTTCACCCACTTGTGAGCCATGCTGTTTTTTTGCTATTTCACGCAGTGAAGTCGTTGCATCATTTTCCTGAAATAAACCATAGCTTTTTCTCACTGGCGGCGGTTTGGGCAAATCGGGCTGCGTGTGATGAAGCCAGTTGAGTACCATACTCAAGGCATTCAGCTTGCAGAATTGACCATTTTGCTGCTGCGAGCTAGGGACGGGATTGAGAATTTTAAACTCATAGGCACCGATAAAGCTGTTATAAAGTACGTTTTCTTGTTGGAATGTATCCAGGTTAGCAATAATAGGCATAATTACGGCTCGTTTTGTTTATTTTATGCCCATAATCATAACTTAGGGTTGATTGCTTTTCAATCAGTCAAGCCTCGTAAGCGGGTATCTATTTTGAGATATGCTATATTCCTTATACTGGACTTTGGCCATTTTACAAAATGCTCGATAATGCTGTCATCCTGAGCGCAGCGAAGGATTTCCTTTTGTACATCGAGAGATCCTTCGCTGCGCTCAGGATGACAGCATTGTGAACGCTTTTCAAAAATGATCAAAGTCCAGTTATAAATAATCATTACATTACAATCAATTGTTATGCCACCGCTTGCATGACAATTGACTGTAAGAAACAGGTATAGTTCATGACATTTATTAAAACCAAAACAGACACCACCCTTTTGATCCCGGGGCCCATTGGGCAGCTTGAAATGATTACAGCAGAACCGCTCGCTGAACCGCAGGATGCATGGGGCATTGTTTGCCATCCGCATCCGTTGTTTGGCGGGACAATGAATAACAAGGTGGTGACAACGCTTTCTAAAACTTTTCAATACCTGGGCCTCGCCACGGTACGGTTTAATTTCCGCGGTGTGGGAAAAAGTGAAGGTGAATTTGACAAGGGCATTGGCGAGCTGGAAGATCTGCTGGCTGTGATTGATTGGATACAACAGGAACACCCCGTGCGTGATATCTGGCTTGCCGGTTTTTCCTTTGGCGCATACGTAGCGGCCAAAGCGGCAACGCAAGTTCCTGCCAAAAAGCTCATCACCGTTGCGCCACCCGTACAGCATTTTCCCATGCAAACCCTGCCGCCCATTCTCTGCCCCTGGGTGCTTGCGCAAGGTGAATTGGATGAAGTAGTGCCGCCGGAGGAAGTGTTGGCATGGGCGGAAGCAAGAGAGCCCAAGCCTATCATTTTGCGCTTCCCCGAAGCTGGCCATTTTTTTCATGGCCAGCTAGGGGAATTGCGGGTGAAGTTGGAGGAGGTGCTGAGAGGGTGATTGTTATCTGGGACCACGTGGTATATGCGTGTGCGTCGTTTGTGTAGCTTCCTGGAGTTGCTCGACAGTTTTATTTGTCTGTCCTAAGCCTTCTGCACCGTGGAAGATCGCAGGCGCCTGTTCCTTAAGATGTTTTGCAAACTCCTTCTTGTATTCTTCTTTTTTAGAACTGGATCTTTCCGGTAATCTGATCCTTGTGACAGGGGTGGAATATTTTTTTAATTCGCAATAAACAGTAATTGCTTCAGCAAGTTTTGGATGCATGTTGCCTTTTAATGTCATTTTTAAATTCTTATCATGCAATCCAGCATAAAAGTTTTCTACTTCAATGGCGGCCATTTTGACTAATTGATCAGGCTTCAATTTGTCGATATCAGCTCGTTCATAATAGAGTTGGGACTGATAAGCATTTCCAATAACGCCTTGCACTGAAGCCACTTTAAAGTCGCTAGTATCTCCAGGACGAGGAGAGTTTTGTTTCTCAAGCGTGGTGTAATTAATACGAACGGCCCCGCGGTCAAACCGATTCGATTTTTCTACTGTAGCGACACCCATGACAGCAACTGGAGCAGCCCCACCTCCGGTGAAAGCTTGAACTTTTTGTAGAATGTCTGTTTCCGTTGTACCAGGCGGCAAAACTTCGTTGTTATCACTGAAACAATTTACTTGTTGAACCTGGCCTATATTTTTTGCTTGATCTATTTTTTGTATTGTATCGTTTAAAGTTGTTCTGCACTCAGCTATGATAGTTAATCTATCTTCCACTTCTTTTAATTTACCACTGCGATTGAAAATTATACCTCTTGGATCACTGAGTTCGCTCTTTTTATTCAGTAGTTGACCTTCAGCCATATCAATTGCATCCTGCATTTTTTTACAAGCTTTCAAGATACGTTCTGCTTCTTCTTCATCTCGCTGTGAGATGGATCCAATGCGTCTCTCAGCTTCGTCTTGATATATTTTTGCCATTTCCAAATAGGCATTTAGGCCTTCCGTATCGAGTTTGGTTCCTTTTTCGATAATTTGCTCAACACTTTTTTTCAGGCCCTCGTATCCTTTTTTCGCATTGCTGAGGGTTCTTCTGAATGCTTCTGGATCAGCAAGCGGGATATTTACTTGAGTATTTAAGGCGGGGCTACCTAAGGCTTCAAATAACTTAGTCAGCGGTTTTTGAAGCTCGTGATCGGGTTTCAACGTACCTTGTAAAGTGCGTATGGAATCAGCAAGCTTCGTTAGGCTGGCTCGATCATTGGTTTTAACTTTGTCTAATGCTTTCTTAAAAGCGATTGCATGATCAAAGTATTCCTTTCGATATACTGCTGCAGCACTAGCATCAGTCGTAGCCTTGCTACTTCTGGCTTGGCTGCGAAGATTATTTGCTTCCGCGTTAGTGTGGATAAGACCTTGAATTGCAACATCCAGATTAGGTACAGCGCCAAAAACATTTGCTTGAGTGAAGGCGCTCTGCGCACCAGCTAGATCATTAGGATTTAATTGCCTGAGGTGTTCGCGTAAGTTAATAATGGCATTAGCATAATCCGGTGCAGCATTTCCAGGATTACCCCAATGCGTGATTAGAGCTTGTTTGACAGCTGGCGCAGATAAGTGATCCTTTACTGCTTGCATGGTCGTTAAAGTTGCATTGTTTTCTGCCATTAGTTTTTGATACCTAGCTTCACCGCGGAGCTGCGCGATACGAGCAGCCTGGTTAGCATCATTTAATGTGGTAGCGGTATTAACGTCTAAGCCGGCATTACCGAATACGCCGCCATCATGAAAGACAGCCCGCATGAGGTCTGCGGTATTAGCGCCTGCGAGCCGGGTACGCAAGGTAGCGGCATCGGGTGCGGCATTTGTTTTGAAATGGTTGATCAAAGCGCCTTTGACGGTGACATCCTGCAGGACAGCCTGTAGAGCTGGCATGGCAGCGACGTCAGCGCGGTTGAAGAATTCGAGATACCTAGCTTCACCGCGGAGGTTATTTTCGGTAACGCCAGCTGTACCAGCAGCAGCGCGGACGTTAGCAAGCGTACCCACAGCGGGAAGGTTAGTTACAATGGCATTGAAAACATCGTCTGCGGTATTGCCTGCGGTTGCGATACCAGTACGCAGGGTATTGATATCGGCCGGAAGCGGGTTAGTAGAGAAATGGGTTATCAAATTGGTTTTGACCGGATCGGTGTTAAGGAGAGCAGCTAATCTTGGTAAGGCAGCGACATCAGCGCGAGCGATGAATTCTCGTAAACGAGCTTGTCCGCGGAGGTTATTTTCGGTAACGCCAGCTGTACCAGCAGCAGCGCGGACGTTAGCAAGCGTACCCACAGCGGGAAGGTTAGTTACAATGGCATTGAAAACATCGTCTGCGGTATTGCCTGCGGTTGCGATACCAGTACGCAGGGTATTGATATCGGCCGGAAGCGGGTTAGTAGAGAAATGGGTTATCAAATTGGTTTTGACCGGATCGGTGTTAAGGAGAGCAGCCAATCCTGGTAAGGCAGCGACATCAGCGCGAGCGATGAATTCTCGTAAACGAGCTTGTCCGCGGAGGTTATTTTCGGTAACGCCAGCTGTACCAGCAGCAGCGCGGACGTTAGCAAGCGTACCCACAGCGGGAAGGTTAGTTACAATGGCATTGAAAACATCGTCTGCGGTATTGCCTGCGGTTGCGATACCAGTACGCAGGGTATTGATATCGGCCGGAAGCGGGTTAGTAGAGAAATGGGTTATCAAATTGGTTTTGACCGGATCGGTGTTAAGGAGAGCAGCCAATCCTGGTAAGGCAGCGACATCAGCGCGAGCGATGAATTCTCGTAAACGAGCTTGTCCGCGGAGGTTATTTTCGGTAACGCCAGCTGTACCAGCAGCAGCGCGGACGTTAGCAAGCGTACCCACAGCGGGAAGGTTAGTTACAATGGCATTGAAAACATCGTCTGCGGTATTGCCTGCGGTTGCGATACCAGTACGCAGGGTATTGATATCGGCCGGAAGCGGGTTAGTAGAGAAATGGGTTATCAAATTGGTTTTGACCGGATCGGTGTTAAGGAGAGCAGCCAATCCTGGTAAGGCAGCGACATCAGCGCGAGCGATGAATTCTCGTAAACGAGCTTGTCCGCGGAGGTTATTTTCGGTAACGCCAGCTGTACCAGCAGCAGCGCGGACGTTAGCAAGCGTACCCACAGCGGGAAGGTTAGTTACAATGGCATTGAAAACATCGTCTGCGGTATTGCCTGCGGTTGCGATACCAGTACGCAGGGTATTGATATCGGCCGGAAGCGGGTTAGTAGAGAAATGGGTTATCAAATTGGTTTTGACCGGATCGGTGTTAAGGAGAGCAGCTAATCTTGGTAAGGCAGCGACATCAGCGCGAGCGATGAATTCTCGTAAACGAGCTTGTCCGCGGAGGTTATTTTCGGTAACGCCAGCTGTACCAGCAGCAGCGCGGACGTTAGCAAGCGTACCCACAGCGGGAAGGTTAGTTACAATGGCATTGAAAACATCGTCTGCGGTATTGCCTGCGGTTGCGATACCAGTACGCAGGGTATTGATATCGGCCGGAAGCGGGTTAGTAGAGAAATGGGTTATCAAATTGGTTTTGACCGGATCGGTGTTAAGGAGAGCAGCCAATCCTGGTAAGGCAGCGACATCAGCGCGAGCGATGAATTCTCGTAAACGAGCTTGTCCGCGGAGGTTATTTTCGGTAACGCCAGCTGTACCAGCAGCAGCGCGGACGTTAGCAAGCGTACCCACAGCGGGAAGGTTAGTTACAATGGCATTGAAAACATCGTCTGCGGTATTGCCTGCGGTTGCGATACCAGTACGCAGGGTATTGATATCGGCCGGAAGCGGGTTAGTAGAGAAATGGGTTATCAAATTGGTTTTGACCGGATCGGTGTTAAGGAGAGCAGCCAATCCTGGTAAGGCAGCGACGTCAGCGCGAGCGATGAATTCTCGTAAACGAGCTTGTCCGCGGAGGTTATTTTCGGTAACGCCAGCTGTACCAGCAGCAGCGCGGACGTTAGCAAGCGTACCCACAGCGGGAAGGTTAGTTACAATGGCATTGAAAACATCGTCTGCGGTATTGCCTGCGGTTGCGATACCAGTACGCAGGGTATTGATATCGGCCGGAAGCGGGTTAGTAGAGAAATGGGTTATCAAATTGGTTTTGACCGGATCGGTGTTAAGGAGAGCAGCCAATCCTGGTAAGGCAGCGACATCAGCGCGAGCGATGAATTCTCGTAAACGAGCTTGTCCGCGGAGGTTATTTTCGGTAACGCCAGCTGTACCAGCAGCAGCGCGGACGTTAGCAAGCGTACCCACAGCGGGAAGGTTAGTTACAATGGCATTGAAAACATCGTCTGCGGTATTGCCTGCGGTTGCGATACCAGTACGCAGGGTATTGATATCGGCCGGAAGCGGGTTAGTAGAGAAATGGGTTATCAAATTGGTTTTGACCGGATCGGTGTTAAGGAGAGCAGCCAATCCTGGTAAGGCAGCGACATCAGCGCGAGCGATGAATTCTCGTAAACGAGCTTGTCCGCGGAGGTTATTTTCGGTAACGCCAGCTGTACCAGCAGCAGCGCGGACGTTAGCAAGCGTACCCACAGCGGGAAGGTTAGTTACAATGGCATTGAAAACATCGTCTGCGGTATTGCCTGCGGTTGCGATACCAGTACGCAGGGTATTGATATCGGCCGGAAGCGGGTTAGTAGAGAAATGGGTTATCAAATTGGTTTTGACCGGATCGGTGTTAAGGAGAGCAGCCAATCCTGGTAAGGCAGCGACATCAGCGCGAGCGATGAATTCTCGTAAACGAGCTTGTCCGCGGAGGTTATTTTCGGTAACGCCAGCTGTACCAGCAGCAGCGCGGACGTTAGCAAGCGTACCCACAGCGGGAAGGTTAGTTACAATGGCATTGAAAACATCGTCTGCGGTATTGCCTGCGGTTGCGATACCAGTACGCAGGGTATTGATATCGGCCGGAAGCGGGTTAGTAGAGAAATGGGTTATCAAATTGGTTTTGACCGGATCGGTGTTAAGGAGAGCAGCCAATCCTGGTAAGGCAGCGACATCAGCGCGAGCGATGAATTGCATCAGGCGACCGTTGCCAATCAAATCGTTACTTGGATTAATTAATAAAGGCGTCTGTGTTAGTATTTCTTGATCAGCATTAGGATCAATTGGAGCTCCATCAGCTAGGTAGTTTGTTATTAGCTGGCGATGACCTTGCACTTGACCCAATAAGACGTCGGACCTAGGCCGAAGCGTCACTAAGACATTTTCTATTTGGCCCAAAAGATTATTAATTGCTTCAAGATTATCTACAAAATCATGTTTTCCTTGAGCTATCAGTTGTTCTTTTTTTGTTGCCATGGATGTGATGCCTCGCTGCCTATTCTGAAAATTCAATAGAAGTGATTTAGTTTTAGAAAAGCACTTCTAATATGTAATATAGTAGTTCATTTTGACTTAAGATGTTCTTAAATCCATCATAAGCGATACTTCTAATTATAATCTTGATCTTATGCCTCTGTCTTAAAATTTTCTTATTTAGCTTTATTCTTAATCTTTTTAATTATAAACCCAATATTGAATCATAGTAATGAGAATAATTCTCATTACTATTGACAATCTGCCTCTATTTTCGGAATACTAACCTTCATCACAAGGGAATACCTATGCAACTCCTTGATTTAACAACAGGTAATAAAGCCCGTATCATCGCCATTAAAGCCGGTGAAAGATGCTATCGCAAGCGCTTGATTGCAATGGGCTTAATTCCAGGCACCGCATTTACTGTACTACGGGTGGCGCCTCTGGGTGATCCTGTTGAGATTCAGGTAAGAGGTTATGCCTTGAGCCTGCGCAAAGATGAAGCTAGTATGCTGGATATAGAGGTGATTGCCTGATGCCATGCTGCCAATCCTCCTCTTCCTGCTGCGCTATTCAATCGGGCGCAGCACCCAAATCAAAGCGATCTATTGCCCTTGTTGGCAACCCTAATTGCGGCAAAACCACGCTATTTAACGCCTTAACAGGCGCCCGCCAGCGGGTAGGCAACTGGCCGGGTGTGACAGTTGAGCGAAAAAGCGGTTCTTTTACAGAAGGAACTACACTTGTCGAAGTCGTAGACTTGCCTGGTGTGTACTCTCTTACCCTAGCTTCAGAATCGGCTGCAATGGATGAGCGAATTGCTTGCGAATATCTTCTGGAGCAGCATCCAAACGTAATCGTCAATATCGTGGATGCCAGCAATCTGGAGCGACACCTTTATCTTACCCTGCAGCTCCTTGAAATGAATGCACCAGTTATCCTTGTGCTCAATATGATGGATGTAGCACAAGCGCGCGGCATACAGATTGATATCGCAAAGCTTTCGCATGAACTCGGCTGTCCAGTGGTTGCGCTTGAGGCGAATAAGGGAAATGGGCTGCGGGAATTGAAGCGTGTTATTACCGAATATGACCCGTCTTCAGCAGAGGATCGTAAAAGTTTAGCTTATCCTGCGATGATTCAAGAGGCGATCGCCGATTTGTCAGGCGCTTTATCTGCTGACAGGATGCTGTATGCGCAATCGCTCGAGCAATCTGCAAATAGGTGGAATGCCATCCGTCTGCTTGAGGATGACGTGCTAGTTCGTCAGCGTGCTTCGGTTGATATCTTAAAAAAAGCTGCATCACATCAAGCGGCAATTCAACAAGCATTAGGCGAAGAAGCGGATATTTTGCTCGCCGATACACGCTACCGCTATATAGAGCAGTTCATTCAATCCTGTGTTATGCGTTCTGCTTACACTAAAACACCATGGACAACGCGTATCGATAATATCGTCTTGAATCGTATCCTGGGTGTTCCCATCTTTCTCGCAGTCATGTATTTGCTGTTCTTGTTCTCCATTAACATCGGTGGCGCGTTTCAGGATTTTTTTGATATCAGCAGCCAGACAATTTTTGTAGATGGCTTTGCCTATGCGCTCAACAGCATAGGCGCACCCGCGTGGCTGACGGTTTTGCTGGCGAATGGCATTGGCAAAGGCATTAACACGACTGTCACGTTTATTCCCGTCATCGGCGCCATGTTTCTGTTTCTCGCCATGCTGGAAGATTCCGGTTACATGGCGCGTGCTGCCTTTGTAGTGGATCGTCTGATGCGTGCGCTGCAATTACCGGGCAAGGCTTTTGTGCCCATGATTGTGGGTTTTGGTTGCAATGTGCCAGCTGTGATGGGTGCACGCACGCTGGAAAATAAACGCGACCGCATTCTCACTATTCTCATGAGCCCATTCATGTCCTGCGGGGCACGGCTTGCTATTTTTGCCGTGTTTACAGCCGCATTTTTTCCAAGTGGCGGACAAAATATTGTCTTTGCGCTTTATCTCATCGGCATCCTCATGGCCGTGTTAACCGGCTTTATGCTGCGCAAAACATTGTTAAAAGGTGATCCCGCGCCGCTGGTGATGGAATTACCGCCTTATCACGTCCCGCATATGAAAACGCTGATGTTACATGCATGGCAACGTCTCAAAGGTTTTGTTTTCCGCGCAGGTAAGCTGATTGTTCCCATCTGCATCCTGATCGGCGCGCTGAATTCGCTGAACCTCGACGGCACCATGAATACAGGAGAAGGCGATGCACACTCGCTGCTCTCGCTGATTGGTCAGTGGGCGACACCGATTTTTGCACCGATGGGTATTCATGCGAATAACTGGCCCGCGACGGTAGGATTGGTCACTGGCATTCTGGCCAAGGAAGTCGTGGTGGGTACACTTAACACGCTTTACACACAGATGGGACATCTTGCTGCCGCTTCTTCGGCTGACACTTTTAGCCTGTGGGCGGGATTAGCCGAAGCGCTCCGTTCCATTCCTGAAAATTTCGCTCAGTTGGGTAACGCATTAAGCAATCCGGTGCTTGCGAAAGCGCCCATTGATCCGGTGGATAAAGGTGTTTACGGTCTCATGTATCAGCAATTTGACGGCCAGATTGGCGCGTTCGCCTATCTGCTTTTTGTGTTGCTGTATTTTCCCTGTATTTCGACTACCGCAGCGATGTTGCGTGAGTTGCACCGCGGCTGGTCTCTATTTTCAGCCTGCTGGATGACAGGCGTGGCCTATGGCACAGCGGTCGCTTTTTATCAGGCGGCGACATGGATGCGGCATCCGCTTTCTTCTTCCATCTGGATTGCGTCACTCGCTGCTTTTTTTATTGGAACGATTGCAGCCATTCGCTGGTATGCGAATCGTGATCATAAATATTTTTCACCCACAGGAACTTTGGCAACAGGGAGGTCAACGTGAACCTGATTGATATCAAAAACCACATGATGCAAGTCAAAATCGCCACTTTAGGCAGCCTCTGCAGTCTCTTCAATGCAGATCCCGACACCATTCGCTGTCTGCTTTCACATTGGATGCGTAAGGGGAAAATTCGCCAGTGCAGCAAAAAACCCGCCTGTGGGAGTCAGTGTTTCAAGTGTCCGGTGACGAGTACGGAGATGTATGAGTGGGTGGATAATACGGTGGTTTGTTAACGTACCTTTTTGTCTCGATCTCAATTCTTCAATTCAGAGGTAATGCTGCAGTGGATCCCGCGGACAAGCCGCGGGACGACGATGTCTCACAAGAGCCGCTCTCCCTGTGGTAGGTTGCCCACACCTCCGCTGTCCGTAAGAGCTCTGTGCCCAAGGCAAGCGCCACCACCGCTATCCCGTAAGAGCTGTGCCCAAGGCAAGTACTACCACCGCTGCCCGTAAGAGCTGTGCCCAAGGCAAGCGCTACCACCGCTGCCCGTAAGAGCTGTGCCCAAGGCAAGCGCCACCACCGCTATCCCGTAAGAGCTGTGCCCAAGGCAAGCGCTACCACCGCTGCCCGTAAGAGCTGTGCCCAAGGCAAGCGCTACCACCGCTGCCCGTAAGAGCTGTGCCCAAGGCAAGCGCTACCACCGCTGTCCGTAAGAGCTGTGCCCAAGGCAAGCGCTACCACCGCTGTCCGTAAGAGCTGTGCCCAAGGCAAGCGCTACCACCGCTGTTCCGTGAGAGCTGTGTATGCTCAAGGTAGAGCACTGCCACCGTCGTCCCGCGGCTTGTCCGCGGGATCCATTCAGGAGCAGACTTCTTCATATAAATCTTTCCAGGTGGGATTAAATTCTTCAATTAAATTTAACTTCCATTTCCTGCACCAGTTTTTTATTCGTCTTTCACGACGTACCATTTCAACAAGGCTTGAATGTTCTTCGTAATAAACAAGCCGATGTACCCGATATTTGGCAGTGAACCCTGGAATAATATTGTTTTTATGCTGCCAAATACGTTTTTTTAAATCGGATGTCGAGCCGGTATATAACGTGCCATGTCGCTGGCTTGCAAGAATATATACAAAATATTGCTTCATGTTTTTTCTCTTGTTTAGTGTGATGAGGTTGAATGAATCCTGGATTCCGCGGGCAAGCCGCGGGATGACAACGAATGAAATGTAAGCCTTGGTTATGTTGTCATTGTTACTCGTCGTCCCGCGGCTTGTCCGCGGGATCCATGCGTGTAAGGCAAAGTGGAAAAGGTTTTACAAACTAGCCAAATCACTTTGGCTGAATAGCTAAGCACGGACGTTGTTTTCCTGTTTACTTGTCTTATATATTCGACCTGTATTTACCTGAGCCACTTGTTATACTTAACCAAAATGGCATTAATTTAGGAAAGTCCTGACCATGGCAGCACCCGTTCTTGTTAACCCTATCCCAGCGCAGGTCGTCAACGAGCAGGCGGCTTTTGGGCCTTTTGATCTTAAACAGTTTATTCAGGTAGCAGAGGGCAGCGCTCCCGCGCGTTTTCAGGGTGAATTATCAGATGGACAAGCTTTGCCTAAAGGGCTGATTTGCACAGAAGACGGCATTATAACAGGTATTCCCGCCAAGGATACGCATGGCAATTATGAAATATTGATTACAGCTCAAAATGAAGAAGGATCTGCGCAGGCAAACTTTATCCTGACAATCAAACCCAGCCTCTCATCCTCTGCTAGTGAATATGCAGATCAGATAAAGGCGCAGGTTTGGCAGGCGCTGGGGCAAAACTTGCCGCTTCCCGATCTGGGCGAGATGTATGAACGGCCGATCACCATGGAGGATATTTATTATCTTGTGGAGCGCTGGGGTTTGCTCACCATGTGGGACGCTTTTAATCTGGAGCCGCCGGGGGAAAAGCATCTTTTAACGCTGGAAGGCGTTAGCCCTCATTATAACGTCTATGATCGGGGTAGCTGCTTGGTCGGTTGTCCAAAAGACTTGTTTTCTTATGAGCGTACGATTGAGGATGGTTTGCAAACTGCCCGTGCCATGGCCCGAGAGGTTTACAAGCGCAATTGGACAATTGAAATGGCAGGTCTCAATAAAATGATGCGGGCAGCCTGGGTAGAGATCCAGCGCCTGGGTGATAAATATGGCAAGCAGCTGGAAGTGATTAATTTTACACCCAATTCTGAGGATATAAAGGCTTATACGACCCAAGTGAAAATGAGAGGGATGGATTAAACAGTAACTTTAACCATAAATTTGTATTATAATTTATCATTAATAGTGACGATCTAATGTAAAAGAGGCGAAATATGGCATTTACAGGTCCCACAGAAGAAGAAAAGAGATTGCAGAAAGAAAAGCGTGATCAGGAGCGCGCATGGTGGGAGAAGGTCAACTCCGTCGCCACGATGAAGTGGGCTGAGCATACAGGAGGGCTGGGATACTACCGATCTGATAAGCCACCCGAGGACATTGACCTTAACGAGCGTCCACGTATTGTTGCGGAAAGCATTGGGCGTAAAAGACTGGAAAACGGTTATTATAATAATGGGCAGAAAGATTATTATAAGGAAGTGATTGTCAAGGTTGAGGACGATGGCAAGACCATTATCCCCATTCGCCCTCCCCACGAAAGAAAGCGCGGCATGTTTGGTGAAGATCATCGTGCGCCTGTTATGGATTTTTATAAGTCAAGCAAAATGGCCGCGCAAATGCTGGAAGATCAAGGCAGTGACTATATTTCTTTGAAGTATAAGAACCCCATTAATCCTAAGGACCATCCTCATATCATTGGTAACATTGAGCAGATGTTAAAGGCAGCGAAAGAACATAAGCTTGCCATGGATATTGATGATCCACAATTGAAGGAATACCTTGCACTTTCTGGTGGAAGAACGAAGAACCCTGCGAAATCGATTTATGAAAAAATAGACAAGCATAATGCGGAAATGGCAGTTTTGCGGCAAGAACGTAGAATGAATAACAGCGGGGAATTTTTAGGTTACAGAAATGCACTGGATGCTCAGGACAGACCCTGCCAAGACCCAAATAATGTGGATACGAATTTAGGAAGTCTCAAGCAGGCTTTATACAAGAATGATGACGCTACGCCATTCGCAAATGCAAATAATGCAGATGTTGGCAAGAAGCTGAAGGTGATTGAGAAAGATCTGAGTTCCATTGAGGATCGCATCTCGCACTTGCAGGAAGCCAAGGACAAACTGGATTTTCATCTGAAAGAATGCGAAGAATTGCTTACTAACCCTAATCTCGAGCCAGACAGACTGCGTGATCTTGTGCAAATACGAGATAATTTTGAACGTAACCGATCTTCGCTGATCGCGAAAATAGAACAAGAGCAAACAGAGCTTTCGAGACGGACTGCCGCTTGGGAAAAAGAATTATCAACCAATTTGGATACGACAGCTGATCCCCAACTGCAAGCGAAGAAAACCCAGCTTTTATCCAAGGTGCAAGAGCAGAAACCAAAAATTTCTTCGTTTACGGATCCCGCGAGTCCAAATAACATTGATAAGACGCGTCAAAATGATCTTGGCATGAATACGAAAATCAACAATGCAGCGGATGTACGTGACAGGTTAAAAACACAAAGAAATCCGTAACGAACATTTTTCTATTTTATATAGAAATCATTGCACACATTTCCTCAATTCGTTTAAAATCACCGCCACTTAATGGATAAGGCGGTGATGTTGTGCGTAAACCTCTAATTGCTGGCAACTGGAAAATGCATGGCTCAAAAAGCCAGGTGAAAGCCCTGATCGAAGGGATCAAGCAGGGCGCTGATGGTTTTGCAGAAATCGATATTTTAGTGCTTCCCACCTTCGTACATCTTGCTGAGGCAAAAACATTGCTGGACGCGTCAGCCATCATGCTGGGTGCACAGAATCTTTATCCTGGCACGCAGGGTGCCTTTACTGGTGAAGTTGCAGGTCCCATGTTGGCTGATCTTGGTTGCGATTATGTTTTAATCGGCCATTCCGAGCGCCGAACGCTTTTTCATGAAGATTTGGCATTAATTGCCGCTAAATTTAAAGCCGCAATCGAGGCGGGATTAAAGCCCATTCTCTGCGTGGGCGAGACCCGAGATCAGCGTGAACACGGCGAAACCGTCCGGGTGATTAGTGAACAGATCCAGTCTGTGATTGAGGCTGCCGGTATCGAAGCATTTCGTCAAGCCGTCATCGCTTACGAACCTGTCTGGGCGATTGGCACGGGTTTAACCGCGACGCCCGAGCAGGCGCAGGAAGTACATGCGTACATTCGCCAACTTTTATCACAAATTAATGTTGATATAGGGAAAACAATTCGTATACTGTACGGCGGCAGCATGAAGGCTGAGAATGCTTCGTCTCTGCTGGCTATGGCAGATATTGATGGCGGCTTGATAGGCGGAGCATCATTAGATGCGGCCAGCTTTTTGAAAATTTGCGCTGCGGCAATGCCGATGGATAATAGCGTACAAAAGGCGAAAGTGAATTAATCATCGTCTGCTTTCCGAGTAAGGAAGAGCAGGCTGAGAGGGTAAGAATGTATCAATTTATTATGCTCATACATGTTTTTGCGGCAGTTTTCATCATTGCGCTGGTGCTGGTGCAGCAGGGCAAGGGTGCAACTATGGGCGCGGCATTTGGTAGCGGCGCATCGCAGACGGTATTCGGAAGCCGTGGATCCGGTTCATTTCTTTTCAGAATTACCATCGGATTAATTGCTGTGTTTTTTATAACCAGCATTGTCCTGAATAACCTGGCTGCCCATGCGTATAAGCAGGAAAAAGTAATTACTTTGCCTGTAGCGCCGGCAAGAAACACACAAGAACAAATTCCGGTCAATAATACATCGGGCCAACCCGCGCCTGTCTCACCGGAGCAGATACCAACAAAGAAATAAATGAGCGACAGAAAAAGCCGACGTGGTGGAATTGGTAGACACGCTACTTTGAGGTGGTAGTGGCGCAAGCTGTGACGGTTCGAGTCCGTCCGTCGGCATTTTTAGTAATAGTAAAACGTGCATACGGTCTATCACGTAGCCAAATAAACGGCTCTCGAAGAATTAAGGTATACTATCGCCTGACTTGTTATGCAAACTCAAATCAGGAGAAATGGGGTTGCTACAAAATTACTTGCCAGTATTTATATTCATGATTATCGGCCTGGCGGTCGGTCTCATTGCGCCCATGCTCGGCTATTTGCTGGGCCCCAAACGGCCGGATTCCGCAAAATTATCCCCTTATGAATGCGGTTTTGATGCCTTCAGCGATGCCCGCGCCCCTTTTGACGTGCGTTATTATCTGGTAGCGATTCTTTTCATTATCTTTGACCTTGAAACCGCTTTTTTAGTGCCCTGGGCCGTGGTGTTCCGAGAACTGGGCTGGTTTGGCATGATCGCCATGGGTATTTTTTTAGGGCTGCTCACGATTGGTTTTATTTATGAGTGGAAGAAAGGAGCGCTCGAATGGGAATAACCGATTTGGTGAAGCCGGGTTTTTATGTTACGTCCATTGAAAATGTTTTCAATTGGGCCCGGTCCGGCTCGCTCTGGCCCATGTCCTTTGGGCTTGCCTGCTGTGCGGTTGAAATGATGCACTCGGCGGCTTCGCGGTATGATCTTGATCGTTTCGGCGTTATCTTTCGTCCCAGTCCCCGTCAATCTGATTTGATGATTGTTGCCGGCACCTTGTGCAACAAGATGGCGCCCGCTTTTCGCAAAGTTTATGACCAGATGGCAGAGCCGCGCTGGGTCATTTCCATGGGATCCTGCGCGAACGGTGGCGGCTATTATCATTATTCCTATTCCGTAGTGCGCGGCTGTGACCGAATCGTACCGGTTGACCTGTATGTGCCGGGCTGCCCGCCAACAGCCGAAGCTTTAATGTACGGCGTCATCCAGCTGCAGAATAAAATACGCCGCAAAACCATAGAACGCTAAGGGCAACAATCATGGCAGATGTGAATGATCTTGGTACGCTGATCCAATCCCGTTTTGCAGATGGGATTGAACAGACAGCAATTGCGTTCGATGAGCTGACCGTCACTGTCAAGCCCGAAAAACTGCTGGAAATTTGCCGCGTGCTCCGCGATGCGCCTGAATTTGATTTTAAATTGCTAGTGGATGTTTGCGGCGTGGATTATCTGCATTATGGTCTCGCTGACTGGCAAACAGAATCCACGACAGAAACAGGCTTTGGCCGTGGTGTGATGCCCAAGTTGGTGCGTGAAGAGGGAGGTAAATCCAACCGGTTTGCAGTGGTTTATCACCTCCTGTCGCTTTCCAATAATCACCGTCTGCGTTTGCGCGTCAATATTCCGGATGGTACAGAGCTGATCGTGGATTCCGTGATGATTCTCTGGCCTTCTGCGAACTGGTTTGAACGCGAAGTTTTTGATCTCTTCGGCATTCTTTTCAAAGGCCATCCCGATTTACGTCGTCTTCTGACAGATTATGGTTTTGCGGGTCACCCTTTCCGCAAGGATTTTCCGCTGATCGGCAAAGTCGAAGCGCGTTATGACGCCAAATTGAAGCGGGTAATTTATGAGCCCGTCAGCATCGTGCCGCGTACACTGGAACCCAAAGTCATCCGCCATGACCATCGTTATCTGGTCGAGAAGGGGGAGTAGCGCATGTCAAACCAGGCACCCGAAATCAAGAATTATGTTTTCAACTTTGGCCCCCAGCATCCTGCCGCTCACGGCGTTTTGCGCCTGATTCTGGAAGTAGACGGTGAAACCATCGTGCGCGCCGATCCTCACGTGGGATTGCTGCATCGTGCCACGGAAAAACTCGCTGAAAGCAAGCCGTTTAATCACACCATCGGTTATATGGACCGTCTGGATTATGTTTCCATGATGTGTAACGAACACGGCTATGTCCTTGCAATTGAGAAATTGCTGGGTGTTACGCCGCCGGTTCGCGCACAATATATTCGCGTGATGTTTGATGAGATCACTCGCATCCTTAATCACTTGTTATGGCTTGGCTCACACGCGCTGGATAACGGCGCGATGGCGGTTTTTCTTTACTGTTTTCGCGAACGAGAAGATTTGCTGGATTGCTATGAAGCCGTTTCCGGCGCGCGCATGCATGCAACTTATTACCGCCCGGGCGGTGTTTATCGCGATTTACCAGATAAAATGCCGCAGTTTAAACCTTCGAAATGGCGTAATGAAAAAGAAGTCGCCAAATTAAACGTAAACCGTCAGGGTTCGCTGCTCGATTTTATTGAAAGTTTTACAGAACGTTTCCCCGCATGCGTAGATGAGTACGAAACCCTGCTAACGAATAACCGTATCTGGAAACAACGCACAGTGAATATCGGCGCGATTTCAGCAGAACGCGCGATAGCGATGGGCTTTACCGGCCCCATGCTGCGCGGATCTGGTGTCGCGTGGGATTTGCGCAAGACACAGCCCTATGAAGTATATGATCGTCTGGATTTTGATATTCCGGTAGGCACGAACGGCGATTGCTATGATCGTTATCTGGTGCGTGTCAATGAAATGCGCCAATCCAACCGCATTATTCGCCAGTGCGTAGAATGGCTGCGTAAAAATCCTGGTCCAGTGATGATTGATGATTACAAAGTAGCACCGCCGCCGCGTGAAGAAATGAAAATCAGTATGGAAGCCCTGATTCATCATTTCAAAAACATGACCGAAGGTTATATCGTGCCGGAAGGCGAAGTGTATACCGCGATTGAGCATCCTAAAGGCGAATTCGGTGTTTATCTGATATCCGATGGCGCCAACAAGCCTTATCGCCTGAAAGTACGCGCAGCTGGCTTTCCGCACCTTGCAGGTCTCAATGAATTGGTGCGCGGACACATGATTGCGGATGTGGTCGCCATTCTTTCCAGTCTGGATATTGTTTTTGGTGAGATTGACCGATGATGACAGAAAACAAGAAAACTGTTTTAACGCCTGCCATTCGCGCACGCATCGATGAGTGGATTCTGCGTTATCCGCCAGAGCAAAAACGTTCAGGCGTATTTGAAGCCCTACGTCTGGTACAGGAAGAAAACGGCGGTTCACTCACGGTCGAATGGATGGATGCAGTAGCTGATTATCTGGAAATGCCTCGCATTGCCGTTTATGAAGTCGCCACATTTTATACCCTCTACCATCTTGAGCCTGTTGGTCGGCATGTGATACAGCTTTGCACCAATATTTCCTGTATGTTAAATGGTTCGGAAAAAATACTGGCTCATCTTAAAAATCGGCTGAATGTGGATGTCAATGAAACAACAGCAGACGGCAAGTTCACATTAAAAGAAGTGGAATGCCTGGGCGCATGTGTGACGCCGCCTGTATGCCAGATTGGCAAAACGTATTATGAAAACCTGACGGCTGAAAAAATAGACGAGATTCTCGGAAAGCTGGGATGATGCGCGCGATCATTAAAAACAGCTCAAGCGAAAAGAGTAGGTATCAACATGGCAAATGAAGTTTGCTTTCGTACATTACATCTGGACAAGCCATGGACGCTGCAAACGTACGTCAGCGCCGGTGGTTATGAGCAGTGGAAGAAAATTCTGCGTGAAAAGATTGCGCCGGAAAAAGTAGTGGAATCAGTTAAGGTCTCGGCATTGCGTGGCAGAGGCGGCGCGGGTTTTCCTACCGGGCTCAAATGGAGCTTTATACGCCGCGATATGCCCGGACAAAAATACATACTGTGTAATTCAGACGAAGGCGAACCCGGTACTTGCAAAGACCGCGATATCCTGCGTTTTAATCCGCATCAACTGATCGAAGGCATGGCGATTGGCGCTTATGCCATGGGCGCGACCGTGGGATATAACTATATCCGTGGCGAATACTGGGAGCCGTATGAACGTTTCGAAGCGGCGCTCAAGGAAGCGCGCGAAGCAGGCCTGATTGGTAAAAATATTCTGGATTCCGGTTTTGATTTTGATCTCTATACTCACCTGGGCGCCGGAGCCTATATTTGCGGTGAAGAAACTGCATTGATGGAATCCCTGGAAGGCAAAAGAGGCTGGCCGCGTTATAAACCGCCTTTTCCTGCTGCGCGCGGATTATATGGCTGTCCGACCACAATTAATAATACAGAAACCTATGCCTCTATTCCGGTCATTATGGAAAAAGGGTCAGAATGGTTTTTGGGGTTGGGTAAACCGAATAATGGTGGCTGCAAAATCTTTTCCGTCACGGGGCATGTCAATAAACCCGGCAACTTTGAAGTGCCGCTTGGCACGCCTTTCAAAGACCTGCTGGCGCTCGCAGGCGGTGTGCGTACGGGTCATCGATTAAAAGCAGTTATCCCTGGTGGCTCCTCCATGCCTATCTTGCCGGCAGAAATAATCATGGGCCTTGATATGGATTTTGATTCCATTCAAAAAGCAGGCTCGGGTTTAGGTTCAGGTGCAGTCATTGTGATGGATGAAACAACGTGTATTGTTCGAGCACTGGAACGCATTTCCAAATTCTATATGGAAGAATCCTGCGGCCAATGTACGCCTTGCCGTGAAGGCACAGGATGGCTTTATCGTTTAGTGCATGAAATTGAACATGGGCGTGGCACCAAAGCAGATTTGGAAACGCTGCGCCGCGCTGCCAAAAATATTGAAGGCCGTACCATCTGCGCATTCGGCGAAGCGGCCGCGTGGCCGGTAGGCGGATGCCTCAAGCATTTTTATGATGAATTTCTTTACCATGTAGAGCATGGAACATGTTTGCCGGAATGTAAATAATGAAATTGAAAGGTTAGCCATGGCCGATATTGAAATTGAAATAGATGGGCGAAAATTAACGGCAAAGCCGAACCAGACTGTCATTCAGGTAGCGGATGAAGCGGGTATTTATATTCCGCGTTTTTGTTATCACAAACATTTATCCGTTGCGGCAAACTGCCGCATGTGCCTGGTGGAAGTGGAAAAATCGCCTAAAGCACTGCCGGCTTGTGCAACCCCTGTGACACCCGGCATGAAAGTATTTACCCAGTCGCAAAAAACCATTGATGCGCAGCGCGCTGTTATGGAGTTTTTACTGATAAATCATCCGCTGGATTGCCCTATCTGCGATCAAGGCGGCGAATGTGAATTACAGGATCTTTCCATGGGATATGGGTCATCCCAATCCTGTTATACCGAAAGCAAGCGCGCTGTAGCGAATGAAAATTTGGGGCCGCTCATTGCAACAGAAATGACGCGCTGTATTCTTTGCACACGCTGTGTGCGTTTTGGTGCAGAGGTTGCAGGTGTGCGTGAACTCGGCGTGACTTTCCGCGGCGAGCATGAAGAAATCAGCACCTTTGTTGAGCATGCCATGACTTCTGAAGTATCGGGCAATATTATCGATCTTTGTCCGGTAGGTGCGCTAACTTCCAAGCCCTATCGTTTTACCGCGCGCGCATGGGAAATGATGCAATCGCCCAGCATCAGCCCTCATGACTGTGTAGGTGCCAATTTAAATATTCATACCCTCTATGGCAAAGTGATGCGCGTTGTGTCGCGTGAAAACAAGGCAGTGAATGAAACCTGGCTTGCTGACCGTGACCGTTTTAGTTATACCGGCCTTTATCATGCTGATCGTCTGGAGGAGCCACTGGTTCGGCTGGATGGAAAGCTGCAAGTAGTAGAGTGGCACAAGGCATTTGAAATGGCTGCGACCCAATTGCATGAAGCGATTGCTGAATTTGGCGCCGATAAATTAGGTGCGCTTGCTTCACCCAATTCCACATTGGAAGAATTTTATTTGCTGCAGAAAATCATGCGCCAGCTCGGCAGTCCGCACATTGATCATCGCCTGCGGGAAATAGATACGACAGATCAGGCAGCGATGCCTGCTTTTCCGGGACTGCAAATGTCACTGACCGAGCTTGAGCAGTCAGATGCCATTATTCTCATTGGCTGTAATATTCAAAAAGAACAGCCGCTGGTAGGTTTGCGTGTACGCAAGGCTGCATTGAATGGCGCGGCGATTGTGGCAGTGAACCCGGTGGATTACGAATTCAATTTCAAATTGCGCGCGAAAAAAACCGTGTCGCCCGATCGCATTCCGCAGGTGTTAGCAGCGCTGGTAAATGACTTCCAGGCTAAATTCGACAATGTTAGCGCTGATGATGAGACAAAGGCGATAACAGAAGTGCTGCGAGGAAAACAGAAAGTTTCCATTCTCCTCGGCGCAATGGCGTTGCATCATCCGCGGGCAGCTACGATTCGTTATCTTGCCGAGCAGCTGGCTGAATTCACGGGTGCTCGCGTAGGTATGTTGACGGATGGAGCCAATACAGCCGGCGGCTGGTTAGCGGGTGCGGTGCCACATCGACATGCGGCTGGTGAAGCGATCAATTATTGCGGTTTAAGCGCTTATGCCATGCTGGAAAAACCACGTAAGGCATATCTATTGCTAAATGTCGAACCTGATCTGGATTGCGCAAACGCAGCGCATGCGATTGCCGCGCTCAAACAAGCTAAATGCGTGATCGCCTTGTCAATGTATAGAAATCCCGTCCTGGAAGCGCATGCAGATATTATTCTGCCGATCGCGCCTTTTACCGAAACCGCAGGTACGTTTATCAATGCGACAGGTGAGTGGCAAAGTTTTAATGGCGTTGCGCAAGCTTATGGTTTATCGCGCCCAGCATGGAAGATATTGCGCGTGCTGGGAAATTTTCTGCATCTTGAAGGCTTTGGTTATGAAAGTGCGGAAGAAGTTAAACACGAAATAAAAGCGCTTGTCGAAAAAAATTCAATGGAAAAGACGAAGCTAACGCAGCCCGACCATTTTTCCTTAACACAGGAAACGGCCGGCTTGACTCGCATTGGAGAGATTCCACTTTATGCGGTCGACAGTCTGGTACGGCGTGCGAAACCATTGCAGGACGCGCAGACACTGATGGAAGGCGATGTAGCGGCAATTCGCATGCATCCTAAGACAGCGGCTCAGTTTGATTTACATGAAGGCAGCACCGTCGCTGTGCGGCAATCCTCGGGCGAGGCGCAATTATCCGTCATGCTGGATGCGCGCATCGCGGAAGGTGCAGTCTGGATAGCAGGCGGGATTGCGGCCACAAGCAGGCTGGGTGATTTGATTGGAAAGGTGGAGATTGAAAAGTTATAAACTGGACTGTGGCCATTTTTGAGGGATGTTCATAAATTTGTCATCCTCGAGCGCAGCCTTGTCATCCTGAGCGCAACTTTGTCATCCTGAGCGTAGCGAAGGATCTTAAGGTGTATAAAAGAGATCCTTCGAGCAAACGTTCTCAGGATGACAGTGTTGCTGAACATTTTGTAAAAATGGCAGACAAACAAGCGGTACGGGACATGAGGTAAAAAAATAAAATGCTGGACAGCTTATTTTTAATAGCGATTATCCTTCTCAAGATTGTTGCGATCATCATTGGGCTCGTGGTGGTTGTGCTTTATCTCACCTATTTTGAGCGCAAGGTCATCGGCTATATGCATGTGCGTATCGGACCTAACCGTATAGGCCCGCGAGGTTTGCTCCAGCCATTTGCTGATACCATCAAACTCCTGACTAAGGAAATTATTGTTCCCACTGCATCGAATCGTTTTCTGTTTATAATCGCGCCCATTATTAGTTTTAGCACGGCGTTGATTGGCTGGGCGGTTATTCCTTTTGATAAGGGTGTGGTGCTGGCCAATATCAATGCGGGTGTTTTATATACACTTGCCATTTCATCTCTTTCTGTTTATGGCATTATGATTGCCGGCTGGGCTTCTAATTCTAAATACGCCATGTTTGGCTCGCTACGCGCTGCGGCGCAATCCATTTCTTATGAAATCGCCATGGGCTTTGCGCTGATTGGTGTCATGATGGCAGCCGGCTCACTCAACTTTCAGGATATTGTGAGTGCGCAAAATGGCGGCTTCTGGCGCTGGTACTGGTTGCCGTTACTGCCACTTTTCATTGTTTACTGGGCATCCGGTGTCGCGGAAACCAATCGTTTACCATTTGACGTGGCGGAAGGCGAATCAGAAATTGTGGCAGGATTCCATGTGGAATATTCAGGCGTGACCTTTGCTTTATTTTTCTTCGCCGAATATGTCAACATGACGCTGATCTCGACACTCGCTTCGCTGCTCTTTTTGGGCGGATGGTTGTCACCGTTTCAAGGCATTCCTTATCTCGATTCTCTTTTTGCCTGGGTACCGGGATTTGTATGGCTGCTAATTAAAGTCAGCTTTTTTCTCTATTGTTATTTATGGTTCAGGGCAACTTTCCCACGTTATCGTTATGACCAGATCATGCGTTTGGGCTGGAAGATTTTTATTCCGCTGACATTAATCTGGGTGGTGGTGATTGCCTTTGCGGTACATTTTAAAGTGAGCCCGTGGTTTGCATAAAATGAGTGCTCATCAGCACGCTAGAAATTAGAGGTTAAAAATATGTGGCGACGTCTTGCGCAATATGTAAAAAGTTTTTCGCTATGGGATCTCTTAACAGGGATGCGCGTCACGGGCCGTTATTTCTGGAAAAAGAAATTTACCATTCAATATCCGGAAGAAAAAACGCCTACCTCGCCGCGTTTTCGCGGTGTTCATGCCTTGCGCCGCTATCCAAACGGCGAAGAACGTTGCATTGCCTGCAAATTATGCGAAGCGGTTTGTCCCGCACTAGCCATTACGATTGAATCTGAACCACGAGCAGATGGTTCACGACGGACGACGCTGTATGAAATTGATTTGTTCAAGTGTATTTATTGTGGTTTTTGTGAAGAAGCTTGTCCGGTGGATTCCATTGTGCTGACTAACATGGCGGATTATCACATTACAGAACGTGGTGAAAATATTTTAACTAAAGAAAAGTTGCTCGCGATTGGTGATAAATATGAAGCTGAGATTGCTAAGGCTAGAAAAGAAGATCGGCCGTATCGTTGATGAGAGATCATCACGAAGGCCAAAAAGTTGTTACGTGATTTAAGAAGGTGCTTAAAGAATAGTTTGAAATGGGTTTACTAACAGTGGAAAAAATTTAATGCTGACACCTTTGCATATTATTTTTTATCTTTTCGCAACCGTTGCCGTATGCTCTGCGGTTGCAGTGATTACAGTGCGCAATCCCGTACGCAGCGTGCTGTCGCTTGTGGTGACCTTTTTTGCCATGGCCGGCATCTGGATGCTGTTGCACGCTGAATTTTTATCGCTGATTTTGCTGCTTGTTTACGTAGGCGCGGTAATGACACTGTTCCTGTTTGTGGTCATGATGCTGAGCATTGATAGAGAATCCGTCCGTAGCGGCTTCGTGCGTTATCTGCCGTTCGGTATCATTGTTGTGCTGATTATCACGGGATTAACTATTGCCGCTGTGGGGCCTGAAAATTTTGGTCTGACGCAGATGCCTGCGCCTGCGCCGGAGCCTCCCCATTTTAGTAATATCCGTGAGCTGGGCGCGGTACTTTATACGGATTATGCCTATCCTTTTGAGATTGCAGGCGTATTACTGCTCGCAGCCATTATCGCTGCCATCACGCTTACTCATCGCGGACCTGTGCGTCGCAAGGTGCAGGATGCAAATAAGCAGATTTCCGTACGCCCTGAAGACCGTGTGCGATTGGTAAAAATGCCCGCGGCGAAGAAAGAGAAAGGTAACAAAGAGGAATAGCAAGGTATTTTATTGTGTCCCACTTGTTGCAGCGTCTGGTATTAAAAAATCGAGTTCAGATAAAAGGGGTTAGAAAGTTTAAAATGAATCAAGCAACATTTTCACAAGATCAAGGTGAATAACCATGCCATCGCTGACTGAATTTTTAATCGTGGCCGCGCTCTTATTTGGTTTAGGCATTGCGGGTATTATTTTAAACCGTAAAAATATCATCGTGCTGCTCATGTCCATTGAGTTGATTTTGTTGGCTGTTAATACCAACTTTATTGCCTTTTCTTATTTTCTGCAAAATTACATAGGCCAGGTATTTGTCTTTTTTATTTTGACAGTCGCGGCGGCTGAAGCGGCGATCGGACTTGCGATTCTGGTTGTGTTTTACCGCAAACGCGGAACAATCGAAGTTCAAAATCTTGATGCATTAAAAGGATAGCGAAAGTGGAAAATCCTCTTATTTGGGTTGCACTCCTCATGACATTGTTGCCGCTGGCAGGTTCGCTGCTGGCGGGATTATTGGGCAAAGCGCTGGGTCGCGTATGGACTCATCGCATTGTGATTACACTGGTCGGCATTTCATTTTTATTGTCCTGCTACTTGTTTAAAGTCATTGTCCTGAATGGCCATCCGTCCGTGCAGGACAGCTTCTATACTTGGGCGACGGCAGGCATGCTTCGCTTTGATGTGGCTTTTCTCTTGGACCGCCTGAGTGCGACTATGGCGATGATTGTGCTTTTTGTTTCCTTCATGGTGCACATTTACACCATTGGCTATATGGCGGATGATCCAGGTTATCAGCGCTTTTTCAGCTATGTTTCCCTGTTTACTTTTGCCATGCTGATGCTCGTGCTTGCGAATAATTTCCTGTTGCTGTTTTTTGGCTGGGAGGGCGTGGGTCTCGTATCTTATCTCTTGATTGGTTTCTGGTTTAAACGAGAAGCCGCTGTCTTTGGTAGCCTCAAAGCATTTCTGGCCAACCGTGTGGGTGATATAGGCTTTATTCTCGCGACAGCAATGGTATTAATGTATTTTGATTCGCTCACCTATACTGACGTGTTTCGTCAGGTTCCCCTCATCGCGAATAGAATGATGGAATTCATCCCAGGTTATAGCGTACCGGTGGTTACCATGATTTGTTTTTTACTTTTTGTGGGTGCCATGGGCAAATCAGCACAAGTACCGTTGCATGTATGGCTGCCCGAATCCATGGAAGGTCCTACGCCGATTTCCGCACTGATCCATGCTGCTACCATGGTGACCGCCGGTATTTATATGGTCGCGCGTATGTCGCCTCTGTTTGAGTTTTCACCTGCTGCGCTTACCTTTATTCTTGTTATTGGCGGCACAACCGCTTTCTTCATGGGTCTCGTGGCCGTCGTCCAATATGACATCAAGCGCGTGATCGCTTATTCGACTTTGTCCCAATTGGGCTATATGGCAGTGGCTTTAGGCGCTTCTGCATATGATGCCGCGATTTTTCATCTGATTACCCACGCATTTTTCAAGGCGCTGTTATTCCTTGCGGCAGGTTCTGTGATTATCGCCCTACATCATGAGCAGGACATGCGTAAAATGGGTGGCCTTGCTGCTTATATGCCGATTACCTATATTACTTTTGTCATCGGTTCGCTCGCTCTCTGTGCAATTCCACCTTTCTCCGGATTTTATTCCAAGGACATTATCATTGAAGCTGTCAAATTAAGCACGGTGCCGGGTGCAGGTTATGCTTATCTCTGTGTGCTGGCAGGTGCATTTGTGACGCCGCTTTATATGTTCCGCGCGTTATTCATGACTTTTCACACGAATGAGCGCATGGATCCTCAATTGAGGGGCCACGTTAAAGAGTCGCCCTGGGTTGTTCTGGTTCCATTGATCGCGCTTGCCATACCTAGCCTGGTTGCCGGTCAGCTGCTCATTGGCCCCATGTTATTTGCGCCTGACAACTTATTGGGAAATAGTATTTTTGTGCTGCCTGAACACAATGTGCTAAACGCGTTATCAACCGAATACCCGGGTGCCAAGCTGATGGCGCTGGAAGCCGGTAAGTCACTCACATTCTGGTTTGCCATTGCCGGTATTTTTACGGCGTGGCTATTTACGGCGGGCGTTCCGCAATGGTCCAGACTATTTAAGGAACGGTTTGCCTGGGTTTATGCAATACTGGTGCGCAAGTATGGTTTTGATGATTTTAATCAGATTGTGCTGGTGCACGGAACACAGGATGCCGGCCATGTGTGTTATGAAGTAAGTGATGTGAAGATGATTGATACCGTTTGTGTGAATGGATCAGGTCGCTTCATTCAGTGGCTCGCGCGCGTGTCCCGGCGCATGCAAACGGGATATATCTATCACTATGCGCTAGCGATGGTGCTGGGCATTTTGGTCTTTTTAGTCTGGTACATGGTGGGATTCTGACATGTGGACGCAACTTCCTATTTTATCCATTGTGATTTGGCTGCCGCTGATAGGCGCCGTATTATGCCTTTGCACCGGCAGCGATAAAAACGCAAACATCGCACGCACGATTGCCGTGATTGTCGCGCTCGCCAGTTTTCTGCTCTGCATTCCCCTTTATTTAGGCTTTGATGCTGGCCGCTATGACATGCAGTATGTGGAAAACGTCTTGTGGATTCGGGCTTATAAAATCAATTACGCATTGGGTATAGACGGTATTTCGTTGGTCATGGTGATTCTGACCAACTTTACCGGATTGCTGGTTGTGATTGCCGGCTGTCACGCAATTAAAGTACGCGTCGCACAATACATGGCGGCTTTTCTCGTCATGCAGGGCATGATTGTCGGTGTATTCTGCGCGATGGATGCCATTCTCTTTTATGTTTTTTGGGAAGGCATGTTGATTCCCATGTATCTCTCCATTGGCATGTGGGGAAGCTCCAATCGCTCTTATGCCTCTATTAAATTCTTCCTGTTTACCTTTCTGGGTTCCATCCTGATGCTGGTGGCATTGATTTATCTTTACAATCAAACCGGCTCATTCATGATTCAGGATTTTTATGGCCTGGCGCTTAGCAAAACGACGGAGGAATGGTTGTTTTTTGCCTTTCTTCTTGCCTTTGCTGTCAAAGTACCCATGTGGCCGGTTCACACTTGGTTGCCGGATGCGCATACAGAAGCACCCGCGGGTGGTTCAGTGGTTCTTGCTGCATTAATGCTGAAACTCGGCATTTACGGGTTTCTACGCTTTAGTATGCCCATTACGCCCATTGCCTGCGAAAAACTCGCCTGGCTCATGATTGTGTTATCACTGATCGCCATTGTTTATATCGGATTAATCGCCATTGTGCAGTCGGACATGAAGAAACTGATTGCTTATTCTTCTATCGCACACATGGGGTTTGCGACGCTGGGCTGCTTCATGGTCTATGACATTGTGCAGCACATGCGTACGCTGCAGGATGCTTATATGAGTCTGGAAGGTGCGGTGATACAGATGGTGGCGCATGCTTTTGGATCAGGCGCGATGTTCCTTGGCGTGGGACTGCTCTCAGAACGGTTTTATAATCACAGCCGTCTCATCAAGGATTACGGCGGTGTTGCCAATACAATGCCTATTTTTGCCGCCTTCTTTATGCTGTTTGCCATGTCCAATGTGGGATTGCCGGGCACGGCTGGTTTTGTAGGTGAGTTCATGATCATCATGAGCGCTTTCCAGACTCACTTTTGGGTCGCAGCGACTGCTTCGCTGACGCTTATTTTAAGCGCATCCTACACTTTGTGGATGTACAAGCGCGTCTTCTTCGGCCCCATTGCGAATGAACATGTCGCCCAGTTTAAAGACATCACCTGGCTTGAGAAAGTGAATTATATTTTGCTGGCGGCAGGTGTATTTTTTGTCGGTTTGTATCCGCAACCCATCATTGACGTGTTGCGTGTCACCATTGGCCATTTACTGCTGCAAAGCATGCCGCCGGGACTGGCGATGAACATGCCCATGAGCGTGAATTTTGCTTGATAACAAAGATAGAGAGTGTCACTAAAAGTATTGAGGCTTAACAATGAATTTTTCAATGCCACAATTTTCAGCCGCTTTGCCGGAGATGTTTATCCTGAGCATGGCGTGCATTATTCTGCTGGTCGACGTTTTCGTTGCAGAGCGTTATCGCTTCGTGACTTATCTGCTTGTGCAGCTGACGCTGATTGGCGCGTTTTTTATAACCCTGCCGCAATATCGCGAGTATCCGGAACCCATCATTACGTTTGGTGGAAATTACATTGTTGATAAGCTTGCAATTCTGTCCAAACTGTTTATTTATGTATTCAGCTTTTTTGCGTTTGCCTATGCGCGGGACTACATCAAGTCACGCCGCATTGCGCGCAGTGAATATTATCTGCTAGGTCTTTTTTCCGTGCTGGGCATGTCTGTAATGGCTTCTGCTTACAGCTTTTTGACCATTTACCTTGGGCTGGAACTGCTCTCCCTTGTGCTTTATGCCATGGTGGCGATGTATAAGGAATCTGATCTTGCCGTTGAAGCGGCGATGAAATATTTTGTGCTGGGCGCGCTCGCTTCAGGCCTATTGTTATATGGTATTTCACTGTTATACGGCGTAACCGGGGACATTCAAATTGGCACGGTCGCTCAGGTTTTGGAAAAACAGCAGAATATGGTTCCGCTGGTAGCGCTGATTTTTGTGCTGGGCGCCCTGATTTTCAAATTTGGTGCCGTACCGTTTCATATGTGGGTGCCGGATGTTTATCAGGGAGCATCTACCCCTACCACTTTATTCATCGCAAGCGCACCCAAAGTTGCGGCGTTTGCTATCACTATTCGCGTGCTGGTTCAGGCTATGCCTAGCCTTTCTGTTACTTGGGGTCATGTGCTGATTGTGATTGCGATACTCTCCATGTTCCTGGGAAATCTGTTGGCGATCGCGCAATCCAACCTTAAACGCATGCTGGCTTATTCTTCTATCGCCCATATTGGTTATACCTTGCTGGGCATTTTAGCAGGTCCTTATGATCCTCAAGGGTATTCTGCAGCGATGTTCTATATTTCTACCTATGTTCTGGTCGCAGCCGGTGCGTTTGCGATTATTAGCATCATGAGCAAAGAAGGAATAGAGTTTGACAAGCTGGATGATTATCGCGGCTTGAATGCGCGCAATCCTTGGCTCGCTTTCATGATGCTGTTGTTGCTTTTTTCCATGGCTGGCGTTCCGCCTACCGTTGGTTTCTTTGCCAAACTAGGATTGCTGGAAGCCCTTGTGCAGGCGGATTATGTCTGGCTCGCTGTGCTGGCCCTGATTTTTGCTCTGATTGGTGCTTACTATTATCTGCGTGTGGTCATGCTCATGTACTTTGAAGAACCGGTGGACGGTGTGGGTAGCCTGCCGGTGATCATGTCTGCTGACATGCGTATTGCTATCAGCATTAATGGTGCAGCGGCATTGCTTTTGGGATTATTGCCCAGTTTCTTTATCGACTTGTGTCGTATTTCGGTGGGCTAGTTACTCGGAGCGCGCCTGTTTTTATACATCGGACCCCGCAACGCGTGCGGGGTAACAGGCTAAAGCCTGTTACTTTTTGCCTATCGAGCGGCCGGCGACATAGTCGCATATCTCTTTATCTACGCCTTTGGGTAAGTGATAAGTGTTTGAGGGTGTAGTAAGACCTTTCTTGTTGCAGCAGAGAAAGGTGAACCATTGTAGTTTTTTATAACCATCTTCTACTTTATCAGTCTGATTGGCATAGTCTTTGAGGATGTCCCATTTGCCTTTAAAATTATCGGGATGGCAAATAAGAGGCGGCATGGTTTTAAAATATTGATCGCTTGTCACGTTTAACGCTACCGGAGGAAGTGAAAAAAACCGGCCGGAGACAATTTTGCTGACAATAAAGTTACCATTTGGCTTCAGTGAAGATTGAACCTGGACTTCAAAAACAACAGGTGATGTTGCTGGATTGCCAAAGGAATCATAAGCCGAAGTCCTTTTCGCATAAAAAAGGGCTTCACCTTCGGTAAGAAAGAAGATGCATTTTTGTGGATGCGCTGCGGATAAGAGCGTTGCGGCGCCCTTTGCTACTGCGTTGAGTTCCAGGCTGGCACCGACCGCATAAAGTGTAATGAATGTACGCATTATTTTGTTCTCTTATGGGTTGAGCATATTATATTCAACCCATTATTAAGAGATTATTAAAACAGCTGGCTTCAAGCACAGGACTTGAATAACGTGACGGGACTAAAGATTCAGTAATTCGTTGATGAAATTGCATTTGTCATTAATTTGACTGCTTCAGCGGCCCAAGCTCTCGCAAGCGATAAATGAGTGACTGGATGGCTTTGGTGAGCTCATCGCTCATCGCGTCAACGGCAGGTTGCTCCTGCTCAGTGTTTCGCTGATTGCGATAAGTATCCAGATCTATAATATTTCCCTTTTTCATATACCAATCCTTGGTTTAAAATATGAAGTTAGTCTAAAATTTATATAATTTGATGACTATTTGGTATCAGCAAAAATCAGTTTAATCATTAAGCTAATGCTTACAACAGTGAAGAATACCCCATGCAGTTAAATGACTTTCATTTTCCTTTGCCCACCGAGCTGATAGCTCGTTATCCGCTGGAAACCCGCAGTGCGAGCCGGCTGTTATGCATTAATACTATCCAAAACGATTTGGTTCACCGCGAATTTAGCTCGTTAATTGATCTTATTGATGAGGGGGATTTGCTGGTTTTTAACGATACTAAAGTCATTCCAGCCCGATTGTTGGGACAGAAAATCACCGGTGGAAAAGTGGAAGTACTGGTTGAGCGGGTACTGGATGATCAGCGAATTCTTGCCCTGGTTCGGGCAAGCAAGGCACCCAAGATCGGTGATCTATTTATCTTCACACCCGATGTCAGGCTAGAAGTGTTGGGCAGGCGGGATCAATTTTATGAATTAGGCTACCTTGACACTACGCATTCCATTCTGGAGATGATTGAGTCCATTGGCCATATTCCTTTACCACCTTACATGCGCCGGATGGCGGATGACCTGGATAAGATCCGTTACCAGACGGTCTACGCGAGGCATAAAGGTTCAGTTGCTGCACCCACAGCGGGGCTTCATTTTGATGACATCCTATTACAACAATTGCGCGAGAAAAACGTCGCGATGGGCTATTTGACGCTTCATATTGGCGCAGGCACGTTTGCGCCGGTACGTTCGGAGAGGATTACCGAGCATAAAATGCATGCGGAATATCTGGAAGTACCGGCAGAACTTTGCCATCAGATTGAAGCGGCAAAATCACGCGGCAATCGCGTCATCGCCGTTGGCACGACTAGTATGCGGGCGCTTGAAACAGCCAGTCAGAGCGGTACGATTGCGCCGTATCATGGCGAGACCAGTATCTTTATTTATCCCGGTTATCAATTCCGCTGTGTCGATGCGCTCATTACCAATTTGCATTTGCCTTGTTCAACGCTACTGATGCTGGTTTGTGCTTTTGGCGGCTATGAGCGGATCATGCATGCCTATCGGGAAGCGGTTGCGCAATCGTACCGCTTTTATAGTTATGGCGATGCCATGTGGATAGATTCTCCCTTGCAGAAGCACAAGCAAACAAACGTGCCGGACTTTAGAGCAATTTAACTTCTTGTCTTACGGGCACATCAGCGAGCAAATCACTCAATTCCTTTAGCTCCTTGCCATAGGTTTCTTTCATGCACCCATTTAAAAGGGTGATAAGTGAATTGGTAGTAGGCTTGGTAATAAAAAGCGTCGAAACCAAATCCTGTTCCCATTTTGCCATCATGTATACGGTTTTAATTGTAGTAACTAAATCATCTGGTTCAGCATTGCTGATGTAAGCCCAGATTTCATGAGCACGATTAACGCCTGTTTCGCCATGACTTACATTACCGTGGATAGGATTGAGCCCTAAATATTTCCCTTCTTCCTCGGTCTGTTTGATATCAAGAAAGCTAAAATATTTATCAAGCGCATTTTTGACCGTTTTGCAAAAACCAGTAATCTGCTCCCGTTCCTTCACGCTCATTGTGGAAGGAAAATGGCGAATAGGTTCAGCGCTTTTATTGTTAAAGATTAGATGGAAGGTTCGCTCAATAGGCTTGCTTGTTGTTGCATAAAGCGAGTAATGCACTAGTGTTGGATCCTGCGCATCACAAACGACTTCGGCAAATCCATGGTGTTTGAGAAAGCAGCCCAGATATTGCTGGTCAGTAAAACCCAATCTGCTCTGTAATTTTCCACCGCCACCGCCGCATGTTAACTGACACATTTCATAATAATGCGACCCAGTATTATTGCTGTTACTGCTTTCTTCCTTTTTTTCCTGTGAAGAAAAAGGTTTATTGTTGTAGAAATAAATATCGTGGTCGTGCGCAGCCAAGATACTGTCAAATACCAAGTTTTGCTCTCTGAATACTTCTCTAATCATCAGATTGTAAGAGGTATCTTTTTCGATTTTAAAGCGCGCCTTGATTCTCTCCCTGTCTTTTTTGTCAGGCAGATAAAGCTTAGCGTCAGAGTGGAAAGCGCGTTTGCCAGGCGTAAAAGGAGGATGATGTAAAGCCAGCAGAGTGCGTCTACCTGCTTTCTTTGCTGCGGCCATTCTGTCTTCCAGCCATTTTGCCTGGTTATTCGGATTGATTGTTCCTTTTTCATCGATAATAATTTTGCGCTTTATAAATTCGTCCGTAACAATATGGATAAGGGCTTTATCGCAAACAGCATGCTTGCGGGCATATTCCTGCGCGAATTTAAAAGCGGTATTATCTTCGGAAATGGTGATATTCCCATTGAGATGCACCAGATAGTTTTGGAAATCCTGATAATCCAAATAATCCAGATAATCTTTTACATATGTGTTCGAATCAATGCATAAAATCTCAGTGTTGCCTTTTACTAGTGAATACGTACGTGCAGGCATGTTCCAGCCTTGTAGCTGATCCAGGTCGACCATGCAGGCATTGCTGGGTAAACGATATGTATTGGTGGTCGGCACTGCGCTGGGATTGAGCGGAATGTTGTATACATCTTCTTGTGCGCTGAGATAGGTATAAGCGACTTGAAATAATCCTCGCTCAGGGCCTTTGAGTGACAATGGTAAACTTGCATTATGCAAGTCCTCATCATGATTGCCGAGGATAAGAAAGTAGGGGATGTCTTTCAACTCAGGATGGACACGATAAATATTTTCAAAACACTCGGCAAAGCCCGTATCATCCGGAGAGCTTGCTCCGCTGTCGTAAATATTGTCGCCGGTGATAAGGATAAAATCTGGCCGTCTTCCGGTTTTTTTAATAAATTCGGCAAGCTGTTTGGCTACTTTTTTTTGCGAGTCTTTTGCATTTCCCTGGCAACCAATGACCAAAAATCGTAACTCTGGGTCGGTTTCCGGAGCAATGGGTGTATCCAGCATGTTTTCTTCCGCTTTTAGCGAATTCTTTTCTTTTTTATCAGAAGCAGAGGTTAATACAATTACCTTTGGATTTGCTTGTCTTGCAATTTCAAGGGCCTCGCCAGCAGTCAGCTTTTTTAACATGATTACCATTTCCTCGTTTATTAGCATGTATTCTAGTGACTAATTCTTATCAAAATATTAGGACGTTAGCGCGCAAGCTGCTTTTTGAAGCGGTAAGGGGATGATTGGATTCATTAATTGGAGCAAGAAAGGCATCTAATTGATTTTTCTGGTTTGACGGCAGGCGGAAACCGCTTATAATCTTTCCATTTTCCGCACTCCAAAAAAGGTAAAGGCCAATGATGGAACAAATAATGAATTTTTTTATTCCGCTGGCGAAAGCACAGTCGCAAGGATCCATGCCTCCTCCCGGCCCCCAAGGTGGTGGAATGTCCTTAATGGTTATGTTTGTCATTTTCTTCTTGTTTATCTATTTTGCTATCTGGCGGCCACAGACCAAACGCGCTAAAGAGCAGCAAAATTTGCTGAATTCGCTAGCCAAAGGTGATGAGGTGATGACAGCGGGCGGGATTCTGGGACGTATCATCAAGTTGAGCGACAAGTATATTACCTTGTCAGTCGCCAATAATGTGGAAATTCTCATGCAGAAATCCGCTGTGGTGAGCGTACTGCCAAAGGGAACATTAAAATCGATCGAATAACGCATCGGTTTGCAGTATATAATCAATAAATAGGACACTATCTGCTCATGGCAGCTTTAATAAATCGCTATCCATTCTGGAAATATCTCCTGATCGTCTTTGTCATTGTAGCCGCATTTGTCTATGCTGCACCTAATTTGTATCCGGAATATCCGGCTGTACAAATTATGGGGACCAATTCCTCTGAGGTAGATAACAGCACTCTGGAAGCGGCCAAGAATGCTCTGCAGGGAGCTGGCATTACGTATCTGGATGTTCAATTCCAGGGGCAGACCTTGTTGTTTCGTTTTCAAACAACAGATGATCAGCTGAAGGCGAAGGAAGTCATTCAGCAATCGCTGGGCGATCACTATCTTGTTGCCTTAAACCTCGCTAGTACAACACCCGGCTGGTTAAAATCCATCGGCGCTATGCCCATGCGGCTGGGCCTGGATTTGCGCGGCGGGGTGCATTTTTTACTGCAGGTAGATGTTGATTCCGTCATGCAGCAGCGCATTGAAGGTGATTTACGCAGCATCGGCCAGGCATTGCGTGATGAACGTATTCGCTATTCCGGCATTACCCGTAAATCAGATAACCAGGTCGTCATTCAGTTCCGATCCCAGGATGCGCAGGATGCGGCTTATTCTTTTGTCATGCGCCGTTATACTGAATTTAGCTGGGAGAAAAACCAGCCGAGTGAGCATGAATTTATTTTACAGGGCAAATTGTCTCCGCAGGCTCTTTTCCAGGCTCGGGAAGAAACCCTGGAGCAGGCGATGAACACCCTGCGGAACCGCGTTAATGAATTGGGCGTTTCAGAAGCCATTGTGCAACAGCAGGGAGAATCCCGGGTCGCTGTTGATCTGCCAGGCATTCAAGATACCGCAGAAGCCAAAAATATTTTAGGCAAGACGGCAACATTGGAATTCCACATGGTGGATACAGAACATCATGCTGCGTTAGCTGCAGAACAGGGTGTGGCACCGCCCGATACGCGTCTTTACAACTATAACGGACAGCCCATTCTGTTAAAAAACCAGATTGTATTGCGTGGTTCTTCCATTGTGGCCGCGACTTCCGGTTTTGGCGAAGATGGCCGTCCCAATGTACAAGTCCGGTTAAGTGGCGCGGGTGAGGGCCTGTTTACCAAAGTCACGGCTGAAAATATCGGCAAGCCGATGGCGGTAGTGTATGTTGAAATCAAATCCGTCCCTAAAACTGAAAACGGCAAGCAGACAATCGCCTATCAGACAGAACGCCGCATCATTAGCGTGGCCACGATCCAAAGCGCCCTCGGGAGTAATTTCCAGATCACAGGTCTCGCAAGCCAAAACGAGGCGCGGACATTGGCACTGTTATTGCGTGCCGGCGCCTTGCCTGCACCCGTGACCATTATCGAAGAACGCCAGGTGGGGCCAAGTTTAGGTAAGCAGAATATACGCATGGGCGTACTTTCCGTTGAAGTCGGCATGGGCCTGGTGGTGATCTTTATGGCACTCTATTACGGCTTGATGGGAGTGATTGCTGACATTGCGCTTGCCATGAACCTTGTGCTGATTGTTGCTGTTCTGTCTATGCTTGGCGCGACACTGACGCTGCCCGGTATTGCGGGTATTGTGCTGACAGTAGGCATGGCCGTGGATGCGAACGTGCTGATTTTTGAGCGTATTCGCGAAGAACTCAGACGGGGAATGGGCGTGCAGTCAAGCATTCATGCAGGCTATGAGCGCGCATTTATTACCATTCTCGATGCCAATCTGACAACCCTGATCGTGATGATGATTCTGTTCAGCCTCGGTTCCGGCACGGTGAAAGGATTGGCCATTACGGTGACAGTGGGTCTTATTACATCAATGTTTACTGCGATCATGGGCACGCGTGCTTTAGTTAATCTGATTTATGGCGGTCGTTCAATCAAGCGTATTTCTATTGGGATCTGACACATGGAATTTTTTAAACAGAATACAAACATTGATTTTATGGCCCAGCGCAAATGGGCGGCAGTCTTGTCTATCATTTTTTTTCTGTTTTCCCTTGGTTCACTCGCGGTTTATGGATTGAATTTGGGTTTGGACTTTACTGGCGGTACGCAGATCCAGCTCAGTTTTCCAGAAGAAGCCAATTTGGGACAGATACGCTCTAATCTGGAAACAGCCGGTTTTCATGATGCTGTTGTCATCAGTTATGGCACGTCAAAAGACGTATTGGTCACCCTGGTGCCAAAGAACAAAAAAGCAGTAGAAATGGATAATGAGGCCCAAACCGAAATGGTTAACCAGGTAATGAAAACCTTGCCGGGCAGCAAGGTGGACGCGGTCAATTACATTGGCCCGCAGGTGGGCAAGGAAATGGCAGGTAAAAGTATTCTTGCCATCATCTTTGCTCTGCTGGGTACGATGATCTATATTGCCTTCCGGTTTGATCTGCGTTTTGCAATTGGTTCAACAGTGGCATTGATTCATGATCCTATCCTTATCCTAGGTGTGTTCTCCTTCTTTAATATCGAGTTTAATCTCATTACCCTGGCGGCTGTTTTGACCGTGATAGGTTATTCACTGAATGATACGATTGTCATTTTTGATCGTGTACGTGAAAATTTTCGCAAGATGCGTAAAGCAAGCGTCCTTGAAGTGATGAATGTATCCATCAATCAGACATTGTCGCGCACCATCATGACTTCCGTGCTGACCTTGATTGTGGTGCTCGCGCTCTTTTTCCTGGGCGGCAGCTTGCTGTATGGATTTTCACTGGCCTTGATCATCGGTATTGCCGTGGGTACTTATTCTTCTATTTATGTGGCAGGCTCATTGACCATTTCATTGGGACTTAACCGGCAGCATCTCACGCCGCAACGTAAAGAGGCTGATGAACGGCCTTAGTTTGAATTTTCTTGCTTTAATACTATTTGATTTTCGCTGTTTGTTCTCCCATCCTGTCATATATTCCCTTGTCGCCCCGCACTTGTTGCGGGATGACATTTTTCGTGCGGGATGACTTTTCGCGTATAGGATGACTTTTTGCGAGTGGGAGGTGGCATTTTTTACGGTACTCCATCAAATAAAATCAATGTTATGATGATTAAAACAAGGATAAGCAAAGGAAACCACGGATGCGTTTTATCAGACAGGCATCAATTCTTTTGGTCTGCATACTGTTCGCGAGCGGCTGCTCGCGTCAACCCGAGCATGCAGAGGCGCAGGGTTATATAGAAGGCAGCTATACATACATGGCCACCAGTGTTTCCGGTGTAGTGGAGCAGCTACTGGTTAAGCGGGGTGACAAGGTTAAGCAGGGGCAGCGATTATTCGTGCTGGAACAGCAGCCGGAAAGCGATGCCTATCAGGCAGCGCAGGAAAACCTCAAGCAGGCGGTGGCAAGCCGGGACGCGACTGCGGCGAATCTTGCTTTCGCAAAAATTACGTATGAACGATACAAAATATTAGTCCCCAAAAATGCTATCGAAAGATCCCAGCTGGATAGCGCTAAATCAAATTACAATGCGCTTATCGCCCAGCTTGCTCAAGCTAATGCAAATATTGCTTCCTCAAAAGCAGCCCTTGCCCAGGCAAAATGGACCAAGGAACAAAAAACAATTAACGCGCCAGTGGAAGCGGTGGTTTTTGATACGTATTACCGACTGGGTGAATATGCCGCTGCCAATGAAGCTATTTTGTCGCTGCTTGCGCCGGGAAATGTCAAAGCAGTTTTTTTTGTCAGTGAATCGCAGCTGGGTGGTATTCGGGTGAATGACCAGATCAAGCTGGCCTGCGATGGCTGTACACAATCCTATACGGGCAAAATTACTTTTATTTCGCCTTCAGCGGAATATACACCGCCAGTGATTTATAGCACTGAAACCAATGAAAAGCTGGTGTATCGTGTTGAAGCAAGGTTCGCGCCTGAAGATGCGTACCAACTGCATCCTGGCCAGCCGATCTACGTCACTTATTATCCGCGTAAACAGGGATAATGTGATGACCACAACGGATGAATATGTCATTGATGTGCGTGATTTAACCAAAAGTTTCAACGGAAAGCGGGCGGTTAATCACGTTTCGCTTCAGGTAAGGCGCGGGGAAATTTTCGGTTTCCTGGGCCCGAATGGCAGCGGTAAAACCACTACCATTCGCATGTTATGCGGTCTCATGACGCCGGATTCAGGCGAAGGAGAATGTTTGGGCTATGATATCTTGCGTGAAACCCGCATGATTAAACCACTCGTTGGTTATGTCCCTCAAATCTTCAGTCTTTATCAGGATATGACAGTAAGAGAAAATCTTGAATTTGTATCGCGCATGTATGGTGAAAAAGACTATGCCAGCCGTACGAAAAAAATGATGGCTGATTTGGAACTGGATAAGTTTGAGAATGTACTGGCGGGAAGACTATCCGGCGGCTGGAAACAGCGATTATCGCTGGGCGCTGCCTTGATACATGATCCTAAGTTGCTGCTGCTGGATGAGCCCACTGCAGGTGTTGACCCCAAGGCCAGACGTGAATTCTGGAATTATATTTCTAATTTGACTTCGCAAGGCATTACGTCATTGGTTAGCACGCACTACATGGATGAAGCAGAACGGTGCAATCGACTTGCCTATATTGTCTATGGCGATTTGATGGCGCAAGGCACTATTCCAGAGATTATCAATCACGCCGGATTGATCACCTGGGCTGCAACAGGCCGCCATCTTACCCGGCTTGCGGAGGCGTTGCAAAATCAGCCGGGCATTGAGCAGGTGATTGCATGGGGTAATGAATTACGCATCTGCGGTACAGATCTCGATTTGATCCAGCAAGCTGTTAATCGCTTTCCTGATTATAAATGGGAAGAAGTGCCTACCAACCTCGAAGCGGTATTTATTCATTTGGTAGCCGAAAGAACGGGGGGGTAGTGCGAAATGATCAGGCAACTTTCTTTATTCCGTTTATGGGGGCTCATTATAAAAGAGTTTATCCAGTTCAAACGCGATCACAGCACTTTCGCCATGGTTATTTCTTTACCTGTTGTGCAGCTTATTTTATTTGGTCTTGCCATCAATACGAATCCCAGAGACTTACCCAGTGCGTTAATTAATTTTGACCGCGGCCCTTTTTCGCGCTCATTAGTATACGGGTTGGAAAACACAAAATATTTTAAGTTCGATCATTTTCCCAAATCGGAAGCCGAAGCGACACGGCTCATTGAGCGGCATCAGGTTTTGTTTACGCTCACGATACCCAGTGATTTTTCCCGCAAGTTAGTGCGGGGTGAATATCCGGCTGCCTTGCTCGAAGTGGATGGTACAGATCCTGTTTCCGTCGGATCGGCGGTTTCTGCGGCGACGGGGGTGATGGCCACCGTGTTTCAATATGATCTGGTAGGGCCTTTAGACGGATTAAACGCGAAGCCGGGTGCCGCCGAATTACGGATTCACACAAAATATAATCCCAGCGCGATTACGCAGTACAACATTGTGCCTGGGTTGCTGGGTACGGTACTCACCATGACCTTTGTGATGGTCGCTTCCATGGCGCTTACGCGTGAGCGCGAACGGGGAACGATGGAAAGCTTGCTATCCACACCGATCCGTCCCGTTGAAGTCATCGTTGGAAAGGCGACGCCTTTTATCATTGTTGGTTATTTGCAAGTGGTGATCGTGATTTTTCTGGCTGTCTGGTTTTTTAAAATTCCTCTACTGGGCAGTGAGCTGACCTTGCTAGTGGTCACTTTGCCATTCATTCTGGCCAATCTTTTTGTGGGTATCATGATTTCCACCTTAGCAAAAACACAGCTGGAAGCAAGCCAGATCAGTATGTTTTTCTTTTTGCCTTCTCTTCTGCTTTCCGGTTTCGCCTTTCCTTTTAAAGGCATGCCGTTTTGGGCGCAATGGATTGGCAATGTGCTGCCGCTGACGCATTTTATCAATATCGTACGGGGAATCATGTTAAAAGGCATTGGGTTTGCCGATATATGGGTGGATTTGTGGCCCATCATTCTTTTTATGCTGGTGATGTTATTGATTGCGTTAAAGCGTTATAGACGTACATTGGATTAGTAAGCGCGGATAATAGTTTTTACGATACCGCTATTCTGGCGCATTCAATTCGGGCCGCTGTTTTGCCTCTGCTGCTATTTTGCGATAAAGTGGCAGTAATATCAGGAAATAGTCAAGGACTGACGGCAATGATACGGAAATCATTTCATATTGCACTACTCTTTCTGTTCTTTATCGCTTTCCCTTCCACGCACGCCGCGGCTTCTGCCAAACAGGTTCATCTGCAAGTTATTGAGAAAACTATCAGGGTGAATGGAAAAAAGAGTAAGGTATTTGGCATTCAGCAGCGGAATGGCAAGTTTGGCTTAACCGGCAAAGAGGGAGATCTTTTTAACGTCGTTGTTGAAAACAAAACACAAGTTCCCCTAGTGCTGCACTGGCACGGTATATTGAGCCCAAATGATGACGACGGTGTACCTTATGTGACACAGTTACCCATCCAGCCCGGAGAAAGTTACCCTTATGAGTTTAAATTAAAACAGGCGGGAACGTACTGGTTTCACTCCCATTATAAATTGCAGGAACAAAAACTGATGGCGGCGCCGCTTATTATTTATGGCGCCAATGAAAAACCAGAAAAAGAAGCCATGCTATTTATTCAGGATTTTACTTTTGAAAACCCCAGGGAAGTGTACGCAAAGTTGAGAGGCAATCTTCAGCAGGCGGCAGCATCCAGCGACAAGATGCCTATGGACATGCCAACGATGGGCAAAAAGATGGCCATGCCCGATGTGAGCGATGTTAAATTTGATGCTTATCTCACCAATCACCGCACACTTAGCAATCCCCAGGTGATACGCGTAAAACCAGGCGAGACGGTTCGTCTTCGCATTATTAACGGTTCTGCCAGCAGCAATTACTATGTGGATCTGGGCAAACTGCAGGGTACCTTGTTTGCGGTGGATGCAGAGCCTGTGCAGCCGGTGCAGGGTTCACGGTTTCAGTTAGCCATCGGTAATCGGTTGGATATTCGCGTGCAAATCCCACCAGGCCAAGGCGCTTATCCTATTTTGGCGCTGCCGGAAGGCACGCGTCAGCGTACAGGTTTGATTTTGGCAACGACGCATGCAGCGGTTCCCAGGCTCTCTGAAACAACAGAGTCAGTGAACCCGGTTCTGAATGATGAGCAGGAAAAAAAATTAAAAGCATTGCATCCTTTTCCTTTGCGACCTATCAAGCAGTCACTGCTTTATAACCTTGAAGGTGACATGAAGACTTATCGATGGACTATTAACGGTGAGGTATGGCCTTATGTAACACCCTACAAGGTCAAACCAAATCAGCGCATTGAACTCTATTTCAATAATAAAAGCGGTATGGCACATCCCATGCATTTTCATGGACATGTTTTTCAGATTACCGAAATTAACGGCAAGAAAATAAATGGCCGCAAAGGTGATTCAGTGAATGTCATGCCGCATTCAACCATGAAAGTGGTGCTGGATACAGAAAACCCCGGCATTTGGATGCTGCATTGCCATATTTTGTACCATCAAATGGGCGGCATGATGACCACTGTTAACTATGAAAATTATCCCGAAAGATTTACCACAGAGCAGCGTGTAAAAGGTGAACAATTATATGATTTATCTCCTTTTTAATTAGCTCGACATGAAGATGGGTTGTTGAAAAAAGATACTTGTTGAAGTATAAAGCATGTTTTTAATACCGTATTTTGCCATTTTTGACAAATGCTGCTGATTCTATAGAACGGCTGTCACCCTGAGAGCGTTTTTTTGTTCGAAGGATCTCTAAATGTACAAGAGGAGATCCTTCGCTGCGCTCAGGATGACGAAGTTGCGCTCAGGGTGGCAAAGTTGCGGGGCTCAGGATGACAAAGTTGCGCGCCCAGGGTGGCAAATTTGTGAACATCTGTAAAAATGGCCAAAGTTCAGTTATAACGATCAGGATAAAAAAACGGGGAAATTATGTTTCATCAGCAAAGTAAACCAATTATGACAAACAATGATTTGCTTGATGCTTTGGCAAATCTTGATTTAAACAAAGACAAGGAGTTGATAAAAATTGCGGATTTCCTTGCCCGGTTCTTTACTGTAACAGTGAATTTCCGCGGTCAGCAGAAACTTGTAGCGAATTTAAGGAAGGAACCCTGCGATCAACTTGGGGAGTTGCTTAAGGGACAGACTAAACAAATCCAAGCGCTATTAACTATTTTAAGCCTGTCCACTGTGCAGGACCGTCTTGCAGAGTCTTTCAATATAAAAGTAAATGCACAGCTTGAATTTGCAAGCTTTATCTCGAGTATCAATACGAATCAGCAGGCAAACAAGTTCCGCTCGTAAAGCCAGGTTGGAGGGTAATCCATTGTAGGAAAAGGGTACTTGCCAGCTAATCATCTGCACGTATAATCAGGATCCTTAACAGCAGCCCAATCCAATTGTCATTGGATTGGGCTTATAGTATGCAAGGATTATTAACGAGGACAAATCATGAAGAAGTTTTCTCTCAGCGCAACGGTCGCTATCAGTTTGGTTTCCACATCGATTGCCTTTGCTGGTCCAACGGATCAGAGCGGTTATTACAGCCAGCAATTTCCTATTACTGAGGCAGTGCGCACTGTGGCTAAAACTACATCGCCGGCAACAGACATTATTGTTAATAATTATACGTCAGCAAACATTGTTGTGGATGTGCCCAATACACCTATTAAGGATTTGGTCTATCCTAATAAAAGTGACCATGTGTTCAATAATACGGTTACTGCAGATACTTTCATTTTAATTCGTGATCCGTTCCAGAAAGGGATTTTCCCGGTTGTCGGGTATGATCCAATGACAGGTTATGCCTGCCATCATGCAGTGATTGACGTATATGGTTCGTCAGGATCTTATAGCGTATATGTGAATACGCGAAGTTGTAATTAATGTTTTGCTGAGGACGCTAAAATGAAATATCTTGCGAAAGTCATCATGCTGTTATCAGGCGCCTGGTCATTGACTGGCTGCGTTGCAGAAGAAAGCTATTCATCCAATTATTATTACAGCAGCAATCAGCATCCTGCGGCCTATCACAGTGATATGTATTCGGGATACAATCGCGACTACCATCACCGTCGTCATCATACAGATAGCAGTGGCTATTATAGTTCCCAAACGCCCAGCCATGGCAACGATATGCATTCCACGGCGCTAAACCCTGCTTCATCTTCTTCCAGCACGGGTTATTCCAGCAGCAGCTCATCCACTCCTCAGGCGCAGAGTGGCGCATCAGGTGCTTATTATTCGAGTGGGCAATAAACAGGACGGGACAAACTGAGTTAAACTAAATACAGAGATCCATGGAAGGGAAAAGCCCATGCGTGCCATGCTGATGGAACACCCAAAGCGGCCACTGCGATATACCCATGTTGCCACACCCGTGCCGGATGAAAACCAGCTGCTAATCAAGGTCCATGCATGCGGAATATGTCGTACAGACCTTCATATTATGGATGGTGAGTTGGCGTATCCCAAACTTCCGTTAATTCCGGGTCATCAAATTGTAGGTACCGTTGCTGAAAAAGGTAAAAATGTTACGGCGTTTTCCCTGGGGCAGCGAGTCGGTGTGCCATGGCTGGGCAATAGTTGCGGACATTGCACCTATTGCCTTGCAGGCAAAGAAAATCTGTGTGACCGTGCTGAATTCACCGGTTATCAGATAGACGGAGGACTCGCTGACTATTGTCTCGCTTACCCCCGTTTCTGTTTTCCCGTGCCTGAGCATTATCCAGATAACCAGGCCGCTCCCTTGCTGTGCGCGGGCTTGATTGGTTATCGTTCGCTGGGAAAAGCTGGCGATGCGAGACGACTCGGCATTTATGGCTTTGGTGCGGCGGCGCATATTCTTACCCAAGTTGCACGTTTTCAGGGCAGAGAAGTTTATGCTTTTACACGTGAAGGGGACACGCGCGGCCAGCAGTTCGCGCGTGAATTGGGCGCAGTATGGGCGGGCGATTCTACTCAATCACCACCGGAGCCGCTGGATGCTGCCATTATTTTTGCACCTGCGGGCGAGCTTGTTCCCATCGCGCTTAGGGCGGTGGCAAAAGGCGGGATAGTGGTGTGCGGCGGAATTCATATGAGCGATATTCCTTCTTTCCCTTATGATATTTTATGGGGCGAAAGGATGGTCTGCTCGGTAGCGAATCTAACACGTCACGATGGTGAAGCTTTTTTGTCGATTGCGCCCGCTATTCCCATCGAAACCGAAGTTCATACTTACGGATTGGAACAGGCGAACGAAGCGCTCGCCGATTTACGTAGCGGGCGCTTTCCAGGAGCCTATGTTATTCAGCTGCTGTAACGTGTTCTGATTGTACTGTGATTTTGGATTTGACAGAGTTGGAAATAAAGCAATTGTCATGTGCTTTTTTAAACAATTCTTCCAGCACGGCAGGTTCCGGGGTTTTATTCTCAAAAAAATGGATGCGGGGTTTAATGATTACTTCAGTCATGGCCATTTTTCCTTCTGCATTTTTGGCGAGTACCCCTACTGTTTCTGCATCGTACTCATCAATAGTTAATCCTTTCATGGCGGCCCAATAGAGGAAAGTCAGCATAAAGCAGCTCGAAATGGAGGCGGTGAACAATTCTTCAGGATTAGGCAGGTCTGCTTTACCTAAAAATTCCGGAGCACTGCTTCCTTCAATGGAAAGACCGCCACCAAAAGAAATCTGATGGGTGCGGTCATAGGATTTGACGTTGAAAGAGGCTTCATTGCGTTTCCAGTTAATGCGGGCGATATATTGCATAAATAATCCTTTTTATTTCGACTTACGATATTTGCGCAAACGCGGGTTGTTTCGTACATTGAACAGCGTTTACCTTTCTTGTTATCCCATGTACTTCGTACTTCCCTGCACGGGAATAACAGGGGAGCGCAACAGCAACACTATACGAAGGATTCCGTTACGGATCAATCAGGAGGAGCCTTGCGAAAACTTTTGACGACTTTACCCGTTTTGTTATCAACAATTTCACCACTGAAATTGCCGAACTTTCCTTGGGCTTTCATTAACATCCAGGTATAAAGCTCGTCGGCGTCGTTTCCGCTTTCGTGCGCGACTTCGTCTTCGTCAAAATATATTTTGGCAGTATAGCGAAAGGCCATTTTAGCTCTCCTGGGCATAGAAGGGACCGTTTACATCTATATGCTTATTATATTCCAAAGCCACAATAAGGAATTTAAGTGAACACGATCAAGGGGTTGTCATGCCTCTAACTGGGGCCGGATCATTTTGAGCAATTGCCGCATAATCGCAGGATTTGCTGTCACAATATTGCCTGTTTTTAGATAATCCTCGCCGCCATGGGGGTCGCAAACCATGCCGCCAGCTTCCTTAACAAGGAGAAGCCCTGCAGCAATGTCCCATAGATGAAGGCCGAATTCCCAAAAGCCATCTAATCGCCCACAAGCGACATAAGCGAGATCCAGGGTAGCGGCTCCTGCACGCCGGATATCCCCGCAGGCGGGCAGGAGCTGTTGCAGGATGTTGCCCGGCACAGGATTGTCAATATTTTGATGGCGGTAGGCAAATCCTGTCCCCAGGAGGCTTTCAGAGAGACGCTTACGTGTGCTAACGCGAATGCGTCGTTCGTTTAACTGAGCGCCTTTGCCACGGGTCGCGGTAAAGAGTTCCTGGCGAATTGGATCATAAATGACACCATGTTCAATTTTGTTTTTATGGGTCACAGCGATGGAAACAGCAAAATGCGGAAATCCATGGATGAAATTACGGGTGCCATCCAGAGGGTCAATAATCCATTGATAATCATCGCCTTTTTGTTCGCCGCTTTCTTCGCCAAGAATGCCATGCGAAGGGTAGGCCTTTTTGATGATGGTGATAATTTCCTGCTCAACGCGCTGGTCAATTTCAGTCACGTAATCATTGGGTTGTTTTTCGGCTACCTTAATAATGTTCAGGCGTGGAATGGCCCTGACAATCGTGTTGCCGGCAGCCCGGGCTGCTTCAATAGCAATATTGATAATGGGATCTCGCATAATGTGTAAAGAGCGTCTGTTTTTTAGTTATGGAAATGCGACCATGATAAAACGAATAGAATAGGGATGCCAGCGATAATTGGTGATGCTCCCCGCTTTCTGCTCGCTTTTCCTGCCTTTTTTGCATAGGATGTGCTATCCATTTTTTGCAAAAAGTGATATTCGATAGACGTTATGTTAGACCGTATTCGTATTGTTTTAGTCAATACCTCACACCCTGGCAACATTGGTTCTGCGGCAAGGGCCATGAAGACGATGGGCTTGCATGAGTTGTACCTGGTCTCGCCTGAACTCTTCCCGCATCCAAAGGCCAATGAAATGGCATCGGGGGCGACGGACGTGCTGGAAAAGGCGATCGTAACAGCAAGTCTTGATGATGCGATCGCTGATTGCACGTTGGTAGTGGGGACCAGTGCGCGGGCGCGAACGATTCCCTGGCCTTTGCTGACGCCACGAGAAATGGCTGAAAAAATCAAGCATGAAGCAGCGGGCAGCCAGATTGCCATTGTATTCGGTCGTGAACAGTCGGGTCTTAGCAATGAAGAGTTACAACGCTGCCATTTGCATATCCAGATACCTGCCAATCCTGAATACAGTTCGCTCAACCTTGCTGCCGCCGTGCAAATTGTCGCATATGAAGTAAGAATGGCGACAGGCCTGCATGAAACAGCCTTTGAAGAAAGCTGGGACTATCGACTGGCAACAGCAGATGAAATGGAAAAATTTTTCGACCATTTACAAACAGTGCTGATTGAGATTGATTTTCTGAAAATGAATGCGCCACGCAAGTTAATGACACGCCTGCGCCGTCTTTTTTTACGCACACGTCCTGATATCATGGAAATGAACATGTTGCGGGGTATACTGACTGCGATACAGGAATCAAGAAAAAAGTAAGACCATTCCACCAGGAAAAAACTAGCTAGTGATGTGGATTACGTCAGAGTATAAGGAAATCTTCAAATGCACCACAGCCGCATGACAAATACTTCATCTTTTTTTTTATACAGTGTCTTGTTGGTCAGTGCGGGATACCTTATCTTTGAATATTTTTTTATCCCGTATGCGGCGCTCTCTGCGGACGAATTTGTATTTGCTCGTCATATTTATGAATATACCTTCAATTTGCCGTATCGTGATTTTCCACCATACAAGACTGTTCTTGGCTATTACCTGCTCTCTCTCCCCCTGTTTTTTTTCCACAGCCTGTTGCAGCCGCTCTTTTATATCAAAGGTGAAATTGCACTGATCAACGCCGGGTTTATTATCCTATGCAGCCTCTGGGCAACACGGTTTTTTGACCGTAAAGCAGTGCTCTTTGCGTTGCTTGCCGTGTTGGCAAATCACACGTTCCTGATTTATTCAGCCGACTTGCGTGTTGATATGCTTACGAGCTGGCTGTGTCTCCTCATGGCGCTTTGCGTGCTTAATCACTATTTTCGTTTGGGCGGTATTCTGTTCGGCATCGCTTTTCTGGTGTCGCAAAAGGCTTTGTGGTATCTCGTTGCAATCGATGGCGCCATGCTTATCTGCTGGTTATGCAATCGTTCTTCCTCTTTCTCTTTGCGTACGCTGCTGATTTTCAATGTGACCGCCGTCATGCCTATTGCCCTGTATGTCCTTGGCTGGTCATTGATCGTGGGCCCATCAGAGGTGCTCTACAGCCTGTTTTATGAGGCTTATATTCAGGCCGGCATTGACTGGTTTATTCACATTTATCTCATGTGCTGGGAGATCGCGCTCAAACGCGGGCCACTGTTATTTTTATTATGGCCGCTCGCGTTTATCTGTCTGTTTGAAAAATCCGCGGAGCCTTCTCAACTTGATCGTCGCCTCTTTCTTGTCAGCTTTGCCTCCATTGCCTTAATTTTATTTATCAATTACAAGCAGCCGTTTCCCTATAATTTTGTATTGACCGTGCCTGCTTTCTTTTTGCTTTACGCAGAATTTATGACGTGGTTTTTCATGCAAAAAAAGGTTGCGAGTGGGGATCCGGCGAGATCGACATTGTCTTTGTATTTTATATATCTCATGGCATTTTATATATTCTGGATCAGTGTAATCATCATTCTATTTGCATTAAATCCCATCAATTATCTTATCGCGCTTGTTCCTTTGCTGATGAGTATTCTTTTATTTCTTGAGAAGAAAACCATACGGCTAAGCTGTTTTTATGCCATCACAACCATCATGATCGCCGTGGGTATTGTATATCCTTTCTATCGCTCGCTAGTTACGAGTATTCATTTGAATGGAAATTATCAAAAAAAAATGATTTATTTGACAGCTAGCCTGCTGGAAAAAAATGAGGATTATGTCGGCGGCGTTCCGTTTCTTTACCAAAAGGATCAACCCATCGAGGGATTGAAAAATCTGATTGGACCTGCGCTGGATTATTTATATGATCCCACAAAGCAGCTCGAACCGCTGCTTTTACCTTCGCTTTACCTTGTGCCTACGACGGTTAAAAAAGTGATTGATGATTTTGAAAGAAAACCCGTCAAAGTTGTCATCAATAATTATCGTATACTGACTCTGCCGTCGGAATTGTCAGAGTATATACATAAACATTACCAGCACTTCTATGGTAGCCTTTATCTATACGCGCCAGAAATTACACCCGATCAATTAACTTTTCATCTTAAATTCACAGGGCGTTATCGTATCGAAAGCGCGGCGAAAAAACCGATTATAATTGATGGTAAAAGAAGGCATCCAGGACAGACGATTCAACTGAAAGAGGGCGATCATCTGACGGATGCAGCCCGTTCCTATCGCTTGCAACTGGTTCCGGAAGTAGCGCGTCCAGTAGATCCGATAGGCAATAAAGACAACTGGCTTCGTATGATTCGGGCCATTCTTTCCTGAGGAATGATTTATTAAATAGTCATGCAGGCAACAGAACCGAGTGTGCAGCTAAGTACTTCCCAGCATTTCGCGCGCGTAGTATTGATACTTCGGGTCTAGTTGGAGTTTGTGTTCAGGAAGATATTTTAGCCGATATGCTCGATCACTTCGGGTTGAATGTTGACCCGCGGTCAATGCGATTTTATCGCCGGGCTGATAGCGCTTATTATCGATATAAACCTTTGCCGCACGCGGTCCCGTTAACTGATAAGTTCCTGCAAATTTGAGCAAAAAAGCGTTATCTGAGGCCGGTACAAGCGGTGCGTAAAGAAAAATGCTTCCCCAAAAATGTTGATACTGAGAAAAAAGATAGCGTTGTATCGCAGCGGGCAGCGCTTCAATCCGGTTATTATTGATATAAAATTTCACGGGTTTTGTTTTTAAGTCATGCAGTATTTGCTCTGGCGTTCTTGGCGTTAAATAAAGTGAAGGAATGAGGATAGGTAAAAGATCAGGAGAAGGATGATAAAGATAATCGATCGCAGGCCCAATTAGATTCATTAGGCCGGGAATGGCTTGGTTCTTTTGATAAAGCAGAGGCGAGCCTGCAAAATAATCGCCACCGTCTACCAGCAAATCGCTCGCGACTTCAATATTCCTTTTTTGATAACCGCCATAAAGGGAATGCGTGAGGGCGCTTATGCTCGTCGCCATCAGTGGGTAGACAATACCTGCAAACAAAACAGGAATGAGAATGAGTGAGGGATAGAAGGTGCTGTGCTGCCGTCGATAAATCAAGAGACCCAGACTCACTGGAATAAGCAATGTCTGGAAGTAAGCGCTGGGCAACCCCATTGCTATCATGACGCTCACCGTCAGTATGCAGTAGACAGAAATGAACCAGAAGAGCTGACGTTTGCTGAGAAATGATGTGAAAGCGGAAGGATGTCTGAACAGCATAAACAACCAAGAAAAAAAATCAGCGTACAATACAAAAAAAACAGGGATACAAAATACCATATTGTAAGGAAACGCTTGTTGATAGCTTAAAATCAATATCATCATCACGGTTGAATAGAAAGCAATAAATAAACGTCTTTTATATATGGTTTCGTCATCCGTGCGCACGCATAAGCTCAACCAGGTTAATGGCCAAAGCAGAATAAAAAGCGAACCACTCGATAGAATCACCTGCCAGCATTCATAATAAATCTGACGATACCAGGTGATTTTAGATTGCGTATAACCTTCGTAAAAAACACTTTGCAATACAGACGAGAGACTTGAGTAGTGTGCCCAGCCTAGCACATAGGCGAGCACAGGCAGGATGATCGCCAGATTAAATTTGACCATGCGCCAACAAGTCTCTCTGTAACGGCTGGCGCTTATCCAGTAAAGAATAAAAGCGGCATTCGTCGCGGCAAAAAACCATAAAGCTTTTTGTGAAACCAAAAACGCTATTGCCATCATGACGCCAGCCATGATGGTACGATTGGATAAAATTAGTAACAAGGAGATCAGTCCAAGCCAGCTGGACAACATGTCAACTCGAAGCTGAGCGGAATGAATCATAAAAAATTGACTGGCGCAGAGAATAATCAATGTTAAGAAAACGGCTTGGGGCTGAAAAAAACGCATGAGCCACCGCGTGGTAATCAGTATAAAAAACACATTGATCAGCGCGATTTCGTATTTGATGTAATAGAGCGGCGCAAAGGCGGACGTTGAAAAATACAGAGGGATGCTTAACAGGTAATAACCCAGCACGGGCTTGTAAGGTAAAAAGTCCCGGTAAGGAAGGTGGTGAACATACTGATAAACGTGATGGCCGAACCAGAATTCATCACGTAGTAACCCGGCATGCGATATATAAAAAAACTCGAATCCAATATACAGCAGGACAAGACCGACAGTGCAAAGGAGATAGCCTTTTTCAGTATCAAGACTGAAATTCTTATAGGGAAAAGCCATAAAATTGTGATAGCTTAGGATAGTAAAATTTATATGTTACATGGATTTGATCAGTATGCAATCAGAAGTCGTGATTATCGGCGCCGGCCCTGCAGGATTAACAGCCGGATATCTGCTTAGCAAGGAAAACCGCTCTGTGACTATTCTGGAAGCGGATCCGGTATACGTCGGTGGCATTGCCAAGACCGCTACTTACAAGGGTTATTGTTTTGATATCGGCGGGCATCGTTTTTTTTCCAAGGCACAGGAAGTGGAAGCCTTATGGACTGAAATATTGCCGCATGGCATGCTGGAGCGGCCACGTTCTTCACGCATTTTTTATCGCAAGCAGTTTTTTTCCTATCCGTTGAAAGCGTTTGAAGCCCTGCGCAAGCTGGGGTTGGTGGAGTCATGTCGCTGCGTTTTGTCTTATGCCAAAGCGCGGCTTATACCAATTAAACAGCCAGTCAGTTTTGCTGATTGGGTTACCAATCATTTTGGGGAGCGTCTTTTTAGTATTTTTTTTAAAACATATACTGAAAAAGTCTGGGGCATGTCTTGCAATGCGATTTCTGCCGACTGGGCAGCGCAGCGTATCAAAGGATTATCATTGTCTTCGGCTGTAGTCAGTGCGCTCATTCCCAAAAGATGGTCAAGGCGCAACAGTAAAGAAACAATCAAGACATTGATTGATACTTTTCGTTATCCGCGCAAAGGCCCGGGGATGTTATGGGAAGCATGTGCAGAAAAAATAAAACAACAGGGGGGTAAGGTATTATTGGGAAGTGAAGTCTACCGTTGTGAATACAATGCAGATGAAAATAAATGGCACGTGCATTATCGCGATAACGCTGGCAATAGCGCAAAAGTCATCGCAAGTCATGTCATTTCATCCGCACCGTTGCGTGATCTAGTGACGCAGTACCTTTCGCCATCGCTTTCATCTGGCGCTTTATCGGCAGCAAACGAACTGAAATATCGTGACTTTTTAATTGTCGTACTGATTCTAAAAGACAGGCAACAATTTACTGATAACTGGATTTATGTACACGATTCGCAGGTTGATGTGGCGCGTATTCAAAATTTTAAATCTTGGTCGCCGGATATGGTGCCTGAAAAAGATATGTGCTGTTACGGTATGGAATACTTTTGTTTTGATGGCGACAATGTCTGGACATCCTCGGATGATGCATTAATTCAGAAAGCCAAGCGGGAAATTGTGCAACTAGGCCTCGCCACGCTGGATGATATTGTTGATGGCTGTGTGGTCAGGCAAACAAAGGCCTATCCGGTTTATGACAATTATTATCAAACACATGTGGAAGTAATTCGCCGTGAATTAGATGAAAAATTTCCTTCCCTGCATTTAATCGGCCGTAACGGCATGCATAAATACAATAATCAGGATCACTCCATGATGACGGCCATGCTGACTGTCAAAAATATTCTAGCGGGTCAACGTCGTTTCGATACCTGGTGTGTGAACCAGGATGCAGAATATATTGAATCAGGTACAGCAGGTGAAAAAGACTTGGCCTATGGATTACGGAGCGTGCCTGAACGTCTGAGCTAGAGCATGATTACCTTCGCAGCTAAAAACGGGTAATGCTCCCATGATATACTATTTTTTTATTGGCCTAAGGAAGGGTTATTACTATGAAAAAGGATCAAGTACTTAAAAATGCATTTGCCATGCCTTTGTATCGCCCTTCTTATCCGCGCGGCCCCTATCGCTTTATCAACCGGGAATTTTTCATTGTCACTTATGAAACGGATATGGATGTTCTTAAGGAAGTCGTTCCCGAACCGCTTCAAGTGACGGAGCCGGTTGTCAAATTTGAATTTATTTTAATGCCGGATTCAACCGGCTTTGGCAGTTATGTGGAATCTGGTCAAGTGATTCCCGTGAAGTTCAAAAACAAAGTGGGCAATTATACCCATGCCATGTATCTGAACGATGATTCGCCCATCGCTGGCGGTAGGGAGATATGGGGATTTCCCAAGAAGCTCGCGGATCCCAATCTGCAGGTGGTGAAAGAAACCTTATTGGGCACACTCGATTATGAGGGATGCCGGATTGCAACAGCTACAATGGGTTACAAACATCAGGAGCTCGATAAGAAGAAAATTTTTAAAGCATTTATGTCACCCGGCTATCTGCTCAAAATTATTCCGCATGTAAATGGCAAGCCCCGGATCTGTGAGCTGGTTGAATATGTTTATGAAGATCTTAAAATCAAGGGCGCCTGGTCGGGGCCTGCAGAAATCAGCTTGTTTGCGCATGCGCTGGCTCCGGTTTCCGAGCTGCCCGTGCGAAAAGTTATCTCCGCTGTCCATGTGGTGAGCGACCTCATTTTGCCGTATGGCCGCGTTGTTTATGATTATATGAAATAAATTAGACTCTCTGCTGGACGTTGGCCATTTTTACAAATGCTCAATAAGCTGCCATCCTGAGCGAAGGATGACAGTCTTGTGAACGCTTTTCAGTGAAAGCGGTTTATCAGTATCTAATTGATTAATAAAATAAAATATTTCCAATAATCAGCTATTTAATACTTCCTTAACGTAAATGAGTTATATTTTCAGCCATTCCATTCTAATTAGAATATTCAAGGGCTATGAATCCATGAAATCCAGAGAGTTATTTTTAAAGTATTCCAAGGTATTGTTCGGTTCTTCCATGACTACCTATTTGACTTTATTTGCACCTTCGCACCTGGCAAAGAAACACACAGTAAGTTCTGCGAATGATGATACAAAACAAGACCAGGACAAAAAGGGTTTGGCAGTTGTTTATACCTGGCTGCCTGATAAAGAACGTCAGCAAATAGGCCACCAGGCTGTGCTTATCAAGGGCGGCCAGAATGATCAACCTTTTTATATTAGCTTTTACCCTGCAGAGCCGGCAACAAAATATGTAAATTTTCTACCATTTAAATTTCTGTCATTAGGCGGCCATTTTTCCTGTGGCATGCATGAAGATATTGAAAATGAGGGAAGAAAGCCGGATATGGTAACGGTTGTACCTCATCTTCATTATGACGAAATGAAAAAGCTTCATGATCAGATGCACGAAGATGTGAAAGACCATAAGCATGGGTACCAGTTTTTCCCCAATGTGCCACGTATTCATAATCTGATTGCTTATGCCAATCACTATCATCCTAGTGTTTCACCTTTTGCGCATGAACCGATCAGTGAAATACCGCTGGATCATGATCATCCAAAAGTTCCCGCAGTAAAAAAAGATAACTGTACGTCAGTTATTCGCCGATTGTTGGAAGCGGGTGGTTATCCAAAAGAAGGGTTTCCCAATTTGCTGCCCTGGGGCAATTCACCGATAGGGCAACACTTGTCATTAGAATACATTGGGGCCAAAAAGATAAATGAAACAGAAAAAGAAGCGCTCATTGAAGAAGCACTGAAGGCGGAACACAAATCAGGAACTCACCCTCATCACAATCGAAAACCTGTGTTGGGTTAAAAAAACTTGTGTTATAGCGGTCGATCAGCTATAGCTTGTATGAATAGATGTACTACGTTAATGAGAAGAGTACAGGAGGACAGACAATGTTGAATCGCAGATCGACCTTTCCCGCTTTCTTTCCAGCTTTCTTTAGTAGCCAAGTTTCATCCGGTCAGCAAACAAACTCCTCTTCCCAGCAGCAGACTGAAGCGAAAGATAAAATCGTTTGGGTCTTTATCTGGAAAATGCAAGTCGATTCAGTGGGCCATGCAGCCATTCAAATAGGCGGAGATCAGCCAAAGTACACGGAAAATGATCCAGGCAATTATATGAGTATCTGGCCGAAATGGCTGCCTTCCATCGGTCCCACAAAGATTTTTCCATTGAAATCTGTTTTCGCGAATAAATTAACTGAAGATCAGGAAGCACAGTCAGTAAGACATCAGACAAGTGCGCAATTTGAAGTCCTTGCTCAAGATATCATTTACAAACAGGCGCCTGATTTCGTTTATAAATTAAAAGATTTGGATGTCGATGCAATGCAGAAAGAAGCGCAAAAAATCAAGGAAGGCGTCAAACAGCACAAGGTTTGCTATCAATTATTTCCAAATATCAGCCTGTACGCCTGGACTCGCAATCTCAGTCCTCATTCGGTAGGCATCATTGCCGAGAACCCTTTTTCAGGGTCGGTAAATAAACAGTTAAGCAAAAAAATCAGTAAGATCGATCGTTCTCTGCCAGAAATTTATAATTGCACTTCGTTAGTGAAACATTTTGTCGAAATAGGCGGCGGCATTTTTTCTCGACCAAGATTTAGAACACCATGGGAAATAACGCCGGATAAATTAGCGAGTGAATTAGAAAAAATGAATGCAGAAAAAGTGGAAATTTCAAAACCAACGAATACATTCAAATTCTGATAATGCTTTTAAAACCTGTTTACCTAGATTATGCGGCGACAACGCCGCTTGATCCCCGTGCTGCGGAATGTATGCAAGCCTGTTTGACCCTGGATGGTTTGTTTGGCAATCCGGCATCACAACATGCATTCGGCCAAGCTGCCAGAGAAGTGGTTGAAGGCGCACGAGCAAAAGTGGCTGCTTTACTCAATGCGGCACCCGAAGAAATTATCTGGACGTCAGGCGCAACCGAAGCAAACAATCTTGCCTTAAAAGGCGCAGCTTATTTGTATCAGCGCAGAGGCAAGCATATTGTTACCATGAAAACGGAACACAAAGCGGTGCTTGATCCTTGTCAGCACCTGGAGAAGGAAGGTTATCAAGTCACTTACCTGAAACCCACGCCAAAGGGTCTGCTCGATCTTGACGAATTCGCAGCAGCGCTGCGTGATGATACTGTGTTGGTTTCCATCATGCATGTGAACAATGAAACAGGCGTCATACAGGATGTGGACGCTATTGCCCGTATCACTTCTCAGCGGGGAATTCTTTTTCATGTTGACGCTGCACAAAGCGCAGGAAAAATCAGCATTGACCTGAGTAAAACGCCCATTGATTTATTATCGCTCAGCGCTCACAAGGTATATGGTCCCAAAGGCGTGGGCGCGCTCTATTTACGTAAAAAGCCGCGTGTGCGTGTTCTTCCTTTGATTCATGGCGGCGGTCAGGAACAGGGCATGCGCTCCGGTACACTCGCCACACACCAGATTGCAGGAATGGGGGAAGCATTTCATCTTGCAGCGCAGGAAATGCAACGGGATACATTGGCGATTAAAAGCTTGCGTGATCATTTTTTATCCGGCTTGCAGTACATTACGAACCTTAGAATTAATGGGGACGTCAATCACACTGTCCCGCATATTTTAAGTCTTCGCTTCGAAGGTATGCTTGCTGATGCGATTCTGGCGAAGCTGCCTGACATTGCCGTATCGACGGCGTCAGCTTGCCAGGGCAAGGGCACCGAAGGCTCATATGTTTTACGCGCAATGGAACTAAGCGAAGACCAGGCAAAAAGCTCAGTGCGTTTTTCATTTGGTCGATTCACTTCCCAAGAGGATATTGATACGGCTTTGCAGGCGATTCGCGCGGTGTTTTAACGACCCATTAGTTTTAGGAGAAATTTTAGGCTATATCAGCGTGATTCGGCAGGCGGTAAAATGGCAACGCCAATCTTGATGGGAGACAAGTCGTAGCGATTTCGCAGCCAGGAAAAAGTCATTATCTGGTTTTCTAACAATTGTGGAAATTGCTTGCGCACACTGTCTTGGAGTGTCTCGCCAGCTGAAATTTCCCACACAAATACTGCCCCCTGTTTTTTCATGTCCGCTATGTTGATCCATGGCGCGCGTTTCTTGTTCCATTCGATAAATACAGCAGGATGGTCTGAAGAATAAAAACCGATATTTCCACCCACCCATCGCGATCCGCCTACATAAGCAAGCGGAGTGTGATATTTTTCACGCCATGCGTTGGTAACGGTCTCTGCGATTTCACGTCCTGGAAAATTGGCGCTGGAGGGATCGGGAGAATCAATCAATGAAAGACTGTATGCACTCAGCATGGCGCCAATCATGATAAAAATAGCAGCAATAAAACGGTAGAATTTGCTTTTGGTGAGGTGGGGTTGAAGCATTGCTACGAGGATAACTCCCCCAAGCGACCATAAAGGCATACCCCAGCCTGCACGTAATCGAATGCCGAAGAGTAAAGCGAGTAAAATGGTCAATAAAAAAGGGCCCAGGCCAATATAAAATAAAAAAGCCTTATCAAACGAAGTCAGTTCAGTTTTTTCTTGCGCCAGAATGGGCTTTTTACCCATCAGCAATAATGCGAAAAGGGCAAGAACAGGCAAAAGCACCTGACCTTGTTGCCAGGTAAATTGCAGAGGAAAAAAGAAATGATTTGTCCATGAGGGCGGGCTGCTGGTACGTTGAAAAACATAGGTGACAGTAATGAAGTCATGAAAGAATAACCATACAAGATGCGGCAAAATAACAATTAAAAAGGTAACCAGACCCACATAAGGCGCTGGCGTGATTAACTGTTTGCGATTTTCAGCGCGTAAAAAGAGAAACAACGTCATGCTAGCCAGCAGAACAGCGGTATAGTATTTTGCCATAAAGGCAAGGCCAGCCAAGAGACCAGTGAGAAACCAGGCTCGATAATGATTTGAAGACCGCAAGGCTTTATAAAAAAAATAAATAGACAGTCCCCATAATCCCAACTCCAGTGTATTGTCATTGAAATCGATGGCGTGGAAGTTATAGTACTGTGCCCCTTCCAGCAGCATGACGGAAATAAGTGCATAAGCGGGATGCAACATGTTTTTTGCTACCCGCCATATCGCCCAAAAACAGACGACAACAGAAATTTGACTGAAAAGATAAATCATCCATCCGGAAGGACCGCCCAGAAAACCCGCAAGCGCGGTTAACCAGCCATTCAGAAACGGATTTTTATCATAGCCCCATTGCAGCTGGTGGCCCCAGGTTGTTCCCTCAATGGCGTCGAGCGGGAGATTATAACGAACCAGGGCAGGGACAAGCGTCCAGCCTATCAGGTGAATTGAGATAAAAAGAAACAGCCAGCGCTCGGCATGTAAGTGTTTGTTTAATTTATATTCCATTGCGAATTGTTCATTTGTTACGCGAGCTGCAATTTACAACAAGTGTGGTTAAAAGGCAATGATCCTTCTGCTGGCTAACGGGGCTATAATACTAATGTTAAGATGAGTAATGAAAAGGAGATCGCCATGCCTGTTAAAAAGCTTAAAGAATTCCTTGATAGTCACCATGTTAAATATATTACGCTCGGCCATTCGCCCGCTTTTACGTCTCAGGAAATCGCCGCGGCAGCCCATGTTTCAGGCAAACAACTTGCTAAGACCGTGATTGTTAAAGTAGATGGCCAGTTTGCCATGGTGGTCATCCCGGCAAATGACCAGGTTAATTTTGCTAAACTGCGCGAGGACTTAGGCTCGACAGCGGAGCTTGCTTCCGAATCGGAATTTAAAGATAAGTTTCCGGGGTGTGAAGTAGGTGCAATGCCGCCGTTTGGAAATCTATATGACATGCCGGTGTATGTTTCTAGCCAGTTAAGCCAACAAGATCATATTCTGTTTAATGCCGGATCACATTCCGAACTGATCCAGCTTGGCTATCATGATTTTGAACGCCTGGTTAAGCCCAAAGCTGTTGCGCTCTAGGCGATAGGAATGACAGACGAAGAAAATTATTTTGAGCATGATGCGGATATCGGTATTATCGGCCGTGGTGAAACGGTTGAAGCCTGTTTTGTCAATGCAGCAAAGTCGATGTTCTCGCTGATGGCGAATTTGTCTCAGATCCATTCGCAGCAAACCATCACATTTGAATTTGAAGAAGAAGATCTTGAACTGGCTTTTGTAACATGGCTGAATCAGTTGATCGCAAGAGCACAGGAGCACAATCTTATCTTGAGTGATTTTCACTTAAAGCAGGAAGGCAAATACTGGCAAGGCACGGCGTCGGGCGAAAAATGGAATGAAAATATAGAACGCGGTATTGAGGTGAAAGGTGCCACGCTAACCATGTTATCGGTAAAAAAAAGAGACCATCAATGGGAAGCAAGATGTGTAGTAGATGTCTAAAGAGGTGACTAAAACTATATGGATATGACCGATATTAAACCGCTTGATCCTTATCGCTGGACCATTACCTCTACTCCAAAGCCGGTTATTTTATATGGGAATAAAGCCTTAATTGAGGAAATGGATGAGAAGGTACGCGAACAAATTGTCAATGTGACAAAACTGCCGGGCCTTGTGGGTGCGGCGATGACCATGCCGGATGCGCACTGGGGTTACGGCTTTCCTATTGGGGGAGTGGCGGCATTTGATCCGGATGAAGGCGGTATTATTTCAGCGGGCGGTGTAGGATTTGATATTTCCTGCGGCGTGCGTTGTTTGCGCACCAATGTTTTCATCAACGATGTGTCTGGACATTTACTGCAAATTGTCGATGCATTATTTAATACTGTTCCTGCGGGTGTGGGTTCCGAAGGAGAAATTCGTCTCTCTATGACGGAAATTAACAAGGTAATGACTGGGGGTGCAGAGTGGGCGTTACGTAAAGGTTACGGTGTGCGTGAAGATCTCAATTATGTTGAAGAAAAAGGCTGTATGGCAGACGCAGAACCTGACAATGTTTCTGATCAGGCAAAAAAACGCCAGCTCGGCGAGATGGGAACGCTGGGTTCAGGCAATCATTACTTGGAAGTAGAAGTCGTCGAAAAAATTTATGATGCAGAGGCAGCACGAGCATTTGGCATCAGTGAAGGACAAATCATTATTGCCATTCATTGCGGTTCAAGAGGATTGGGACATCAGATTGGATCCGATTATCTTGTGGCATTGGCCAAGGCAGCCGGTCGGTTGGGTATTCATTTACCCGATCGCGAATTGGCGTGTGCCCCCATTCTTTCTGAAGAAGGCCAACGATACATTGGCGCAATGCGTGCGGGGATTAATTGTGCGCTCGCTAACCGGCAAATTATCACGCATCTGACCCGAGAAGCCATGTCATCCATCATTCCCGATATTCACATCGAAACGTTGTATGATGTTTCGCATAATACGTGCAAACAGGAAAAGCATCGCGTCGATAATAAGGAGCGTGAATTGTTCGTACACCGTAAGGGTGCCACCCGGGCATTACCGCCTGGACATATGTTATTGCCCGAACGGTATAAACAAACAGGTCAACCTGTATTTATTGGCGGCAGCATGGGCACAGGCTCTTATTTGTTGGCGGGCAATCCCGTGGAACAAAATCAGGCTTTTTCTTCCGCAAGTCATGGTGCTGGTCGAAAAATGAGTCGCCATCAGGCGCTAAAACAATGGCATGGCAGGCAGCTTATCGATGAACTCGAGCGGCAGAAAATTTATATACGCTCAAAAACGATGCGTGGCGTGGCAGAAGAAGCGCCTGGTGCTTATAAAGATGTTGATGAGGTTGCTGAAGCGACTGAAAAAGGTGGCCTGGCTCGGCGTGTTGCGTTTTTAAGGCCCCTTGCGTGTATAAAAGGATAATAAAATAGCTATCCATATGATTGAAGATTTTGCGCAACTTATCAAGCAAGCGGCGGCAGGGGATGAAGCATCAGTCCATCGCCTGCTTGAGCATTTTCGTGCCCAAGCAATCTCAGTGGAAGAACAGGAACAGCTGCAGCTTTATTTAAAGCATGCCGCGCGTCAGGATCATCATGCTATTTATTTGCAAGGCATATTGTATGAACACGGTTATGGCGTTGCGCAGGACAATGATATGGCTTTTCTGTTAATGCGTGAAGCCGCAGGTAAGGGAAATGCCAAAGCCACCTATGAAGTTGGCCGCCATTATTTGCAGGGGATAGGCGTTAGCCAGCATTATGAAAGCGCATTTCAGTGGCTGAGTCGGGCAGCAGGCTCGCCGCATTATGTGCCGGAGGCAATGTATGATTTGGCTCGCCTCTATGAAAATGGCTGGGGTGTTGCGCCTGATGCTAATGAAGCCAGAGTGTGGTATGAGAAAGCTGCCAGCAAAGGTCACGAAGCTGCAAAAAAGGCACTGGCTGCAATAAAATCAAAGTAAAAAATGCTATGTTTCAACATTTTTCACGGCGAAGACAGGGATCATCATCACTGCCGGATTCAACTTGTAGCGTAACGTGATTGACCCGGAATTTGTCATGCAACTCATGGTTTATTTTTTTATAATCGGCATCAGTTAATGGTTTTTCGGGCATCACAAGATGTGCAGTGAGCGCGACTTCTTTGGTGCTTAATCCCCAGATATGAAAATCATGTACGGCTTTTACACCCGGCAAATGATTGAGATAGTCTTTAACACCTGCGTAATCTATATAGTGGGGGATCGCATCCAGGATGAGGCTGACCGAATCGCGTAATAATCCCCATGTGCCCCAAAGCACAATACCCACGATGATGAGACCCAGTACAGGATCAATCCATAAAATGCCTGTATATTTAATCAATACTGCACCTATTACAACGCCAACCAGAATGAGCGCATCAGCAACCAGATGTAAAAAAGCCCCTTTAATATTGATATCATCACGTGCACCGCGCATAAAAAGCAGTGAACAGCCGGCATTCACGAAAACACCAATGATACCGATAACAATGACGATATCTTCGTTTACATCGGTTAAATAAATCAGCTTGAAGACAGATTCGTAGGCGATTAGTGCCGATGTGGCAACCAGAATAAACGCATTGGCAAGCGCTGCGATGATGGTCGTGCGTTTGAATCCGTAGCTGTAACGTTTGCGGGCTGGAATCGAAAGCAGCCAGTTCGCAATCCAGGCAAGAACAAGCCCCAGCACGTCGCCAAGATTATGTACGGCATCCGCCAGCAAGCTCATGGAGTTTGCCATAAACGCATAAATGACTTCAGCAAGAATGTAGGCTGAAGTGATGGCAATGGCGATCGCAAATGCTTTGTTTAACGAATGCGGTGCTTCATGTGTATGATGATGGCCGGTGTTGCCTTGATGTGAATGCGAATGAATGCCCATATGTTTCTCATTTTTAACGGTTGGCTACGTGCTTGGCTTTGAACTTATACATTAAGTTTAGATTAATTTTAGACTGGTATTATAACGTTAAATCAAAATAAGATGTAGCGTACAAAGAGTAAGTTAAAAATCTTATAACTATTTGTTAAAAATCAGGTTTATACGAATATGCTAGCTTCAGGCCGATCCTATCAACCCAGTTTCATCACTCCGGTTATGTCAAATGAACAGCCTTATGTGGAGGAGCATAATCAATCCAATCCCCGTATGGATGAAAAAATCCCCCTGGTCCCGCGTAACAAATCATCGGGTTGGCCGTTATTGCAGGTTGGTATGCTGACAATGACGAGTGAAAATGCTTATACACCCGTGCTGGGCGGCGGTAAATGTCATTATATTTCATTTGGTCATTATTTTCTGGCGCTGCTGTTGAATACCGTCTACGCCAAGAAAACAGTGATGTGCTTAGAAGATAGTATCCAAAAGCAAATTGAAAGACAAAGTGGTAAATTTTCTATCGCTGTCAAAGGCTTTATAACGATTAGGGGTTCATCCTCTGGATACGGCCGTCAGTATGAAGTCATGGCAGACGAAGAATTGAAAGATGGACTGGGCAATATTAACAAGATCCTATACAAGCTGGGAAAACACGCTGCCCCTTCTATTTTATTTATGACAGATAGTTTTAATCCTGCAGATGATTCTCTATATACGGCTGCGCAGATTCGAGAGGCAATCAATCCGAAGCTCGCCGTTTTTCATAATGGCCAGGTATTTGCTGATCTTGAGCAAGTGTTAGTGCTGGCGGGTGTTGATGATGAGGTGATGGCCTTTTTCAGATTTTTATTTCAGGTTAAACGTTTTAATGAACATAAACAGAGAGATGTCTATTCTCATAAGCGTAAAAGCGAACCAGTTGAAATAAATGATGAGATTGCAGCTAAACCACAAAAAAATTTTTCTGATGATAATAACAACAATGCATACGTCAATGTCATCAAAAATGATGTCAAAACACCGACCGGGCTTGAAGACAATGTCATACTTAATGAAAACAGAACTCAACTAGCAGCCATGAATTTTCCTTTTTGGCAATCACAGCCACCTGCAGATATAGATAGTCACCTGTCTCAGAACAGTGCTTTTGAAGGTGAAAGCAAAGATTCAGAAAGTGACTTGTCTAAAGAAGGCGAACAGGATTCAGAATATTTTAAAGCATCCTAATCTCGTCGCAGTTTGTCGGTTGAGGCTAGCGGCGTTGGATAGCGCATGACGGTCCAGTAGCAGGAAACAATGAACGTAATAATAATGGCCGCCTCCACCATATAAGTGCTCGCTGGCGATAATAATTTTGTTTCGAGCGCCATATAAATCACGAGCAAGGAAAATTCACTCATTTGTCCTAATCGAACACCAATTTCCCAACTGACTGATTTGACTTCACCCGAGCGGCTGAGCAGCCAGTTAAAGACCACTGGTTTTAGCAGCAAGATAATGGCTGCGAGTGTTAAAGCAGGCACAATGACAGTTGAAAAATAATCAAAGTTAAACCCGGCGCCAATGGTAAAAAAGAAAATCACCAGAAAAAAATCCCGCAGGGGTTTTAAGCTTTCAGCGATATAAAATGAGATCGGATTGGAGGCAAGTGCAACGCCTGCAACGAATGCGCCGATTTCCTCTGATAACCCAAAAGAGCGGCTTAGCTGCGCCATGCAAAGGCACCAGCCGATTGAGAGAATAAAAATGTATTCATGAATTTTGTCAAAACGTTCCAGCAGCCTCGCCAGGATATAGCGCTGGAAAACATAAGCGACGAGTAATAAAACCGGAAAAGCGCTGATGACCAGCATTACATGGTTGTATGAAACGGAACGGCTCGCTGCGATCTCCATGCCTAATAGGACGGCAATAGCGATAATGTCTTGTAACAGCAGGATACTGATGACTAACTCACCTGTATGTTGATGATGCAGGATTGTCGTAGGTAGTAGTTTAATACCAATAATGGTACTCGAAAACATTGCAGCGATACCTACGAGGGCGCTTTCTTCAAAAGTATAACCGTATAAATGACTGGTAAGAAAACCCAGAATAAAAAAGATAAACGAGCTTGTCAGGGTAATGAGACTCATTTTCCGTAAGGAATGAAAAAGATTTTGCGGCTGCAAATGCAGTCCCAGCAAAAACAGCAGGAAGATGATACCAATATCACCTGCCTGTCGGTTTATACCTGCGTTATCAATCAGTTTAAGGCCCCAGGGACCAAGAATGGCCCCTAGTGCAATATAGGCAACCAGCAGCGATTGGCGCGTGAATAACGCGATCGTTGATAAAATGGCAGTACCTGTGAAAATGAGAAATATGACATAGGTAACTGGGTGTGCTTGTGCCATTAATCTTCCTCGAGTAGTGATATTAAACGTGCATTACCGCCTACTGCAGTCGTATTCGTGGAGACGGTGTGCTCAACACAAAGACGCGGCAAATAATGCGGGCCGCCTGCCTTTGGGCCTGTACCGGATAATCGTTCACCGCCGAATGGCTGTACACCTACCACTGCGCCAATCATGTTGCGATTGACATAAATATTGCCAACCGGCATCCGATTTTGGATGTATTGTACCGTTGCTTCAATGCGGCTGTGAATCCCTAATGTTAATCCATACCCGGTGCGGATGATAGCATCCATTACTTTATCCAGATCGCGTGCCTGATAGCGGATAACATGTAGAATCGGGCCGAAAACTTCTCGCTCGAGCAAACCGAGATGTTCAATCTCAAATACACAAGGAGCGAAATAATGACCTGAAGGAGACTCGCGCATAGGGACTTGTGCGATAAGCTTGGCTTCATGGCTCATTTTGGCAAAATGATTTTTCAGCATCTGCAGTGCATCGTTATCGATGACAGGACCAATATCTGTAGCAAGCAGGCGGGGATCGCCGATGGTCAATTCTTCCATATAGCCTTTTAACATTGCGAGCAATCGCGGGGCAATTTCTTCTTGCACAAACAGGACGCGCAAGGCTGAACAACGTTGGCCTGCGCTGTTAAATGCAGATTGAGCGATATCTATCACCGTTTGCTCCGGCAAAGCGGAGGAGTCGACAATCATAGCATTCTGGCCGCCGGTCTCTGCGATGAAAAGCGCAATGGGTCCGGTCCTGTTTGCCAGCGACTGTTCAATTCGCTTCGCTGTTTCAGTTGAACCAGTAAAAATGACACCCGCGATGCGAGGATCACTGACCAATTTGGCACCGACCACACTGCCTGGTCCGATAAGCAGCTGCAAGACAGGTTTAGGAATACCTGCCTGATGCAGGATTTCTATTGTCTTGAATGCGATGAGCGGGGTCTGTTCAGCAGGTTTGGCAATTACAGGGTTGCCTGCAGCCAGTGCAGCCACAATTTGCCCTGTAAAAATGGCAATGGGAAAATTCCAGGGGCTGATGCATGCAATGACCCCACGCGGATGCAGCGAAAGCTGGTTGGACTCACCCGTTGGGCCAGGCAATGGCATGGGCATCAGATCATGTCGTGCCCGGTAAGCATAATAACGACAGTAATCAATGGCCTCACGGACTTCTGACAGGCAATCTTGTATGCATCGTCCGCCTTCCTGAGTAACGATCGCCATTAAAGCAGGCATTTCCTGCTGAAAAATTTCGGCTGCGCGTTCTAAAATCGCCGCCCGTTCAGTAACGGGTGTGGTAGCCCAATCCCATGCTGCATTTACGGCGGTTTGAAGCGCTTCTTCAATCAGAGTCTCATCAGCCTTGCTAGCATAACCAATTACTTGCTCGATATGACTGGGCGAGACAACCGGGTGAGGGTTTTTATCAATATAAACTTTACCGTTTACAATGGAGCCTGCGGTCCATGTTTCTTTTGCAGCGGTTTCCATTGCTTTTTTAAGCTGAGCGAGTTGCAGTGTATTGGAGAGATCGATGCCGCTGGAATTGAGCCATTCACCATAAATGGCTTGAGGCAGCGGAATTTTGGGATGCCGTTTATTCTCTAGGCCCACAATATAAGCGACCGGATCAGCAATAATTTTTTCCATGGGAATGCTTTCATCGGCCAGACGATTGACAAACGAACTATTCGCGCCATTTTCAAGCAGACGGCGAACCAGATAGCCTAATAAATCTTTATGCGTGCCAACGGGTGCGTAGATGCGGCAGGGAAGATTGAATTTGGTTTTATCCACGATCTGATCATATAAAGGCCGGCCCATGCCATGCAGGCACTGGAACTCAAATTCAGCCTTATTATATTGCTGCGCTATTTCCATAATGGCCGCAACGGAATAGGCATTGTGCGTGCCAAACTGGGGGTAAAAACACTGGGGTTGTGAAAGCAGCTGTTTTGCGCAGGCAAGATAAGATACATCGGTTGAATTTTTACGTGTAAAAACCGGATAATTGTTGAAGCCCTGGACCTGGCTCATCTTGATTTCTGCATCCCAATAAGCTCCTTTGACTAAGCGCAGCATAATGCGCTTACCGTGCCGTTTAGCGAGATCCGCCAGCCAGTCAATGACGAAGGAGGCGCGTTTCTGATAGGCTTGTACGACAATACCCAAACCTGTCCAACCGTCGAGCGAAGCATCGGTATAAACCATTTCAAAAATATCCAGCATGAGATCGAGCCTGTCTGCTTCTTCTGCATCAATGGTTAAACCAATGTTATATTGTTTAGCTTGCTGGGCGAGTGCGAGCAGCAGCGGTGGGACTTCCTTTAGTACGCGTTCGCGTTGTGTGTATTCAAAGCGGGGTGAAAGCGCAGAAAGCTTAACCGAAATGCCAGGATTCGTTATCGGGCTATCTTGATGGGCAACCTTCCCGATAGCGGCAATGGCTTGTTCGTAAGCCGTATAATAATGCGACGCATCCTCTGCTGTTCGCGCTGCTTCGCCCAGCATGTCATAAGAGAAACGGTAGCCCATGTCTTCTATTTTTTGAGCGCGCTTCAAAGCGGAATCGATGTCTTGTCCCATGACAAACTGCGTGCCAATGGTTTTCATCATCTGGAGAATGAAAGGCCGTATTACCGCCACACCCAGGCGACTGACGGCGCGCTTTAACGAGCCCATCAGGTTTTTCTGACTTTTAAGCGTGGGTGCGAAAACCTTTCCGGTAAAGACCAATGACCAAGTGGCTGCATTAATGAAAAGGGGATTCTCTGTGCTGAGATGCGATTTCCACTCAGCCGTTGAAATTTTATCGCTGATGAATTTATCCATGGTTGCTTTGTCTGGAATACGTAACAACGCTTCCGCAAGGCACATGAGGGCAATACCTTCTTCGGTGGAAAGATCGTATTGATGAAGCAGTGTATCAATTTTACTCTGCTTCTTTTTGTATTCCCGCGTTTCAATAACAAGCTGCCTTGCAGTCGCTGCAACCTGATCTAAACTCTCTTTGGAAAGGGCGGCCTCTGGAAGCAGTCGGTTAAGGCATTCCGTTTCATCCATTCTATAAGCTTTTGTGATAGTATCTCGCAGAGGATTGGATTGGGGTAAAGGTGTGGTCGTTAACATAGTCTTCCCGATATTGTTTTAATGATTTATCAAATTGTTACCGCTCAGAAGCGGAGCGGTGAGAAAGGTAGATGATGCACCTGTTATACTACCCCCCTATTTTAGTGAAAACTTAGTTTTTGGCCAGAGAAAAGATGAATAATAGAACAACACGCTTAGCCCGCCGTTTTCGAGGATTATTACCGGTTGTCATAGATGTAGAAACATCGGGGCTAAATCCGGCAACAGATGCATTGCTGGAAATCGCAGCAGTCCTGCTTAAGATGGATGAGGGAGGCAAATTCCACCGGCAACAAACAGTCGCCTATCATGTTGAGCCCTTTCAAGGCGCACGCCTTGAACAGGAGGCATTGGAAATTAACGGGATTGATCCTTTTTCTCCCTTGCGGCTCGCTATTCCCGAAAGCCAAGCGCTTTATCGAATTTTTGCTGCAGTTAGAAAGCAACTGGAAGAGACAGCCTGTTATCGCGCAGTGCTGGTTGGACATAATGCCTGGTTTGACCTGAATTTTATTTTGGCAGCAACCAAACGCGCGGGTATACGGTATCACCCCTTTCACACTTTTACTACCTTTGATACTGCTTCACTTTCCGCACTCACATTGGGAGAAACAGTACTGGCACGAGCTGCCAGACGAGCGCGGGTTTCTTTTGATATCCAACAAGCACATTCAGCGATTTATGATGCTGAGCGCACGGCGGAGCTTTTTTGTCATATTGCGAATCGGCTAACAATTTAGCGGGTAGTTTATTAAACCGGACCTTGGCCATTTTGAAAAGCATTCACAAAGCTGTCATCCTGAGCGAAGCGAAGGATCTCCTTTTGTACATCGGGAGATCCTTCGAGCAAAAAACGCTCTCAGGATGACAGCGTTATCGAACCATACTGGCACGAGCTGCTAGACGAGCGCGGGTTTCTTTTGATATCCAACAAGCACATTCAGCGATTTATGATGCTGAGCGCACGGCAGAGCTTTTTTGTCATATTGCGAATCGGCTAACAGTTTAGCGGGTAGTTTATTAAACCCGGACCTTGGCCATTTTGAAAAACATTCACAAAGCTGTCATCCTGAGCGAAGCGAAGGATCTCCTTTTGTACATCGGGAGATCCTTCGAGCAAAAAACGCTCTCAGGATGACAGCGTTATCGAACCATACTGGCACGAGCTGCTAGACGAGCGCGGGTTTCTTTTGATATCCAACAAGCACATTCAGCGATTTATGATGCTGAGCGCACGGCGGAGCTTTTTTGTCATATTGCGAATCGGCTAACAATTTAGCGGGTAGTTTATTAAACCGGACCTTGGCCATTTTGAAAAGCATTCACAAAGCTGTCATCCTGAGCGAAGCGAAGGATCTCCTTTTGTACATCGGGAGATCCTTCGAGCAAAAAAACGCTCTCAGGATGACAGCGTTATCGAATCATTTTGTAAAAATGGCCAAAGTCCAGTTTAAGCAAAGTTAAATAAACGCACTCAAATTTTCAGACAAAAAAAGCCCGCTCGAGGCGGGCTTTTTTCCCATTGTCTGGGTTTAGCTGAATTGAACACCAGCGCGTAAGGAAACAAGGTTCGTGTTGTTGCCGGAACCGCCATTTCCTGTGCTATAGGCATTGTCATGATCCCACTCAATGCCAAGGTTAGTGCTCTTCCACACATCGATGCCGTAGCCAACCAGATAGCGGTTTTTCGGCAGGTTAAGACCAGCAGCTTCGCGAGAAGTTTGATAACCCAGATAAATGTTCTGGTTTCTATCCCAGACATTAAATCCGTAACCACCCTGAATGCCTGCAGCCCATGGTTTAGCACCGGATCTGCCTGCAATTGGTGCGCCAGTGATGACACCGCCAGTCAGGTCAGCAATACCGTTCTTCGGCAGGTCGTTGACGTTAAAGCGTTGCAGAGCCTGCGTATAACGTGCGCCCAGCGAGAAAGGTCCGCTGTTGACATCGCCATACAGCGCGTAAGCGCCTACGCGATTACGATAAGTACCAGTGTTGCCCAGTGTGCCGCCCAATGTATTGAAGTTCACTACGTTGTAAGCAACGTCGTTCACGCCAATCATGTTGTAGATATAACCTGCACCCAGATCAAAGCCAAGCTGATCGTTGTTCTGGTCATAGCCTACAGCAGCGGTGTAGTTGGTTGGGCTGGAGGTGTTGCCCATTTTATTGATTGGATCATCAAATGCTGCGATAGAACCATGGAAACCATTAGCAATAAAGCCTGCTCGGATAGAGGTCGCCAGGGTTTTGGTCATGACTTGCGTCATGCTTTCAGTGATCGGATGAATCTCGTAACGGCCATAATCTTGGAATTGCTTACCGACTTGAACGAAGATCGGAGAGACATCAAAGTTGCCGAAAGTTGCATAAGCTTGTTCAAGCTGGATGACATTTGATGCGTTGCCGTTGATGTTGTTGGCATAGGCAGCGTTGTATTCAGCGGCACCCCAGAGTTTATAGATAGAAGGGTTCACGTTGGTGGTTGGGTTGCTGAAGCTTAAGCTTGCGAAACCTTTTGCCCAATCATTCACATCGGCAGAAACGTTAATGTAAGCATCATTCAAAGACAAACGCTGATAGTTTTCACCCATGATATTGGCGTTTCTGTTACCCCATTTGCCAACGTCAACGTTGATGCCGCCGCTTACTTGAATTCGATTAAACCAGCCTGGGTTGCAGGGATTGGGTAATGCACGACCTACGTTTTGGGTCATTTCATCCATGGTAAGAGAAGCTGGGTTGATGGTGCAGACAGGTTCCTGGATTCCCATGTCTTTATAGTCATGGCGAACCGTTTGTTTCATATCACTCTTCATCATCTTATGAGTCTTGGCAGCGAATGCAGGGCCGCTGACTAATCCAAGTATGCTCATTGATGCGACAACGAGTTTTAATTTCATAGTTGTTGTATCTCCTTGAAATGATTAATCCGGACGAGTTTCAAAATTAACTCATGACTGTCCACCATTGCAAGCAAATTTTCTTACAAACATGCTAAAGCTGCACATTTTAGTTTACTTGCTAGCAATTTTTTATTCATAACATACAAAAATGCACCGTATAAAACAGGCAAAAATACCCGCTTATCATACATTTTTTGTAGAGGTGAGTTTATAGCAGAGATTCAATTTTTTTTAAAGATGTAAGTCACTTTATAAAATTAAAATAAAAAAAGTTTATAAAACTTTATTCATGTTATGAATAAAGTTTTATATTTTTTACAAGCTAATTCCCATTTATTGCTACGCTCACAATTACAAAGGTTACCTATTCCGTTGATGAAACTGTATTTGTCATTGCGAGCATAGCGAAGCAATCCAGACTCTCTTCGATATAAACCGCAAAAAAATAAAAAATTATAAAAGATTAAGCTTAAGCCAGTAATTTATATCGGGGCCAACAAGCAAAACGGACACACTTCACAATGCTGTCATCCTGAGCGAAGCGAAGGATCTCCCGATGTACAAAAGAAGATCCTTCGCTTCGCTCCACTACTGTCCGGTGAACCAGATTAAAAATTGATCGTCCTTGGTAAAGCGCTATGATAGCGCGCTAAACACCACATTTAGCACCAAGGACGAACTGATGAAAGATACCGTTTTTCAACGATTATTAAAACCCGTTACAAAAAAATTAATGAAGGAATGTATAGAACGCTTTCGATCTGATCATCGTTATGAATCATTTAATACATTTGAACATTTAAAAACGATGATTTATGCACATATTAATGAAATTAAAAGCTTACGCACGTTAGAGGTTGCGATAAACAGTCAAAAAATTGGTATAAAAACGCAAGTAAAACGCTCGACCTTAAGTGATGCCAATCGAAAACGACCAGCCGAAAGTTTCTTTTGGATATTAGAACAGCTTATGTCTTTGTTACCCAGGAAAAAACATAAAGAAATAAAAAAAGTAATCAGGATATTAGATAGTAGCCCGATACAGCTAAGAGGCCAAGGGTACGATGAGTGGTCAAAGCAATATGCGACTCGGCATATACAAGGATTAAAACTACATGTTGAATATGATTTAGGATTAGATTTGCCCTTAAGGATGAAGTTGAGTCATCCAAATTGTAATGATGCGACGATGGGACAAAAATGGCCAATCCTTAAAAACACCCTTTATGTGTTTGATAAAGGTTACTACGATTACAATTGGTGGTGGAGCATCAACAAAAGGCAGGCTTATTTTGTGACTCGATTAAAGAAGAATGCGGCCATTGTTATAGAAAGCCGGCAAAAAAATACTCGCGAACCCATCTTACAAGATTGTCTTTTTAGAATTTCAAATAAAGTTCCACGTGGTGGAAAACGCATGGAATATAGCGAGACGCTGAGATATATAAGTGTAAAAAGAGAAGGAAAAACTCCTCTTATTTTGGTAACTAACTTGAAAGATTTACCAGCAGAAAATATTGCTAAGCTTTATAAAGCCCGATGGGAAATAGAGCTATTTTTTAAATGGATCAAGCAAAATCTTCGACTTAAAAAATTTCTGGGCCGATCTTCTAATGCGGTTAAAATTCAAATAGCAACAGCCTTGATTGCTTTTATATTGATACAAATATTTAAAAATGTTTCAAATGAGAAACGTTCATTACATCTCGTTTTAGTCTGGATCAGACATAATTTGCATGTTGCAGAATATCGCAATAGACAATACAAGCCTCCTATTTATTTAATTTCAAGGAGACCTGTTTATTTATGATACAGGTTCACCGGACAGTAGTGCGCTTCGCTCAGGATGACAGCATTATCGAGCATTTTGTAAAATAGCCAAAGTCCAGTTTATGAGATGCTATTACAATGCTTCCCGACAATGACAGGTGCAGTTTCATCAACGAATTACCTAACCTTACGCAGAAATGAAAGCATTATCGAAAATAACATGACAGGAAAATAAAAAACCCGCCAAGCGGCGGGTTTTTTTGTTACAGATATCATGAAAATGATTATAATTGCCCAGCTTCGTCAGCAAGGAACTTTGCAATTCCTTCAGAAGTCGGTTTGATACCCGTTTTACCTTTGGTCCAGCCTGCGGGACAAACTTCGCCATGTTTTTCATGAAACTCTAATGCATCAATCAGACGCAAGAGTTCATCTACATTACGGCCGAGTGGTAAATCATTCACGATTTGAGAACGGACGATGCCTTGCTTATCGATGATGAACGCACCACGTAACGCAACATGTGCAGTCGGGTGCTCGACGCCATAAGCCTGGCAAATTTGATGGTTGACGTCTGCGATGAGTGGATAACGGACTTGACCGATGCCGCCGCTTGCTACAGGTGTATTGCGCCATGCGTTATGGGTGAATTGAGAATCAATAGAGATTCCCATCACCAGCGCATTGCGTGAGGTGAATTCTTCAATTCGGTTATCGAGCGCGATTAGTTCTGAGGGGCAAACAAAAGTAAAGTCTAAGGGGTAAAAAAAGACGATACCATATTTTCCGTCAATGGCTTCATGAAGGTTGAAATTAGGGTTGATTTCTCCATTCGCCATCACTGCTGCCGCTGTAAACCCCGGCGCTTTTTTGCCAACGAGTAATGTCATGGTGTAGATTCCTCTTAACTCTTTATTAATCAAATAAATACAGATATTGGTTTGCTTGTAGGCCATCTATTATAGCTTAATTTGCTGGGAAATGTGTAAATTGACTAAAAATTTTGTATTATGCATCTCTTGCTTGCGTCATATTCCGCCCCTGGGTCCGGATTGCTATATACCAATATATATAAGGATAAATAGAGCCTGTTCCTGGTGGTTTTGAAGAGAGGTGTCAGTTATGCAGATATTTGCACTCATCCTGCTGGGGGTGCTGTTAAATGCGGGTGCCCAGCTTATGCTGAAGGCGGGGATGAGCCGAATCGGTCATTTTGAATTTAGTGCAGCCAATGTGATTCCGATTGGTGTCAAAGTAGCGGGGAATTTACCCATCATTTCGGGCCTGTGCATGTACGTGATCAGTGTCGTGGTTTGGCTGCTGGTATTATCGCGCGTTCAGGTCAGCTTTGCTTATCCCATGCTAAGTATAGGTTATGTAGTCAATGCACTGGCTGCGAATTATTTTTTTGGTGAGCCATTAACGTCAATACGCATATTAGGGATTTTCGTCATTATTGCGGGCGTCTATCTGGTCGCCCAAAGTAGTTCATAAAGAAAAGGGGATATTATGTCTGAAGAATTTTTACCATTTTCGCGCCCGTCTATCAGTCAGGCCGCCATCGATGAAGTTGTTGCCTGCTTAAAAAGCGGATGGATTGCAACAGGTCCGCGGGTGAACCAATTTACTGAAAATCTCAAGAGGTATTTTGATGCACCGCATGTGCTGCCATTAACGTCCGCAACAGCCGGTTTGCATGTTGCCCTGCTCGGAATGGATCTTGCGCCAGGGGATGAAGTGATAACAACCCCACTCACCTTTGTCGCCACATTGAATACGATTGTGCTGGCGGGCGGCAAGCCTGTTCTGATCGATATTGATCCTGGCACTTTAAATATGGATATGAACAGACTCGCGGATGCAGTCACTGATCGTACACGTGTCATTATGCCGGTTCATTTTGCCGGTCTTCCCGTGGACTTGGATCCTGTCTATGAAATAGCGGAACAGCGCGGACTTCGTGTGCTTGAAGATGCAGCGCATGCGATTGGTGCTGAATATAAAGGTAAACGTATTGGCAGCTTTGGTGACACGCAGGTTTTCAGCTTTCATCCTAACAAAAACATGACTACAGGTGAGGGCGGTTGCGTCGTTACCCGTGACCAACAGCTTGCAATGCAAATTGAACGGCTGCGTTTTCATGGCATCGACAGACAAGCCTGGAACCGTTACAGCAAGGGAGGCAGCCAGGATTATGAAGTGGTCCTGCCCGGCTATAAATACAATATGATGGATATACAAGCTGCGATTGGCATTCATCAACTTCAGGAATTGGGCGGCTTTATTGCTCGCCGCAATGAACTGGCGAATCGCTATCAGGAAGCCCTGTCTGACTGGCCGCAATGGACGCTGCCCAAGCGACCGCCTTATGAACATCTGCATGCTTGGCATATTTATACACCGCTTATCAATGAAGAAATCACGGGCATGAATCGTGATGAATTTATGCAGGCTATGAAAGAAAAGAATATAGGTACAGGTTTGCATTACCGTGCTGCGCATTTATATCCTTACTATCGTCAGGCATTTGGTTTTAATCTTGGCGATTTCCCGCACGCGGAAGACGTATGCGAACGCATCGTCAGTCTGCCGCTCTTTCCGGGCATGACAGATGCCGAACACGATAAAGTGCTCGATGTGATGTATGGTATTTTTAATTAAAAAATAAATAGGGGATGACAATAATTTGGCAATTTTTTAAAACGCTATAGTCAGCAGTATTAATCTGTCAGATCCCTTTCTTATAGGAGTGTGTTTTATGAACGTTTTAATTCTGGGTGCGAACGGTTTTATTGGCAGCCATTTAAGCGAAGCAATTCTTGCGCAGACTGATTGGCAGATCCATGCCATGGACTTAGCGCAGGATAAAATCGAGACTTGTCTGCAGCATCCGCGTTTTCATTTTGTAAGTGGCGATATTACCAAGCAGAAAGACTGGATCAGGGAACGCATTCAGCACTGTGATGTGATCCTGCCACTGGTTGCGGTTGCAACGCCGGCGCTCTATGTGCAGGACCCTCTGCGTGTGTTTGAACTTGACTTCGAAGCTAACCTTGAAATTGTGCGCCAGTGCGCTGAATATAAAAAACATGTGATCTTCCCCTCTACCTCAGAAGTCTATGGCATGTGCCCTGACACTGAATTTGACGAAGAAAACAGTAACCTTGTTACGGGCCCCATCAATAAGGAACGCTGGATCTATTCCACTTCGAAACAGTTATTGGATCGCGTGATTTATGCTTACGGCAAACATAAGGGATTATCTTATACCTTATTTCGTCCTTTTAACTGGTATGGTCCGCGTCTTGATAACGTGTTTAATCCCAAACCCGGCGGGTCGCGCGTGCTGACGCAATTTATAGGCAATATCCTCCGCGGTGAAAATATCAATCTCGTTAACGGCGGTTCGCAGCAGCGTTGCTTTACTTATGTTGGTGATGGCGTTGATGCTTTATTACGCATCATCAAAAATAAAAATGACAGTGCGCGTAATAAAATTTTCAATATTGGGAACCCATCCGAAAATATTTCCATACGCAAACTTGCGGAGACACTCATTAGCCTCATTACACAGTCTTATCCTAACTATGCCGAGCGGGCGAAATCCGTGCAGCTGGTTGATATTGACGCACAGCAGTATTACGGTGAAGGCTATCAGGATGTGTCATTGCGTGTGCCTTTGGTTCGCCATGCAAATGAGCAGTTAGGCTGGACACCGCAAGTCAGCATGGAAACAGGATTGCGGGCGACACTGGATTTTTATTTGAATTAACAGCGTGTAATCATTCCCTCATCTTGTGACCAGATGAGGGAATGAAAGTCTTTTGTTAGAAAGCGCAAACCGCAGGCATAACAACCAAATCCCTGATGCATGTCAGCGTGACTATCCGCAACTTATCTTCCTATCCGTCACGGAATCATACCCGATGATATCGGCAGTCATCGTATTGATAAACGTTGCGCCCGAAATGACGGCCTCTGTAAAGTTGGATCGGGTTAAATCCGCTTGGTTGAGATTGACACACGTGAGATCGGCTTTGATAAAAAGGGCTTGTTGCAAGTTGGCAGTGGTTAAGGTGGCGAAGCTTAAATCTGCGCCGGATAGATCGGTTTGATGCAGTTCGGCGCCGCTTAGGTTTGCATGCTGCAAGTTGGCGCTGGTCAAGACAGCTTGATTGAGTCTGGCATTTGCCAAATTGGCATAGCTTAGATTTGCGCCGCTCAGGTTCATTTTTGAGAGATCAACGCCTGATAAATTGCTGTGAGATAAATTTGCCCGTTGCAAATCAATCTTGCCGGGGATGAACGAATAATTTCGCAAATCCACATTGGATAAATCCAGATAAGTACTTTGAGCTTTCTTTAATTCGACCAGCTTATCCAGGTCACTCTGGTTTGCACCCTGAGCAAGCAAGGGAAGTAACAGAAGCGAAAATAACCATCGGTATCCTTTCCGGTTCATGTCATTTTATTCCTTTGAGTCTGATGGCAAACGATTAATTTGCGCGCCAAGCTGTGCGAGCTTTTCTTCGATGCATTCGTAACCGCGATCAATATGATAAATCCGATCGATAGTCGTTTCGCCCTTGGCTGCCAATCCAGCCAGCACAAGGCTTGCGGATGCACGCAAGTCAGTGGCCATGACGGGTGCGCCATGCAGGTCATCGGTTCCCGTGCAGATGGCGGTATTGCCTTTGAGTGCAATATGGGCGCCCATGCGCTGCAGTTCCTGTACATGCATAAAGCGGTTTTCAAAAACGGTTTCTGTAATCACGCCAGTGCCCTGGGCGACCGTGTTCACCGCCATCATTTGTGCCTGCATGTCAGTGGGAAACGCTGGATAAGGAGCCGTACTGATATTGACAGCTCGCGGACGGTTGCCTTTCATGTCAAGCATGATCCAGTCCGGCCCGGTGTCAATGAAAGCACCCGTTTCCTCAATTTTAAGTAGGACAGATTCGAGTAATTCCGGCCGGGTATTTTTGAGTTTGATTTTGCCGCGGGTAATGGCCGCTGCGGCCAGATAGGTGCCTGTTTCAATCCGATCAGGGAGAACTTGATAACGTCCGCCACCCAGTTCGTCGACGCCTTCAATGATAAGGGTGGACGTACCTGCGCCGCGTATGTGTGCTCCCATAGTGTTAAGAAAGTTAGCCAGATCTTCCACTTCAGGTTCGCGTGCTGCGTTGTGGATAATGGTTTGTCCTTTGGCGAGAACGGCTGCCATCATGATATTTTCTGTGCCGGTGACGGTCACAATATCCATTACAATGGTTGCGCCGTTCAGCTTTTTGGCTGTGGCTTTGATGTAACCATTTTCAATGCGAATGTCAGCCCCCATGGCCCGGAGCCCTTTCAGGTGCTGGTCCACAGGACGGGTACCAATCGCACAGCCCCCAGGCAGAGACACTTCTGCTTGCCCAAATCGGGCCAACAGTGGTCCCAGCACCAGTACCGAAGCCCGCATGGTGCGGACTAATTCATAAGGTGCATGGAAGGAATTCAATTTTCCTGCGTCTACTTCTATATTGGAACGCTCATCCAGCGTGATGCGCACACCCATTTGTCCGAGCAGGCTAACAATGGTCGTCACATCCTGCAAATGCGGGATATTGCTGATCTGAATGGGAGAACTATTCAGTAGTGATGCGGCAAGAATCGGCAGCGCTGCATTTTTGGCGCCGGAAATTTTAATTTCGCCATTTAAGGGGTGTTGGCCTTTTATGATCAGCTTTTCCATAATCAGGATTCCTCTGCATTCAGATCGTCTTTGAGTTGTTGCCATTCTTCCGGTGTAAAGGTGGTAATGGATAAGGCATGCAGCCTGCCGTCCAGCAACTGGGCTCTTACTGTATCATAGACTAGCTGCTGCTTTTGTATGCGTGATCGGCCGGCAAAGACGGGGCAGATGACGGCAGCCGTAAAATGAGTGCCGTCACCTTCAACATACGCTTCCGAGCCTTTTAAGCCCGCTTCAATTAAGTGTTTAATTTCTTCTGGTTGCATGATTGTTTATTGTATACACAAGATTAATAAAGGTGCCATTTTTTAATATTTCTGGCGGATTTGCAATGAAATTTGCATAAAATGCTGTTGATCCATAAACCTTCGGTCGCTCGCGGCCGGGGTTGACCAGGGAGAAATGGATTTGCTTTTTACTTGCGATGGCGATTTATGTTTATAAAATTCACGTTATAATACACGCCAGGCTGAAAAAGAGATCAGGGGCCCGCTTTTGACAGGGCTATTTAAAAGGAAAACTGCAATGACCTTTATTGTGATTTTAATTGCCTTATTAATTGAGCGGTTTTTTGACTGGAGCCATCTGCGTCAATGGTCCTGGTATCATCGGTATGAGAACTTGATCAGTGAGCGCCTGCCCGGCAAGTCGCCTTATCTGACGCTTTTGTTAACTATCCTGCCCTTGCTCATTGTCATTGCCATCATTGATATTTCACTGAAAGGCTGGTTATACGGGTTTATCAGGCTTCTGTTTCATCTCTTTATCCTGCTGTATTGTCTTGGTCCTCAGAACCTTTGGGCCGATGCTTTTTCCTGTATCAACGCGCTGACGCAAGGTGATGCACATTTTGCAGCGGATAAATTAAAAACTTCATTTGGCATTACCGACACCAGTTATTCCCAGTCGCTGCACCAACATCTTCTTAACAATATTTTTGTGGAAGCGAATACCCGTGTGTTTGCCATTGTATTCTGGTACTTGATTTTGGGTCCTGTGGGTGCAGTTTTATACCGGACGGTTGCCTTGTCTTCGTCAGAAATGCCAAGAGAGGACATGACACCCACTCTGTCGCAAACAGCCCGTCTCATCAAGGCGGTCCTGGATTGGGTGCCCGTTCGCCTCTTTACTTTCATTTTTGCTTTGGGCGGCCATTTTGTGCATGTGTTGTCATGTTGGCAGAAAAAAGTCTTGCAGGGTTTATCAAGCAGCGAAGCTCTATTGACGGAATGCGGGCAGGCAGCGCTTGGCAATGAGGAGCAGGGCAAAATTCCCGAGGACGGTTCTGCAGAACGAGCGGCTATCCACCTGCTGGATCGTGTATTTGTGATTGTGCTAGTAATTGTTGCGCTTATCGCATGGGTTGTGTGAACTTAGACCGGCCGGGTTTTTTTTGAATAACATTAATCCTACTTTTAGTCGCATCATGAAAGTGAAGGCTTACTTGTATGACAAGCCGTTGTTATGCCGCCATCTGCGATGGGAGAAAACGGCTGCCTGGTTGTTTATTTCCGCGATTTTTTATCTGCTTTTCTCTCCTCTGGTATACGCAGCCTGTGAAGTGACAGATGATATGGGCAATAAGGTGCGCCTGAATCAACCCGCACAGCGCATCATCAGTCTTGCGCCTGATATCACTGAAATATTATTTGCAGTCGGCGCAGGTCAGCAGGTAGTGGGGGTGATCAGCGGTAGTGATTATCCCGAGGCAGCACGACATCTTCCTGAAGTGGGTTCGTACAGCGGCATCGATCTTGAGCGGATCATTTCCCTGCATCCCGATTTGATCGTGACATGGAGCAATACTTTTGCGCGCCAGCTGATGGCGCTTAAAAAAATGCACCTGCCGGTTTATACGACAGAACCTCGCCATCTAGAAGATGTGCCGCACACAATGATTAATCTCGGCTGCTTGACTGACAGAACAACAAGCGCAAATAAGGCGGTTAAACAATATAACGCGCGTCTTAAGGCAATACGCGAGCGCTACCATGCAAAAAAACCTGTGACGGTTTTTTATCAGATTGGATCTTATTCTCTTATTACTATTAATAAAGATAGCTGGATTAACCAGGTCATTACGCTTTGCGGCGGGCGTAATATTTTTGCTGATAGCAGGACCCTCGCGCCTGAAGTAGGTTGGGAAGCTGTGGTCACTGCCAATCCGGATGTGATTGTGAGCAGTGCCACCAGTGAGGATTGGAAATCGCGTTGGGCAAACTGGCCAGAAATGGCCGCGGTAAAAAATCACTTACTCTTTACAGTGAATCCAGACTGGATTGACCGGGCAGGCCCGCGGTTGCTGGACGGCGCCGCTCAGCTCTGCGAGTATCTTGAGTCCGGGCGCAAAATCTAAACAAAAATCCAATATAATCATTTAAATAACGCAAACTTATTCCTGTTTTTCGTGATTGGCGATCATTAGGCTATAATAGGAGAAATGTGTAACACGTATTGACTACCAATCTTTAGGAATATTTTCTCTGCTGGCTTTGAGAGATAAAACGCAGCTTTGGATTTTTTATCATTTCGAGTTAAACTTGGCGCCAAAATAGAACTGGCAGGAAACGAGTGATGACGAAAACGTGGAGTGATAACGATCCCGTCGAAACCAAAGAGTGGTTAGACTCTCTGGCTTCTCTTATCCGGTATGAAGGGAAAGAGCGGGCCCAGTTTATTTTGCAAGCCTTATTGGCAGCAGCAGAACAGCAAGGCGTCAAAAGCGGCCTGGGCGCTTTGATGACTTCATATTGTAATACCCTTTCAGCAGAAGACCAGCCTGACTATCCGGGCGACTTGAAAATCGAAGCGGCTATCGAAGCAATCCTTCGTTGGAACGCAATTGCAATGGTGCTGCAGGCAAAAAGCAAGGCAGGGGGTGTTGGCGGTCATTTATCTTCCTTTGCTTCTATCGCAACTTTATATGAAGTCGGCATGCATCACTTTTTTCGAGGGCCTACTAAAGACAGTCTGGGAGACCTCGTCTATTTTCAGGGCCATTCTTCAGAAGGAAATTATGCCCGTGCATTCCTGGAAGGCCGGATTTCAGAGAAACAGTTAAAGCATTTTCGCCAGGAAGCAGGAGGGGAAGGCGTTTCCTCTTATCCGCATCCATGGCTCATGCCAAACTTCTGGCAGTTTGCGACTGTCTCGCTGGGTCTTGGTATGCTACAAGGTGTTTATCAGGCGCGCTTTCTTCATTATCTCGAAAATCGAGGTCTTTTGCCTGCGGGTGATCGCAAGGTGTGGGTATTTTGCGGTGACGGAGAAATGGATGAACCCGATGCTATTGCTGGCCTGACCCTCGCGGGACGTGAAAAACTGGATAATCTTGTTTTTGTCGTTAACTGCAATTTGCAGCGCCTGGATGGTTTGGTTCGCAGTAATTACAAGGTTGTGCAGGAGCTGGAAAGCCTTTTTCGCGGCGCAGGTTGGCACGTTATCAAAGTATTATGGGGCAGTGGCTGGGATAAATTATTTGCAAAAGACAAAACAGGCGCGCTCGTCAAACGATTAACCGAATGTGTGGATGGTGACCTGCAAACTGCTTATGTGCGTGGTGGCGCTTATACACGCGAATTCCTGTTTAATACGGATGAATTAAAAGCACTGGTCGCTGACTGGTCGGATGAAGAAATTGCAGGTCTAAAGCGTGGTGCGCACGACCCAGTAAAAATTTATGCTGCTTATCATGCAGCAACCCGTCATAAGGGACAGCCTACAGTTATTTTAACGCAGGGTGTCAAAGGCTACGGTCTTGGCACAACGACCGCCGAAGGTAGAAACGTCGCGCACAACCAGCTGGACTTGACTGAAGAAGAATTAAAAGCTTTCCGCGATCGCTTTAACTTGCCGCTCAATGACAAAGAATTATTGAGTTTCAGTTTTTATAAGCCGGAAAAAGACAGCGCAGAAATGCAGTATCTGCAAGCTCAACGTGAAAAGCTGGGAGGGTATTTGCCTTCACGCCGCGTGGAATCCCATCCCTTGACGGTGCCTGACCTATCTGTGTTTGATGCCGTGCTGAAAGGTTCCGGTGACAGGGCCATCTCTACGACCATGGCCCTGGGGCGCATTCTGAATGTCCTGTTAAAAGAGAAAGAAATAGGCCCGCGCATTGTGCCTATTTTTTCCGATGAAGTGCGTACTTTTGGCCTCGAAACCCTGTTTCGCCAGGTGGGTATTTACTCATCCGTAGGCCAGCGTTACACGCCGGAAGATAAAGAACAGTTCCTGTATTATCATGAAGCTAAAGACGGCCAGGTACTCGAAGAAGGGATTACTGAAGCGGGCTGCATGGCTTCGTGGATAGCGGCAGCTACTTCTTATGCCACTCATCAGTTTCCCATGGTGCCTTTTTTCACCTATTACTCCATGTTTGGTTTTCAACGTGTAGGTGATTACATCTGGGCGGCTAGTGATATGCGTGCGCGCGGTTTCTTGATAGGGGCGACAGCCGGCCGTACAACACTGGAAGGTGAGGGCTTGCAGCATCAGGACGGTAACAGTTTATTGATCGCATCAACTTTCCCCACCTGCCGCGCTTATGATCCGGCTTATGGTTACGAAATGGCTGTCATTATTCAGCATGGCCTGAAAGAGATGTACGCTGAAGAAAAAGATGTCTTTTATTATATTATGGCCATGAACGAGCGCTATGCACAGCCAGCAATGCCGGAAGGGGTGGAGGAAGGCATCATCAGAGGGATGTACCTGTTCCAGAAAGCAGATACCAGCAAGACGAAACATACAGTACAACTGTTGGGCAGCGGCGCCATTCTGAATGAAGTGATTGAAGCAGCAGCGTTGTTGAAAAAAGACTTTGATATTGCAGCGAATGTTTGGAGCGTTACCAGCTTTAGTGAACTGAGACGTGACGGTGCCGCTTGCGAGCGTGAAAATATGCTGGTTGGCGATAAAAAACCAGCTGTGCCCTATGTGGCTCAGTGTCTGAAGAACCAGACTGGGCCAGTGATCGCAGCGACTGATTATGTACGCGCTTATGCTGATCTCATTCGTCCCTACCTTGAACGCACCTATGTGACATTGGGTACGGATGGTTTTGGTCGCAGCGATACGCGTGAAAGCTTGCGCCGTTTCTTTGAAGTGGACCGTTATTATATTGTGGTTGCTGCCTTGTATGCGCTGGTAAAAGAAGGTGAACTTAAACCTGCACAAGTCGCTGCTGCCATGAAAAAATACGGCATCGATCCGAAGAAACCTAACCCGGTAACCGTTTGATCGTAAAAACCGCCGCATAACTTTTATATGGTTTCCCCGTCCAGGCAGGGAAACCATTCATCCTTGGCGAGACTGGTTTAATAAAAGCGCTTCATGACCTTGCATTTTTTACTGTGGGACCAGGCGAAGCTCAGAGTATAATAATACGCGCAATGAAAGCGGGCCTCATCCAGACCCTTTCCCTTGCAGGGGAGAGGAAGCGCGAGTGATTAAATGAATGGAGGAATTCCTTTGGCACAATTGAAAAATATCACCGTCCCTGATTTGGGAGGGGCAACAGATGTGACTGTTATCGAAGTCTTGGTAAAGCCAGGCGATAAAATTGAGAAAGATACGTCTATTGTGACGCTTGAATCAGATAAAGCAACACTGGATGTGCCTTCCACCGATGCAGGCGTGGTCAAGGAAGTGAAAATCAAAGTCGGTGACAAGGTTTCATCTGATGCTGTTATTCTGACTCTGGAAACGAGCGGGGCAGCAGCCAAAGCAGAAGAGAAGAAGCCAACTGACGCAAAGCCAGAAGTTGAAAAAGAAAAGGCCAAGGCGCCAGAAAGCAAAGAAGAGAAGAAACCAGCCGTCTCAGCTGCTGAAGACGTTGCTGAAGAAGCATCAACATCCGAAGAATCCAAGGTGCTGACAGGCACAGTCCAGTCTACCAGCGATGTTCACGCCGGGCCTGGCGTACGCCAGCTTGCACGCGAACTGGGCGTTAACCTCACACTGATTTCAGGCAGCGGCCCAAAGCAGCGCATATTGAAAGAAGACGTTCAGGCTTATGTCAAAGCGCAATTATCACAGGTTCAGGGTGGCACATCTCTCTCGTTACCTGCCATGCCTGCGATTGATTTTTCCAAATTTGGTCCGGTTGAAAGTCAGGCGCTTTCCCGTATCAAGAAAATTTCTGGTAAAAATCTGCAACGCAACTGGATGATGATCCCGCATGTCACCCAGTTTGGCGAGGCGGACATCACCACACTCGAGAAGTTCCGACAGACGAAAAAAAATGAACTGGAAAAGCAGAATATCAAGCTGACGCCGCTTGTTTTTATCATGAAAGCAGTGGTGGCATCATTGAAAGCTTTCCCGCATTTTAACGCATCACTGGATGCAGCCAGTGAAAATCTGGTCATGAAAAAATATTTTAACCTGGGTGTAGCGGTTGACACACCGGATGGGCTAGTTGTGCCAGTGATTCGCGACGTAGATAAAAAAGGTTTGAGCGATCTCGCAAAAGAACTGGCGGATGTCAGCGAGAAAGCACGTAAAAAACAATTAACACCGGGTGACATGCAGGGCGGTTGTTTTTCCATTTCCAGTCTGGGCGGCATTGGCGGCACTGCGTTTACACCCATTATTAACTATCCTGAAGTCGCTATTTTGGGCGTATCAAAATCTTCTTATAAGCCTGTTTATCAAGATGGTGAGTTTGTGCCGCGTCTCATGTTGCCGCTTTCGCTTTCCTATGACCATCGTGTGATCGATGGTGCAGACGGCGCGCGTTTCATGGTGCATTTAACCAATATGCTTTCCGACATTCGCAATTTGCTGTTATAGCCCTTAATTGCCTCACGTGGCATGCCGCGTGAGGATGTTGAGTTTATTAAAGAGAGAGAAGAAAAAATGACGATACAAACTGAAGTTGTTGTGCTGGGCAGTGGTCCGGGTGGTTACACGGCTGCTTTTCGCGCTGCTGATTTGGGCAAGAAAGTCGTGTTGATCGAACGCTATGACGTGTTGGGCGGTGTGTGTTTGAACGTAGGCTGCATTCCTTCTAAAGCCCTGCTGCACGCAGCCAAAGTCATTGATGAAGTGGCGGAAATGTCAGAACATGGCGTGCAGTTTGGCAAACCTAAAATAGAAAATAAAAAATTGCGCGACTGGAAAAGCAGCGTGGTGAGCAAATTAACTGGCGGTCTCAAGATGCTTGCGAAACAACGCAAGGTTGAAGTCGTGCACGGTGTAGGCAAATTTATTTCGGATCATGAAATTGACGTCACCGCAAAAGATGGCAAGAAAGAAACGATAAAGTTCGAGCAGGCGATCATCGCCGCAGGTTCACGTCCTGTCAAACTGCCCTTTTTACCTGATGATCCGCGCATTATCGATTCAACCGGCGCGCTGGAGCTAGAAGAGACCCATGGCAAAATGCTGGTGATTGGCGGCGGCATTATTGGTCTTGAAATGGCGACGGTTTATCATGCGCTTGGTGCTGAAATTACCGTGGTTGAATTAATGGACCAGATTATTCCTGGCGCGGATAGCGATGTAGTGATGCCGCTTTTCAAGCGTATTAAACAGCGCTACAAAAATATTTATCTCAAAACCAAAGTCACGAAAGTCGAAGCAAAAAAAGACGGTCTGTATGTGACGTTCGAAGGTGAAAACGCGCCGGAAAAACCGGAAAAATTTGACCGCATCCTTTGCGCAGTGGGCAGACGTCCGAATGGCGATCAAATTGATGCCAATAAAGCCGGTGTTAAAGTGGATGAACGCGGATTCATCCCGGTAGACAAGCAGCAGCGTACCAATGTGTCGCACATCTTCGCGATTGGTGATATCGCTGGCAACCCCATGCTGGCGCATAAGGCAATCCCGGAAGGCCGTATCGCAGCTGAAGTGATTGCGGGACTCAAACATTATTTTGATGCTAAATGCATTGCTAGCGTTGCTTATACGGATCCGGAAGTGGCATGGGTTGGCGTGACGGAAAATGAAGCTAAATCAAAAGGCATCAAATATGGCAAGGGCGTCTTTCCCTGGGCTGCTAGTGGCCGTTCTTTAAGTCTTGGCCGCAGTGAAGGTATCACCAAGCTGATCATTGATGAATCGAATCACCGCGTGATTGGCGCAGGTATTGTGGGCCCGAACGCGGGCGAACTGGTGGCTGAAGTGGCGCTTGCAATCGAAATGGGCTCTGATGTGGAAGATTTGGCGCTGACTATTCATCCCCATCCGACCTTATCTGAAACAGTGGCGATGGCGGCAGAAGTATTTGAAGGTACGATCACCGATTTATATCTGCCTAAGAAAAAAGAAGAAAAAGCCACTAGTTAAACTTTATTCCTGCGGACTTGCCGCAGGTTTTATAAGTCAAAATTAACTTAATTTTTTAAAGTTCCAGCCACCCCGGGTTGCATCATGCCAATCCGGGGTTTTTTCTTTTTTCAGCCGTATTAAAAACTTGAAGTCTCCACTTTCGAACTCCTTCTCGGTTATCTTTTTTTTCATGGTCTTTGCTATAGTATTTAAAAGGGTGGAGGAGTTATGCACGCATCTAACAACTATATCCTTGATTATAATAAAGTTAATTCAGACCATCTCCCGCAATTAGCGCGCCTTAAAACACCAAAGTCGACAGCGGAAGTCATGATTTTTAATATGATGGATCAATGCAGTGCGAAGAATGATCCGAAGGCGCCCTATAATAATCGGTTTGGCCAGACAGAAAATCAAGCGCAATACGAGGCCCGCTTAAAAAGTACAGGCGAAAATATTAATCAGAAACTTAAGAGTGATAATGAGCTGGATATTATCCTGCTGCAGGAAGCACCGTCGCAGCAAGCCCAACAAGATATGCTGATGGGTTCTATTAATGAGGGTTTGACGAGCCCCATGAAGGCAAATTATACGGGCTATAATGGCCGGTCGCTGTTAACTCTGTATAATCCCGCCAAGTATAAAGAGGTGGTGAATGCTGAATGGTCCAAACAACTGAATCAGATTGCTCCTAAAGATAAAAGCAACCCGCATGGGATACAGTGCACGATATTGGAGAATAAAAATACCGGGGAACAAATGCTGGTAGTGAATGTCCATGCAAGAATGAGTCAAGATGTTCAATTGCAACAACAGATTCAGGCTTTGCAGGATTTTGCCAAGAAAAATAATTTGAAGTTGGTGATGGGCGGTGATTTTAATCGTGATATTTTAACCCAAACTGCAAATCCGGGTTTGACAAAACAACATGCTGGACCGGGCACTTACTCTTATCCCAATACACAAGCGAATGCTCCCAAAGCACGTGACGGATTTCTTGTTAGTGATGATATCAGTATGCAAGTCAGCATGCTGCCTGAAATTTTCAATCGTGCACCATTGGCGAAAAAATTCGTGCAGCAAACAGAAGCAAAGCCATCGCCGCCTCCGATTGTCCCTGCTTCGCCGACCATGCCAGCAAGCAAACCCATCTCGAGCTATTCCAAAATGCTGCAGCAACTGAATCCTGAAAATAAAGTATCGCATCAACCGGCAAAACTGTCGCTCAGTTTTGTAAATGATTTTAATGGGCTTAGTCCAAAAAATGTTGAAGAAAGCCTGGATAAAAAAGAAATTCCTACCTTGGCGCAAAATAATCTCACGGTCTTTGATAACGTATTCGATTCATCAAGTAAGGTATCGCATACCAACCGCCTGAGTTATACCAATATGATGGTAGCTCATGCGGCAAAAAATGTAATGGATGATCATCAGTTAAAAATCAGTTGTGAAATGGTAGAAAATATTAATAAAGGAAAGCCGTCCCATGACGGAGTCGCGCTTAAATTGAAATTTGCGACACAAAAAGAAGCAGAAAATTTTAGCAAGGAATTGGCAGAAAAATTTGGTATTTATAGCCACACCTTTGGTCAAGGCGTGCCAAAAACAGCCCAAAGCGGCGCTATCTATTTAACCAAAGAAGATTTGGCGCTGATTACGACCCAAACTGGATTGGCATTTACCCAGGATGCCGCGCTCAATGCTTATCAATTTATGTCGGAAGAATTCAGGATGAGTAAAGTGTCAACCACTGAACAAGTTAACCCGCTTGTGAAATCCCCGAAATGAAAAAGAAGCAGAAGGCTGGCTAAAGCGTCACTTATTTTTTTGCTGCTTTTCATGTGCCCATAGCAATTCTTTTTCATCCGTTTCATTCCCAAGCATGCGGGCAACGACAAAGAGTAAATCTGAAAGCCGATTTAAATAGCGCAGCAGCTCTGTGTTGTTAAGCGGCACTTGTCGATGAAGTCTCACAAGACAACGTTCGGCGCGTCTGCAGACGGTACGGGCGACATGACAGGCTGCCGATTTTGGGTTACCGCGCGGCAGCAAAAATTCCTTGAGGGGCGGCAGCGTCTTGTTCCATGTATCCAGCTTTTGCTCAATGACAGAGACTTTTTCTGCATTAATGACGCTGTGCTCAGGCGCATGCAACTCCCCGCCCATGTCAAATAGTTCATTTTGAATTTGTGTTAAATAATCTGCGATGTCTTTATGTTGAATTTGCAGAGAAATGACGAACCCGATGACTGAATTAAGTTCATCAATGGTGCCAATGGCTTCAACCAGAAAATCGTCTTTGGAAAGTCGGTTATCACCTAATGTCGTATAGCCTTGATCGCCTTTACGAGTATAGATTTTAGTAAGTCTATAGGGCATGGTGCTTTATTTCCTGATCATGATGTCACTATACTATCACTTAATTTTAGAAGTTTTAAATTATGCTGCGTACATTTTTTAAATCGGATTTACCCCAAATTGTGGCCATTGAGCAGGCGGTGCATATTGCTCCATGGACAGAAGAGACCTTTAAAGCCTGTTTTCAATCGGGCCATCACTGCTTTGTAGTCGAGCTGGATAAAAAGATTATTGGGTTTGCGATCAGTTCCGCCCATTCGGGCGAATGCCATGTGCTAAACATCGGCATCGCGCGTGAGTATCAGCACCAGGGATGGGGCCGTAAGCTGTTGCAGCACTTATTGCAGCAAGCCAAACGAGAGGGGGCCGGAATCGCCTACCTTGAAGTGCGGCGTTCCAATACTCGAGCTATTTCGCTTTATCGAAAAATGCACTTTCACTTGGTGGGAGAGCGTAAAAACTATTATCCCACGGTATCAGGGCAGGAAGATGCGCTGGTGTTTGCCAAAAGTTTGCATGAGGAAATATGACAGAGCCGCAAAAACTTGCTAACATCGCGCAATAGCTAGAAAAGGCCTTGATTATGATTGAAATTACATCCATGAAAAACTACCTCAAAGAACTGCGGTCCCGCCTGGACAGCATTTGGGGGTATCTTTGAAATCGATAATAAAATTGAACGCTTAAATGCTATCCGGCAGGAACTAGAAGACCCCGCTATCTGGAGTCAGCCTGAAAAAACCCAGAGCCTGGGTAAAGAACGTGCCCAACTGGAAGAAACTATCCAGTCAATGACCCATCTGCGCAGCGAATTGGATGATATGGAAGGGCTTTATGAGCTGGCGGAAGCGGAAAATGATACGGAAACCCTGGAAGCTATTACACAGGATGTTGAAAAATTTACCAAAAAAATTGAATCCCTTGAGTTTCGCCGCATGTTTTCCGGTGAAATGGACAGGAATGCGGCCTATATGGATATCCAGTCGGGTTCAGGTGGAACCGAGGCCCAGGACTGGGCAAATATGCTGTTGCGAATGTATCTGCGCTGGGGCGAGCGGCACGGCTTTAAAACCGAATTAATCGAAGTTTCGGCGGGAGAAGTGGCAGGGATCAAAAGTGCCACGGTCAAGTTTGACGGCCCTTATGCTTACGGCTGGCTGCGAACGGAAAGCGGCGTGCATCGCCTGGTGAGAAAGTCACCTTTTGATTCCAATAATAAACGCCATACTTCCTTTGCCTCTGTTTTTGTTTCGCCGGAAATTGATGACAATATCGCTATCGAAATCAATCCCGCTGATTTGCGGGTAGACACTTACCGTGCATCCGGCGCGGGCGGCCAGCACGTTAACCGGACTGATTCGGCAGTGCGTATTACGCACGTTCCATCGGGCGTTGTGGTGCAATGCCAGTCAGACCGGTCGCAACATAAAAATCGCGCGCAGGCGATGAAGCAGCTACGTGCGAAACTGTATGAAATAGAAATGCAAAAGCAACATGCCAAACAGGAAGCATTGGAAGCGAGTAAAAAGGACATTACCTGGGGCAGTCAAATTCGCTCCTATGTACTCGATATGTCGCGCATTAAAGATTTGCGTACGGGCGTAGAAGTAGGAAATACACAGGCCGTATTAGACGGTGACCTAGATAAATTTATCGAAGCAAGTTTATTGAGCGGATTGTAATTATGCATGACCATCAACCTGAAAATGAGCAAGTCAGTACAAGCGATTTAATCCAGCAGCGACGCACCAAGTTGGAAGAATGGCGCAAAAGCGGCGGGGCTTATCCCACTGATTTTCGCCGCAATGCACTGGCTCAGGATTTAATGACGCAACACGAAAACAAAGAAGAAGCGGAGCTTGAAGCCAATCCCATCGAAGTGAAGGTGGCGGGACGGATCATGACTCGCCGCCTGATGGGCAAAGCGAGTTTCACGCATATTCAGGATATGTCCGGCCGGATTCAGCTTTATATTCGTCAGGATGAAGTGACGCCTGAAGTGTACGAAGCATTCAAACAATGGGATCTCGGCGATATTATTGGTGCAGAAGGCCATTTATTTAAAACCAAAACGGGCGAGCTTTCCGTTAAGGTAAAAAAAATTGTTCTGCTCACTAAAGCTATTCGACCGCTACCCGATAAATTTCATGGCTTAACTGATCAGGAAACACGGTATCGTCAGCGTTATTTGGATCTCATTGCGAATGAGGAAGCGCGGCGAACGTTTCTGATGCGCTCAAACATTACGGATTCCATCCGCCAATTTTTGAAAGAACAGCATTTTCTTGAAGTCGAAACGCCCATGATGCAGGTTCTCGCGGGCGGAGCGGCGGCCAAGCCTTTTGTGACGTATCACCATGCACTCGACATGCCGCTTTTTTTGCGTATTGCGCCTGAACTTTATTTAAAGCGCCTGGTAGTCGGTGGTTTTGAGCGCGTATTTGAAATCAATCGCAATTTTCGTAATGAAGGATTATCTACGCAGCACAATCCTGAATTTACCATGCTTGAGTTTTATCAGGCCTATGCAGATTATAATGATCTAATGGATTTGACAGAAAATATGTTCAGGAAAATTGCCCGGGATGTACTTGGCCAAATGCAATTTTCCTATCAGGGCACGGCGCTTGATTTCAGCAAGCCATTTACGCGTTTGACATTGAAAGAAGCCATTCTGGCGTACAATTCGGATCTAAAAGCAGCAGATATTGAGACCCTTGAAAGGGCAAAAGAAACGGCTAAAAAATTAGGTATTCCCACGCAGGAAAGTTATGGTCTTGGCAAAATTCAAGTCGAGATTTTTGAAAAAACAGTGGAGCAGAAATTAAAACAGCCTACTTTTATCACGCAGTATCCTGCTGAAGTTTCGCCTCTGGCACGGCGTAATGATCAGGATCCTTTTGTAACAGATCGTTTTGAATTATTCATTGCCGGCCGGGAAATAGCAAATGGATTTACGGAATTAAATGATCCCGAAGACCAGGCAGAACGTTTTCATAAACAAATGCGAGACAAGGCAGAGGGTGATGAAGAAGCCATGCCTTATGATGAAGATTACATTGTTGCACTTGAACACGGTTTGCCGCCTACGGCAGGAGAAGGCATCGGTATTGATCGTCTTGTCATGCTTTTTACTGACTCACCTTCTATACGCGATGTGATTTTATTCCCTCACATGCGGCCTAAAGAATAGCGCGCTTTGCAAATAAAAAGGCGGACATGGTTGTCCACCTTTTTATTTTACTCCTCAAATGGCGTACTCGCTCTTACCATTTTCGGAAGCAGGCTTGTAAATAGCAGCTGCGGGGATGCGTGGAGTTGGCTCTGCAATAACGATAGGCAACTGAACGAGCTGTTTGACGTGAATTAGACATGCCATACCATGCTCTGCCTCGACGATCAGCTACATTACATTGCCATGCGCCGCGATCACGATACCTTGACGTATAACGACAATAATTCAAACGACATGTGCGGCTGTGGCGATATGAACTATTGTATCGGCAAGCCTGCATGGCCAGTCTTGCGGCTTGTGAGCGGTAATTGGAAACGGCTGTCCACTCATGACCCCGGCTATTGCCGGCTTCACAACGCCATGCGGCATGTGCGCTAAATGTAACGAATGCTAGAGTGATTGCTAAAGGGATTTTCCATAAAAGTGTCTTCATGACCATCCTCCTTTTTATGTAATGTTCTTATTATAAACCATCTAAAAACGCAGCTTGTTTCAACTCGCGTGGTTTTTATTATTCAACGTGATGATTTTGATAATCAAAAATAATGTTTGTGTTATTTTTGATTAGTATCTGGACTTTGGGCATTTTAGACAAATGATACTGATTCTACAGAATGGCTGTCATCCTGAGAGCGTTTTTTGCTCGAAGGATCTTCCAATGCACAATAGGAGATCCTTCGCTGCGCCCCACTACTGTCCGGTGAACCAGATTAAAAATTGATCGTCCTTGGTAAAGCGCTATGATAGCGCGCTAAACACCACATTTAGCACCAAGGACGAACTGATGAAAGATACCGTTTTTCAACGATTATTAAAACCCGTTACAAAAAAATTAATGAAGGAATGTATAGAACGCTTTCGATCTGATCATCGTTATGAATCATTTAATACATTTGAACATTTAAAAACGATGATTTATGCACATATTAATGAAATTAAAAGCTTACGCACGTTAGAGGTTGCGATAAACAGTCAAAAAATTGGTATAAAAACGCAAGTAAAACGCTCGACCTTAAGTGATGCCAATCGAAAACGACCAGCCGAAAGTTTCTTTTGGATATTAGAACAGCTTATGTCTTTGTTACCCAGGAAAAAACATAAAGAAATAAAAAAAGTAATCAGGATATTAGATAGTAGCCCGATACAGCTAAGAGGCCAAGGGTACGATGAGTGGTCAAAGCAATATGCGACTCGGCATATACAAGGATTAAAACTACATGTTGAATATGATTTAGGATTAGATTTGCCCTTAAGGATGAAGTTGAGTCATCCAAATTGTAATGATGCGACGATGGGACAAAAATGGCCAATCCTTAAAAACACCCTTTATGTGTTTGATAAAGGTTACTACGATTACAATTGGTGGTGGAGCATCAACAAAAGGCAGGCTTATTTTGTGACTCGATTAAAGAAGAATGCGGCCATTGTTATAGAAAGCCGGCAAAAAAATACTCGCGAACCCATCTTACAAGATTGTCTTTTTAGAATTTCAAATAAAGTTCCACGTGGTGGAAAACGCATGGAATATAGCGAGACGCTGAGATATATAAGTGTAAAAAGAGAAGGAAAAACTCCTCTTATTTTGGTAACTAACTTGAAAGATTTACCAGCAGAAAATATTGCTAAGCTTTATAAAGCCCGATGGGAAATAGAGCTATTTTTTAAATGGATCAAGCAAAATCTTCGACTTAAAAAATTTCTGGGCCGATCTTCTAATGCGGTTAAAATTCAAATAGCAACAGCCTTGATTGCTTTTATATTGATACAGATATTTAAAAATGTTTCAAATGAGAAACGTTCATTACATCTCGTTTTAGTCTGGATCAGACATAATTTGCATGTTGCAGAATATCGCAATAGACAATACAAGCCTCCTATTTATTTAATTTCAAGGAGGCCTGTTTATTTATGATACAGGTTCACCGGACAGTAGTGCGCTGCGCCCAGGATGACAAATTCATGAATACCTGTCAAAAATAGCCAAAGTCCAATTCTATGTTGTTAATTTATTTATTTACTCATTCAAGACATAAAAAACTTAAAGTGGACGTTTTATTTTGAGTTGCTTTTAACGCCCACTTTCCAAGTGACAAAGTTAATGATGGGAACTATTGTCTTTTGAAGCAAGACAACACATCACAACTGGTCGGACAGCTATAGCGGGAAGAATAACGGAGGCAATATTTCATGCCGACTGCATAGGCATCAGCTTTTGTGCTACCTACGCCATACCAGGCTTGCCCTTTGCTATTCATGATATTGCACTGCCAGAGCGGACGATAAATTTTGCTTTTATGAGCATACGTGCAATAGTCTAATCGACACGATCTTGTGTAGTGCGTATTTAATTTGCATGCTTTCATTGCTATCGCAGCGGAAGCGTTAGACGATTTAGCGATGGCATACCAGCTTTGACCCATTGAATTGGTTGCCTGACATCGCCATGCTGCGTGTGCTGTGATAACGAAAGTACAGAGTAGAGCAGTGAATGCAATCTTTGCTAAAACGGTCTTCATAACCATTCTCCTTTTTTCTTATTCATTACCCATTATAAACCTAAAAAATGCCTCTATTTGAAAGCGGAAGGTGATGCATTGAATTGATTTTAATGAAATAAAAAAGTATTAACGATAAATCCTTTTTAATCAGCATGTTGTCGGGAAAAAAGATAAGCATAAAAAATCAAACAAAAATACATAAGCATAAGGAGCTGCGATGATGAATTTACAACGCGCTTTTACATTTCTTGAGCTGATGATCACGCTTGCACTGATAAGTATCATAACGGCGCTATCCATGCCTTTGCTGCGCCATTTTGGCGAGTATGACAGAGCGATGTCACTGCAATGGCGCATGCTCCGGATGATTCAATTAGCGCGAAATGAAGCGCGTATACGAGGTGTGTCGGTAGTGATCTGTCATCACAGAAGCAGTATCTGTCCTGACGGCAATATGTACCGGGTTGCTGCGTATGCAAATGAACAATCAAACCCGACAATACTCGCGATGGTACAGATACGCGAATACCAAGGCGCACTTCACTGGCGTTTATTCCCCAAATATCGCAATGATTTTCTTTTTTATCCCACCGGCGTAATGCAAAGTGATAATGGCACATTATGGTTTTGCAGTACGAGCCACATTGCACCGGTTTGGGCTATTGTGATTAATAAAGCAGGAAGAGCGCGCGCCATTTCGCCCGACGAGAATGACAAAATCTATGGGAGTGATGGAAAACCACTTCGTTGTGATGAAACATAGCTGATTACCAACATGCTTCTACCGGCTCAGTGCCGGACACACTTTTTTCACCATTTGAATCAAGTATCAATGTTCCACAGCCTGCATCATTGACGGCCTGCTTTCCCAGTGGTTTGGCTTCAAGTAAATAATCTTGATCGCGTGCGATGCGGATTGTCAGTAGATAATGGCCGCTAGCAATATGGTCAGGTAAATTGAGTGCCGATAGCGTTGCTCCCTGATAAGTCTGGTGTTCCAGATAATATTGTTCCATGGCAACAGCAAGTTTGCTCAGCACGCCAGCCGCTTCAATCCGTTTTTCCTGGGTGAGCGGAAAAGAATAGAGCGGGATACTAAGCGCTGCCAGTATGCCGATCAAACAAGTCACTATCAGTATTTCAAGCAAGTTGAATCCATGATGGGGTGGCATATTTTTTTCCTAGAATCAAATAAAGCTACATGAGTGGAATAAAAGCGATGAAAATGGGAAGTCCTTTTGCAAGAAGACTTTCAAATGCTTAATTTTGTGAACAACTCGGGTTGTCGCATTCTACAGTAATGGAGTGATGCATTATAAAAGCCGGCGGCTCGCATAATAAGCCCCGCCCATGAATGCATGATCAGTGCCGCAAAGTACACCGAGTGGGAATTCCTGGCGCAGTTTCAGATAAGTGGGCGAGGATTCAATGCCGTGATAAAAGTCGGGATGATCGAATAATTCCATGTGATTGAGAATGACCCCGCCTGTCAGCCAGATGCCGCCGTCTGGCATGAACGTCAGTTGTACCGTGCCGACCAGGAGACCCAGATACCAGGCAAAGGTAGCAAGCGTTTCTTTTGCATGGCCTTCGCGCACCAGGGAACCCACTTCTTCCGCGCTTTTGTTTTTTGCGTCACGATCAAAAAAAGCATGAATACGAACAATGCCGGGGCCTGCCAGCAATTTTTCAAAAGTAAGCGGTTCATCTTCGGCGAGGATGCTTTCGCTACGTAAAAATCGAATTAATTCCTGATGGCGTTCATAATGGATTTTGTCGGTGAGCGGCGGTGCGGTGACGCCTATATGGCCCATTTCGTTCGTACCAAGCCAGAAGTCGCCATTTGTAAATAAAACACCGTCTTTCAATCCTACACCTGTTCCAACGCCTAATGCTACGCGTCGGCCGTGCGGGTTAATTTCCGCGTTATTCAGGTGTTTGATGTTTTCAGGATGGTGAAGATAGGAAGTAAAAGTTGCACAAACAATAGGAGAATAATCATGAATTACATCAAACGCTGGCCACTTCTGCTGCTTGGCAAGCTCGGCAAATCCCATCGGATAGGGATAACCGGAATGCGGACAACTTTTATCGAGAAGCAGATGCTCGCCATCAAACTGGCCCGCAGCGCCTATAATGACTGCATCGGCTTCAGCCATTTTTACGCCTGTTATTTCTTCCAGTTTGGCTGATAAATCTTCAAGCGATTCACAAGTACGTATTTTGATTGCGCCATCCTGCTTACAATGTAACTGATGGCGCCGTGCATCATATTCCACCAGCGCGACAGCGCATTTTGTTGCGCCTAAATCCCATGCAATGATTCTTTTACTCATAATATATAACCTGATCGTATATAAACCCTTATCGCTTGCGCCCGAGTTTTATACGGGTTTTTGCAACGCTTTGCCGGGAGCAACCGAGACAGGTTGGCCAATTTCACGTAAAGGTAATCCGCGGCGTATATTGTCTTCAATTTTTTCGAGCGACACATTATTAGTTTCGGGGACTTTGTAATAACAGAAGACAAAGCCAACGACACACATGCTCGCGTATAACAGAAATGTATTGGTGGGGCCTAACGCGTTTAATAAGCTTAAAAACGTGGAAGAAACCGCGAAATTCCAGAACCAGCAGCTGAATACAGCAACACCCATTGCGGCGCCACGCACATCCAGCGGAAAGATTTCAGAAACCAGCAGCCACAGCATGGCACCCAGGCTGAAAGCAAAGCTGATTACGTAGGTAAAGGTACTGAATACAGCAATCCAGCGCAGATAAGCGCTATCCCATTGAAAGGCGAGGCTGAGCGCAAGCAGGCTGAGACACATGCCAACCAGCCCTGTTAACAGTAATACCCGTCTTCCCAATTTATCCAGATACAACACGGCAAAGATAGTGGCGATCACATTGACGATGCCAATGCCTACCGTTGCCAGAATGGAGGTTGATGTGTCCTGAAAACCGGCGAGTTGGAAAATGGTTGGCGCATAATAAATAATGGTGTTGATGCCGACGACTTGTTGCAAAAAGCCCAGCATAATACCCAGGAATAAAACCGGCCGAATCCAAGGTGCAAAAATTTCTGACAGTTTGGCTTGATGTACATTCAGGCTTCTTTCAATTTCGGCTACTTCCTGATCCACATGCGCCGTGCGTCGCAAATAACTTAAAGTCGCTTTGGCTTCACGCAGTCTTTTCTGTTTGACGAGCCAGCGTGGACTTTCAGGCAAAAAGAACATGCCTATACATAACAAAATCGCGGGAATGAGTCCGATTGCAAACATCAGCCGCCAGGAACCTTCCGTATTGGTGAAGGCATAATTAATGAAGTAAGAACACATGATACCAATGGTAATAGCGAGTTGATTCAGTGAAACTAATCCGCCGCGTAATTCTAGGGGTGCCACTTCAGCAATGTAGAGCGGCGCTGTGTAGGAGCCTATTCCGATGGCAATGCCGATGCAAAGTCGGCCTAGCAGAATGGCGTTAACATTGGGTGCTAATGAAGCGATGAGTGTGCCAATGATAAACATGCCTGAAATGATGAGAATAATTTTTCTGCGGCCATAGTAGTCTGTTAGTCTGCCGCTTAAGAGTGAACCTGCCATGGCGCCAAGCAGTACGCTGCTGACAATTAATTCTTTCATGACGGTGGTGAGGGGAAATCCTTTTTCGATGAATAACAAGGCGCCTGAAATGATCCCGGTATCAAAACCGAAAAGCAAACCTGCTAACGCAGCGATTGCACATACGAGATAAATGGCCATAGGTTCACTCTTTTCCATTATTGAAAAGGTAGTTATGTTATCCCCATCCTGCGCAAAGGTTCAAGAATTAACGCTAAGCTTTCATTAAGCTGCTTTTTTTATGGTTCCCTAATATAGCTATAAGCTTTTTCTGGTAAAAATATAGTCAACAATTCACCTCGAAGGGTTTGTTGTGCTGGATAAGCAAGCGACCAAACACCAGCATCCCCTTAAATTGAAGGCGGAGAAACTAACTATATGTTTAATCGAATGAAAAAGAGCGTTTCTTATACTGTAACCTGTAGTTTGCTATCGACTGCGGCAAGCTTTTATATTTCCTTTCTTCGCTGTGGAGGAAGTATGGATCGTTTTCAATACATGCATGGGCGAGAGGCGACTTTCGATCTTGAGTGTCTAGAATCGAATTTATCATCTTTCTTTGTGCCCGTTATTGCAATCAGTTTGTTGGCTGGCGCAGCAGGGTTTTTGCGTTCTGAACCTGCACCAGTAGGGGAGCAAGAACAAAATGATCCGGCACCAGAAGAACAAGCATCCACTGTAACGACTCACCTTGAAGCCTTGCAATCTAAAGTGACGGCGAATGAATTTGAAAAACGATTAGAGGCAATCAATTATACAGGTGAAATTCCAGGTTGGGCGAAGTGTCCCATTTCCTTAACCATTATGTCTGACCCTTATACCACGGTGACAGATGATCCAAATCAAAGTCAAACCTTTGATAAATCCTCGTTGGCTCTGATAAAACCTGCGCATGATAGTCTGGTTTATTGTCCATTAACGCGAGCAGTAATTAAAGATATTATTTTTGCTAGGAACTTGAAGGAAGCCATAAACGATTGGGTCTGTCGTTTAGAAGAAAAGTATGCAAAAGAACAGAAAGAGGTAAAAAGTGAGGAGATGACTTTCTCCTTTAGTCCGTCTCTCTTCAAGCCCAGTGACGAAGGTATAGAGAAAAAAGTTCAAAATCCTAGTGACAAAGATATAGAGAAAAAAGTTCAAATTGCCAGCATAGAACAATATTCTCAGTTCAATGTTAGCTAATCTGGCCTTGACTCAATTTAACAGCGACTTCCGCGAGACGCTTGCCCTGTGCAAAACATAAGCGCTGTTCTTCATCTGTTAACGGGTTTTTGCTGGATGTGCCGGCATGATGTGTTGCGCCATAAGGCGTTCCGCCGCTTTGTGTCGTATTTAAGTCTGTTTCCGTATAAGGAAGGCCTAATAAAATAAATCCCAAATGAAATAACGGCAGCATCATACTTAGAAGCGTTGTTTCCTGTCCGCCGTGCAAACTGGCCGTTGAGCTAAAAACAGTAGCGGGTTTATTCACCAGATGGCCAGATAACCACAGGCTGCTGGTTTGATCGATAAAGTATTTCATGGGCGCTGCCATGTTGCCGAATCGCGTAGGGCTTCCCAGTGCGAGGCCTGCGCAGTTTTTTAAATCTTCCAGGGTGGCATAAGGCGCGCCACTCTCGGGTACGGCGGGATCTGTCGCTTCCGTGGTCGGGGAAACAGGAGGAACCGTGCGGATTCTTGCTTCCATGCCAGAAACGGATTCAATCCCACGGGCGATATGCTGCGCCATCTGTTTGACGGATCCATAACGGCTGTAATAAAGCACAAGAATATAGGCCATGGCGTTATTCTCCTTCTTTAAAGCTGAATTTTGCAAGCACCCAGTCTAACGCAGAGTCAGGTAGAATTCTTCTTAAAAAAGCAAAAAGCTTCGCCGGAAAACCCACATAGTAATGGGCGCTTGGACGCGAACTTTCCAGTGCATGAATCAGCTTTTTAACTACTGCATCAGGGGATTGGGTAAGTTTGCGGTCACGTTCGCTGGGATTAAAATAGGAGGCTTCCATTTTCTCATACGCCTTATCATGTAAGCCCGTACGCTCGTGTTCTGTTTGTTGATAATGTTGATAGGCGTTTGCGCGCAGTTTGCTATGAATGGGGCCGGGATTGATGATCGAGACATGAATGCCGGTGCCGCGTAGCTCCTGGCGCAAAGTATTGCTGAACCCTTCCAGTGCGTATTTGGAAGCGTTGTATGCGCCATAATAAGGCAGTGTGATAATCCCTAAAATGGAGCTGTTTTGAATGATACGACCATGGCCCTGCTGACGCATGACGGGTAGCACGAGACGAATGAGTTCCATCGGTCCAAACACATTGGCTTCAAACTGTGCGCGGTCCATCTCACGTGTTAAGTCTTCGATGGCGCCCGCCTGCAGGTAAGCGGCATTATTAAATAACGCATCCAGTTTGCCACCCGTGGCGGAGAGTATCTGATCCAATGCCTGTCGCATTGAAGCGGTATCCGTCACATCCACCTGAAAGCTTTCAAACCCTTGTGATTTGAGTGCTTGCACATCTGAGACTTTCCGTGCTGTGGCAAAAACACGATAGCCGCGTTCCTTTAAGCGCTGCGCGGCACGCTGTCCGATACCGCTTGAGCATCCCGTAATGAGAATGGATTTTGCGGACATAAAGATCCTTGTTTAATTGAAGCAATGGAAGCGGCAGATAGTCTAAAGGTTATTGTTGTTGGGGTCTATGTTCTACATCGCTTATGTGCGTTAGATTTGTTGTCATTTTCTTCCCCAAAAGTATGCTTTCGGTTTTTGAAGAGATTTTCCTTGAGGTGGTAATAATCTCTGTTTAAGTTTGGAGCGTTATCAATGTCGGTTTCTTGATCATTACCTTCTCCTTCTTTTGCTATTATTGCCACTTCTTCTACCTCTTCTACCTCTTCTACCTCTTTCTTCGGTGCAAAGGGCAGCTTTTCAACCTCTAATCCCGGATATTCATTCAGATCTGCTTCAGAGGCAGTCATTTCAAAACCTGTGCCGAAGGTAAGTGAAGTTGACTGGTTTTCTAGTTCGGCAACATAAGAAAATTTTGTATGAAATAAGCGTTCCGCTCCGATTTCGTTTTCACTCGTTGAGGCAGCGGTCTCTCTTTCTTGTGGTTTAGACAGTGAGTTTTCGTCGGCACTCGGGTCTATGACAGAAAAGTCCAGAAACCCTTCTGGTGTTTTTGGCAGCGCTTCCAGAAATTTTTCAAATTCATGCAGCGACTCCGTTAGCTTATTCTCCCAATGGGTGGAAATAGCCACCTTTATAGAAGCGCTGGTAGTGAGATCCTCTGGCAGGTTTCCGTTGATATCCATCGCTTCTATATTGGCCCCATTTTCAAGCAATAGCTTTACTATCTCTTCGTTGTTGTGTAACGCAGCGTAATGCAGGGGAGTTCGGTACTCAGTTGCAATTGCATTTCTCAGATTAACATCGGCACCCTTCGTGATGAGCAATCCGGTTTTTTCAATGTCATTATAAAAGGCAGCCAAATGAAGTGCTGTAAGGCCCTCATGATTTTGTGCGTTGACATCAACATAAGGCGAGAATAAATGGAAGAAAAAAGAGTGATCGCAGTTGATAGTTGCCGCCATCATTAATGCGGTAAAATTGTTTGCGTAACCAGAAGCAAAAGCATGCTCAGTAAGCAATTCGCTTTGGTAGGGATAATAAGCGCTTTCGGGATCAAAACTGAAAACTTTAAATCCCAGAGGCGAGGGTGTGTTCACGTCAAATTGCATATTTACAAATAGTATCTTGGCTAGATCGGCAAATCGGTTTTCCTTGAAAACAAGTACGGAAAAAGGATGATTAGGGTCGAGGTAATAAAATTGAGATTGGAAACGAAACAGCGCGACAGCATGATTATGCGAGCGTATGTAAACCAGACGGCGTTCCGGCGCCAGGAAATCAAATAGCGGCGCGGTAACTTCTTTGCCATCATCCATTTTGCAGGTATAGTTGCGGATTAAGTCCTGATAGGTAAAAAGACCCGCCAGCGAATATTCGCGTTTGGGCGTTCTCTTTAATGTGTCAAAAAATAATTTATCCAAGTCGCCTTGCTGCGCGCCTTTTAATAAGATGAGATTAGCCTGGTAGTGATGAACGAAGCTAAAAAAACGTTCAAATCCTTTTTTCTCATGAGGTGCTAAGGTGGCATAGTTGCCATCCCAGTTGGTGATCCGGATTACCATAGCTGCAAACCAATCCAAATTATCCTGCTCTTTATAGTTATTATTATCGGATGTATTCGCCGATTGCATTTGTGTTTGCAGCCAAATGCAGGGCAAAAACAGCGAAGACAGGCCGCCGCATTTGCCTTGCGGTGGCTGAAGCATCAACGCATCAATTGTGTTTTGGTCAAGCTGAACGTTGTCCCGTTGTAAATTGAATAAAGCTTCCTGTGACAGAATCCGCGTTTGTGATAAATCGATAGCAACCAGAAATTGATCAATCTCTTCTTTCTCGCTAGATGATAAAGAGGCCAAATCTTCATCCCAGTTGGCAAGAATACTGAGTGCATTGAGTGGATCATGTTGTTTGTTCGGCTGCTGATTGTCCTCTGAGCGATTAAGAGGAGAATGCATCTTTGGCTGGGCGGCAAGGTATTGCGCTATCACCAGTTGAAGAAAAATAGGCACTCCGCCATAACAAAAGTTACTTCTAGTGACTCCCTGAATTGACTCAAAGATCTCATTTATCTCGATGTATATCAGGAGCTTCGCAAAAATGTTACTATCCGATGTGTGGGTCGGTATTTGAGTTGAATGCATTATTTTCTCGCGATAAAACGGTATTTTTGTTTTTTTAATTATTAGCGTAAAATTATACTGTTAAAAATTTAACATATTCTTAAACTTAAGGTGAAAATTAAAAAAACCAGGCGTGTTTTTAACGCATCTTATTGAAAAATAAATATTTTTATCAAAGAGTGGAGTTGATTAATTATGCCAATTTATGAATATCAGTGCGAGGCATGCGGTCATCAATTGGAGGCACTGCAAAAGATTTCGGATGCCCCTTTGAAGGATTGCCCTTCCTGTCATCGAGCGGCATTGAACAAGCTGGTTTCCGCAGCCGGGTTTCAGCTAAAGGGTTCGGGCTGGTATGTCACGGACTATAGCGACAAGAAAAAGCCAAAAGGAGCAGGTAAGGATGGCAACGATGCGGCGACGGGATCAGGATCTACTGAATCCAGTGGATCAACACCTAATGATACGGCAGCAGTCTAATCAATGATCGCCTATCTGCGCACGTGCTTTATCTCCGGCCTGCTGGTGTGGCTGCCTATCTGGGTCACCCTGCTGGTAATCAAATTTCTGGTTGATTTGCTTAGCCGGTCACTGCTTTTATTGCCGCCTCACTACCAACCGGATGCCCTACTGGGGTTTCATGTGCCGGGTATTGGCGTATTGGTAACGCTCGTCGTGATTTTTCTGACAGGCGTGGTCGCGGCCAACTTTATAGGCAGACGGCTGGTTGATTTTGGCGATGCCATTGTGGGTCGTATTCCCGTTGTGAGGTCTATCTATACCGGTGTCAAGCAGGTCACTCATACGCTTTTTACGCCGGGCGGCCAATCATTTCGCAAAGTTTTGCTCGTACAATATCCTTGCGAAGGTGTCTGGAGCATCGCCTTTCAGACTGGCGAAGTGGTCAAAGAAATGGAAGGGCCGGTTAATCAGGGACCTATGGTGAGTTATTTTATTCCGACCACGCCGAATCCTACTTCCGGTTTTCTCATGATGGCGCCAAAGAGCAAGGTGATAGAGCTGGATATGAGCGTGGATCAAGCGTTAAAATTCGTGATTTCATTGGGTGTTGTGCAGCCAGGTATGGGTACATTGGCGAATAACAAGAAAAAATAAGCGTGATTGCAGTTTGAGCCGCTAGGATTTTTCACTGCTCACTTTTTCTTAACATTAAATTTATTCTCCGCGGCTTCTCGCGGGAATGGTTGACCATCAGGTTTTTATACCCTGTGGTCAATAAACTTAATTTATTTTTCGATAAACAGGATAGCTTCATGCGTAGTCACTATTGCGGCCAGATAACGGCTGAATTATTAGATAAAGAAGTGAAATTGGCAGGGTGGGTTCACCGCCGGCGCGATCACGGGGGCGTAATTTTTATTGATTTACGCGACCGCGAGGGCGTTGTGCAAACGGTTGTTAATCCCGAGCATGAGCAGGCTTTTGCAAATGCCGGGTCAGTCCGCAGCGAATTTGTAGTGCAGATCAAGGGTAAAGTGAGAAGGCGCCCTGCTGGTACCGTGAATCCCAATTTGCGCACAGGCGAAGTGGAAGTGGAAGTGAGCGAGCTTGCGATTCTGAATCGCTCGGATCCACTGCCTTTTCCTATTGATGATGAATATCACGATGTGGGCGAAGAAACACGACTGCATTATCGTTATCTTGATATCCGTCGCCCGGAGATGCTGTCACGGTTGAAAATGCGCGCAAGCATTGCACGTTATCTACGTCGTTACCTGGATGACCATGGTTTTATCGATGTGGAAACACCTTTTTTAACTCGTGCAACGCCAGAGGGCGCACGCGATTATCTGGTGCCAAGCCGCACGCGTCCGGGCAGTTTTTTTGCCTTGCCGCAATCTCCCCAGCAATTCAAACAGCTGCTCATGATGTCCGGTATTGACCGTTATTATCAAATTGTCCGCTGTTTCCGTGACGAAGATTTGCGCGCCGACCGTCAGCCTGAATTTACCCAGCTGGATATCGAAACCTCCTTTCTGAACGAACAGGAGATTCAGGCCATCATGGAAGAAATGATCCGCGGCCTGTTCGCTGAAATACTGGACGTGCAATTGCCAGCTGTTTTTCCGCGTATGCCGTATGCTGAGGCCATGCGCCGGTTTGGCTCGGACAAGCCGGATTTACGTATTCCGCTAGAATTAGTCGACATTGGCGATTTGTTACGCGATGTGGAATTTAAAGTTTTTGCGGATGTGGCTAAAGACCCGCAAGGCCGCATCGCTGCGCTGCGCGTGCCGGGCGGTGCTGCGATTAGCCGCAAGGAAATTGATGATTATACGAACTACATTAGCGTCTTCGGTGCACGCGGTCTTGCGTATATCAAGATCAACGCCGAAGGAAAAGAAGGCCTGCAGTCACCCATCCTGAAGTTTTTACCGGATGAGGTCGTTCAGGCTATTTTGGAACGCACGGAAGCAAAAGTAGGCGATATTATTTTCTTTGGCGCAGATAAAGCATCGATCGTCAACGAATCGCTGGGCGCATTACGTTTGAAAGTGGGCCATGACCGCGGGTTGGTTGAGCAGGGTTGGCGTATTTTATGGGTAGTGGATTTCCCCATGTTTGAAGGGGGTTCCGGCCAACTGTCTGCCTGTCATCATCCGTTTACCTCTCCCAAGGCGGAGTCTGCTGCGGAATTATTGAAGCATCCCGAACACGCGCTTGCCAAAGCTTATGATATGGTTCTAAACGGCAGTGAAATTGGCGGTGGCTCCATACGCATCAACTCGGCTGAAATGCAGAAAGCCGTTTTTAATATACTCAACATCAGCGATGAAGAAGCAGAAGAAAAATTCGGGCATCTGCTCACAGCAATGCGGCTTGGCTGTCCTCCCCATGGCGGTATTGCCTTTGGCCTGGATCGCTTGGTGATGCTGATGACAGGTGCCAATTCTATTCGTGATGTGATTGCATTCCCCAAAACCCAAACAGCGAGCTGCCCATTAATGGATGCGCCGGCGCCAGTGGAACCTGCGCAGCTGATTGAGTTGGGAATACGTGTGGCAAAGACAAAAGACGCTAAAGAATCCAAAGAATGAACGACTGAGTTTGCTTTTTAGCACTCAGAAGTGTACGGAGGTTGATATGGCTGGACATAGTAAGTGGGCGAATATTAAGCGCCACAAGGCAAAACAGGACGCTAAGCGTGGCAAGCTTTATACGAAAATTATACGCGAAGTCACTGTGGCTGCGAAAATGGGCGGTGCGGATGCTAACGCCAATCCGCGTTTACGTGCAGCGCTCGATAAAGCGCAGGAAGCCAACATGACAAAAGACGTCATTGAGCGTGCCATCAAGCGTGGTGCCGGCGGAATGGAAGGCGAAAACGTTGAGGAAGTGCGTTATGAAGGTTACGGTCCAGGTGGAATTGCCGTCATGGTCGATTGCATGACTAATAACCGTAACCGCACAGTAGCCGAAGTGCGCCATGCTTTTTCCAAGCATGGCGGTAACCTTGGCACCGATGGGTCGGTCGCTTATCTTTTCAAAAAACAGGGACAGATTACTTTTGCACCTGGCGCTGACGAAGAGCGGCTAATGGAACACGCGCTTGAAGCGGGTGCTGAAGATATCATCGTCAATGATGACAAGAGTATCGATGTCATCACTGCTCCTGAAAATTTTATTCCCGTTAAAGATGCACTGCAAAAAGCCGGATTTCAGTCTGTGCAGGCGGATGTCACCATGATAGCGGGAACAAGCGTATCCATTACTGATAAAGAAACGGCAGAAACGGTGATGGGATTAATCGATGCGCTTGAAGACCTCGATGATGTGCAATCTGTTTACTCCAATGCGGATATTATGGAAGAAATCATGGAGCAGTTGTCTTAATAGTCCTATATCCTTTTATACGAAAAAACGCTGCTTCGCTCTCTGTTTGCAATTTGCTGTCATGACCGCGAAGGTTCGCTAGTGTCCGGTAATGCGCGAAGTGTGCAGGATGAAGAGGGCTCGGATAAAATGCCATTAAAAGGAGAAGGACATGACCATCATTTTGGGAATCGATCCCGGTTCGCGTCGTACAGGTTATGGTGTCATTCGGGTCGAAGGCAATCGGCATATTTATCTGACGAGTGGTTATCTTGATTTAACTTCCTATCCTGCGTGTGAACGCCTGCGACAAATTTTTTTGGGTCTTCAGCAGCTCATCCAGTCATACCGGCCACAAGAAGCGGCTATTGAACAGATTTTTATGCATGAAAATCCTAATTCAGCGCTGAAACTGGGTCAGGCGCGTGGCGCAGCGATCGTGGCGCTTGATATGCCAGTGACGGAATATTCTGCGCGTCAGGTCAAAAAATCCGTTGTTGGTATCGGCGCTGCAAATAAGGAGCAGGTGCAATATATGGTAAAACGTTTGCTGAATTTATCCGGCAGCCTGCAGCCCGATGCAGCGGATGCACTGGCGGTGGCATTGTGTCATGCCCATGCGAGGAACCTGAGGAATAAAGGGGTAACCTTTCGGTAAAAGGATTTTCGCAAGTGTTTGAAAACAGCGTGTTTGGCTATATCATGAACCGTTAATCAGCTTATCTGAAGGATTCACCATGATTGGACAAATACGCGGCATTATTCTGGAGAAACAGCCTCCCCAATTAATCGTGGATGTGCATGGTATCGGTTACGAAATTGACGCACCCATGAGCACCTTCTACCAGTTGCCGGACACCGGGCAAGAGGTGAGTTTATACACCCATTTTATAGTGCGCGAAGATGCGCATCACCTCTATGGCTTTTATACACGAGATGAACGTGCATTATTTAAAACCCTGCTTAAAGTCAACGGCGTGGGGCCCCGGCTCGCGTTAACTATTTTGTCCAGCACGGCAACCGAAGAATTTGTGCGCTGCGTATTGAATAATGACACCGCAAGCCTGGTGCGCCTGCCGGGGGTGGGCAAGAAAACAGCGGAACGCTTGGTGATCGAGATGCGCGATAAACTGTCAGACTGGCATCGCGGCACACCGCAGGAAGGCGCCATGCCGATGACTCAGGACGGTCAGGGCCGGCACCAGATATTACAGGATGCGATTGCAGCCCTGATTGCGTTAGGTTATAAGCAGCAGGAAGCGACCCGGACGATTACCAAAGTGGACGACGGTGCATTAAACAGTGAAGAACTTATTCGCCGCGCCTTAAGGGAGATGATGTAATGTTGCAGACCGATAGAATTATTAGTCCTGAACAGCGGGAAACTGATCCCATTGACCGTGCGCTGCGACCAAAATCGCTGCAGGATTATATTGGCCAGGGCGCGGTGCGCGAGCAGATGGAAATTTTCATTCAGGCTGCCAAGGCACGCGGTGATGCGCTAGACCATGTGTTGGTCTTCGGTCCTCCGGGGCTTGGCAAGACGACGCTTGCCAATATCATTGCCAACGAACTGGGTGTCAGCCTCAAACAGACATCGGGCCCTGTGTTGGAACGCCCGGGTGATGTGGCAGCGTTGCTCACGAATATGCAATCCGGCGATGTGCTCTTTATAGATGAAATCCATCGTCTGAGCCCTGTGGTGGAAGAAGTGCTTTATCCCGCAATGGAAGATTACCAGATTGATATCATGATCGGTGAAGGTCCTTCCGCCCGCTCAATTAAACTGGATTTACCGCCCTTTACATTAATTGGCGCGACCACGCGCGCAGGCCTTCTGACGTCGCCTTTGCGCGATCGCTTCGGCATTGTGCAGCGGCTGGAATTTTATCAGGTACCGGATTTGACGCACATTGTTCTGCGTTCCGCCCATATCCTGCAGGTGCCAGTGGATGCCAAAGGGGCTGAAGAAGTAGCACGCCGCTCCCGCGGCACGCCGCGTATTGCCAACCGGCTGCTGCGCCGTGTGCGCGACTACGCAGAAGTCAAAGCAGACGGTAAAATTTCGGAAGGGATTGTGAAGCAGGCACTGGATTTTCTGAAAGTAGACAGCCAGGGCTTTGACGTGATGGACCAGAAATTATTATTGGCCCTGATTGAAAAATTCAATGGCGGCCCGGTAGGACTTGAAAGCTTGGCTGCTTTTATCAACGAAGAAAAAGGCACCATCGAAGACGTGATTGAGCCTTACCTGATCCAGCAGGGATTCATGCTGCGTACCCCGCGTGGCCGCACGGCCACACAGCAGGCGTATCTGCACTTCGGATTAAAAGCGCCTGAAAAAATGATAACTTCACCCAATCTGGGCCTATTTGACGAGCTGGATCCTGTCACCGATGCAGGCTGAAATGCAGAACCAGTTTACTTATTTGCTTCGCATTCATATCGAAGATACCGATTTTGCAGGTGTTGTCTACCATAGTAATTATCTTAAATTTATGGAGCGCGCCCGTTCGGAGTGGGCAGAGCAGGTGGGTTTGGGCATGACCTGGCAGCGCGAGCATCAAATTTATTTCCCTGTGCATGCTGCCCACATCCTGTTTCTCAAGCCGGCCCGGGTGCATGACAAGGTAGAAGTGGTGACTTCTATTAAAGCTGTCCGTCCGGCCAGTCTCGTATACGAACAGTATTTGCGCCTGGCACATGAGCCCGATAAAATGTTATGTAAGGCGGAAATCAAGATCGCCTGTGTGGATTTAGACATGCGGCCGCGCGCCATACCTTACGCGCCTTTTCTAGAGATGATTCGGAGAGAGTTAACGTGAACTATGATGCTACGTTATTAAGTTACTTTTGGAATGCCGGACTGGTGGTGAAGTGTGTCATGCTGATTTTGGCGGGCGCTTCTGTTTTTTCATGGACGTATATTCTGCAGCGCGGATTTTATCTGCAGGATATCAAAAAAGCGGCAGGTAAATTTGAAAAAGCATTCTGGTCGGGTGAAGATCTATCCAAAATATATATAAAAAGCAATCAGCAAAGAGCGAATGTGGAAGGCATGGAAGCGATTTTCCATGCAGGTTTTAAAGAGTTTATGCGTTTTCACAAGCAGGCGGGTATCACGACTACGACAGAAAATATCATTGATAACACCAAACGCGCTATGCGTGTTGCGCAAATGCGTGAGCAGGACAAACTCGAGCAGTCTCTGCCTTTTCTGGCTATCGTCGGCTCAACCAGTCCTTATATTGGTTTATTTGGCACGGTATGGGGTATCATGCAGGCATTTCGCGCGCTTTCAACCGTACAGCAGGCGACTATTTCCATGGTGGCACCCGGCATTGCCGAAGCGTTAATTGCCACGGCTCTCGGTTTGTTTGCTGCCATTCCGGCTGTCATCGCCTATAACCGCCTGATCACCAGCATTGGCCGCCTGATGAACCGCTTTGATGCGTTTCAGGAAGAGTTTATCAATATTCTCATTCGCCAGTCACAGCGTGGCGGCGCGGTCAAACTGGAAGTAGTGGAGTAATTTCAATGGCTTATACACATCAGCCTGGATCAAGGCGCCCCATGTCTGATATCAATGTGGTTCCCTTCATTGATGTGATGCTGGTGCTGCTGGTGATCTTTATGATTACCGCTCCTTTGCTGACGCAGGGGGTAAAAGTGGACTTGCCGCAAACCGCGGCTAAGGCGCTGGATGAGCAGCAGAAAGAACCGCTCATTGTGACGGTGGATGCTTCCGGTAATTTTTACCTGAATCTGGCGGATAAACCTAACCAGGCTATTCCGGCACAGACTTTAAGCCACTTGGTTACTACCCAGCTTGCGGGACAACAGACAGGTGAGCAGCGGCCCGTGCTCGTACGTGGTGATAAAAATGCGAATTATGGGAAAGTCGTGGAAGCCATGGTGCTGCTTCAACAGGCAGGCGCGAAAAGCGTAGGATTGATTACCCAACCTAACTCGTCTGATAAAACGATTGGTTGATTGTTATGGCAGCCCGTCGTGCACAAAAATATTTATTTGTTTCTGTCTGCCTGCATGTTTTTCTTATTCTTGTGCTCGTACTAGGGTTTGATTTTACAACGCCTTTACCTGTCATCGAAAACACCAATAAAAATGACATCATCAGCGCGGTTGTTTTGGGTGATTCGCCCAAAAGCAAAATTTTGCCGCAGCTACCTTCTAAACCGTTGCAGCAAGCTGTGAAGGAAGCGCCTAAGGTAGAACCCAAGCAGAAAATAATGCCTAAACCGAAACCGGTTGAATCGGAGCAGATGAAAAAAGATGTTATTGCGCTAGAGGCAGTTGAGCAAAAAAAGAAGCAGGCGGAACAAAAAGCACTGGAAGAAAAGAAACGCCGCGATAAGATTGCGAAAGATTTGCTTGCAGAGATCGAAAACGCAAAAGAAAAACAAAAAAAATTAAAACAAAAACAATTGAAATCGCAATTTGAAAAGACATTGCGCGAGCAGGCCGAAGCTTCCTTGCGTCAGCAATTATTGAATGAAGAAATCAAGTTACAGTCAACGCAGTCCCGACAGGCCCAGGGAGAAGTGAATAAATACAAGGCGCTAATTTTGCAGGCGATCAGCGAGCGTTGGATTGTGCCAACACAGGCAAATAAAAAACTCTATTGCGAGCTCATGATCCGTGTCGCACCTGGCGGTATGGTGCTGGATGTACAAATTACCAAAACCAGCGGAGACCCTTCACTCGATAGATCCGCTCGCGCTGCTGTACTTAAGGCATCCCCTTTGCCGGTACCAAACGACCCCGCAGCCTTCGAAGCTTTCCGCCAATTTGTACTCAAGGTCAAACCAGAGAACATTCTCTCAAGTGACGGCGGCCTGAGCGGATAGCTTCTTTATTGTTATACCTTGTCTTTTACTGCCATCCCGCGGTGACGCATAAGTCATTTGCTGCTATTCTATCTTTATACGAGAGAAAGCTGCCTCTCAAGGGAGAGCGTGACAATGGAGTTGTCATATCTTATCGCAGGAATCAGTTTCATTGTTCTGTGTCTTGCTTTTGTCTTCTGTAAAAGAAGCGGGAGACAAGCGGGATTGTTTAAAAATGAACTTCGCATTGCCGAGGCCAAAGCAAAAAAATCCCAGGAAAATGAAATACGGTTGATTGAAGAAATCAGCCTTCTGCAAAATAAGTTACGTTTTACACTCGAGGATCCCGTTACGGGATTGTCGGGATGGAAGCTATTTGAAGACCGGTTGAATCAAAACATTAAGGAAAGCGAACGCTATCAACTTACTTTAGGCGTGATGTTTGTTGACATTAACGACTTCAGAATGATTAATGACGCATTAGGCTATGAAGTGGGGGATGCTTTATTACGTGAAACCGCCGAGCGACTGGTTGCCTGTATTCGCCGCGTTGACAGTATTAGCCGTTTTACTAAAGATACGTTCGTCATTTTGCTAACACAACTTTCAAAACCCGAAACTGCCGCCGTTGTTGCCCAGCGTATTTTAAAATCACTGGCAGAACCTTTTCAGATTAGAGGGCAAGAGTTATATGTTACTGCCTGCATCGGCATCTCCATCTATCCTGTCGACGGACAGGATGCGGAAACTTTGCTGAGAGGTGCGGATTATGCCCTGCATCTTGCCAAAGAAAAGGGTAAACATCTTTATCAGTTTTATCAGGAAAAAATTTACGCTAAAAGTCAGCGGGAACTGGTGTTATCCACAGGATTGAATAAGGACAGTCTTTTTCAGGAATTTGCACTTTATTACCAGCCGGTTGTTAATATTACCAATGAATCCGTCTTCTGCATGGATACGCTGCTGCATTGGCAGCATCCGGAATTGGGATTAATCGGCCCTGACGAATTATTCAATTACGCTGAAAAAAATCAAAAGCTCAATGCCATATCCGAATGGTTATTTGAAAACGCGTGCCGGCAATTTTTACATTGGCGTTCCTTGGGATTTTATCCTGAACATATTGGCATACCTGTGAGACTTAATCAGCTGGAAAGCAGCCAGTTTATTTATAGGCTCTCACAGCTCATACAAGACCTGGCATGCAATCCCGAATGGATTCTGCTAGAAATTCAGGAAGGCACAAATCAGCTGCAATTTGATGTGTTGGAAAAAGCATTTAATATGCTGAAATTTGTCGGTGTCAAATTAGCGGTACAAAATTTTGGTAAAGGCACATTTTCACTGCAGCATCTAAAAGATTTTCCCATCCATTATCTGAAGCTGGATCCCGCCTTGATTAAGGATATTGATACAAACTTGCAAACACAGGCCCTTGCTAAGTCACTGATCTATCTGTCGACCAACATGGATATGCAGGTTATTATCCAGGGCGTGGAATCAAACCAGCAAATGGAACTGCTCAAGAAACTGGGTTATTCTCTGATGCAAGGACAGCTGTTAGGCGGACCGCTTTCCGAGCATGAAGTGACGGATAAAATGGTTGTTTAAAAGTCGAAAGAGTTATTTGAACTGGGCTTTGGCCATTTTACAAAATGCTTGATAATGCTGTCATCCTGAGCGAAGCGCATTACTGTCTGGTAAATTTCCGGTCTCACCGCGTCGTCCCGCGACTTGTTCGCGGGATCTATCAAACATTTAACAGGTTTTTTTATGAATGTTCCTTCTCGCCGCTTCGCGGCGTCTGGATCCAGCTGACAAGCAGCGGGACGACGCGGTGAGACCGGAAATTTACCAGACAGTAATGGAGCGAAGGATCGCCTTTTGTACATCGAGAGATCCTTCGCTTCGCTCAGGATAACAGTTTTGTGAACGATTTTCTGTCGAACGAAAAATTCAGCTAAGTATCGCGGAGGAGGATGAATCAAGTATCTGCTGGATTGTATCACTGAAAAGCGTATGAAAATGCTTTCTCAGCAGCTCAGCGCAAGCTGTGCCGCCATGGCCATCAAAAACTGCCATATATTTAACAGAAACTTGGGTGTGATCCAATAACGTGACTATCACAGAGACGTTATCGCTTGATCCCTTTTTGATTGCTTCATGTGCCAGAACCGACGCCATTTTTTGGGAATCGCATCGAGAATTTTTTTGAACCAGTTCAAAAATGCTTGTGCTTTCAGGCTGTGGGTTTGCGGTGAGGCAATCTCCTTCTGTTAATCCATCACACGCGACAATTAGAAAAGCCTTACCCTTTTGTGGCAGGTTGATTTCATCGTGATAAATGTCTGGATCATGGATCAGGCCAAATTCTTCCATCATGGTATCTCCCATGGCGCGGCTGACAGCGAGTCCCATGAGGCGATGATGGCGACTAAACATCGCTTTCCCGGCTTTTTCCAGTCGTTTTTCTTCTGACGGTTCATGAGGATGGTGAAGATGGACATTTAAACGCCTGCATTGCCCCGCTTCATCTTCATTCGTCAGTGCAACAAGATATGCTGCACTGTCGCCTACGCTCGCTGTATAAATATCCTTTCCGCAGATAACGGCGGCACATAACGTTGATCCCGTTCTCTCCAGATAGTGGGAGTCCATCACCTGCTCAAGTTTTGCGATAGTATTAAAGAGCGCGGTGCAGCGCTGATTTTCAGATAACTGCAAAAAGGCGGGCTGAGTGCCAAAGGCAATGCGATCTTCCATGGCTTTTCTTTGCCCGTGGAGCTCAGCGAAACCTATTTGCGTGATAGAAGACAATCCTGCATACGAATGGGGTTCATAAGGATCATCAAAGTTGTCATACAATGTTGCAAGGGTTGTTTTGGTGAGAACAGGTTGTCGAATGATCCTGTCTTTTGCCAGTTCAATCGTCATTTCCTCTGTTAAACCATCAAAAGGTTGAGCAGCTTGTTCTTTTTTCATGCCAGTTTTTTCCCTGACGCGTAACGAAGGGCAGTCATGATTATAGACTCAACAATAGCCTGTTTTTAAAAGATATGATATAAAAACCTGACTTTTGGTTAGTGACATGATGAGAAAATGGGGGAAGAGACCGCCATGCGCAAGATGATGAGCCTATTCGTATTTCTGTTTGCTATTATCATGCCCTATTCAGCTTCTGCTATTTTAAGCATGGAGCTTACCCGTGGCGTGGCAGGAGCCATTCCGATTGCCGTGGTGCCCTTTGCCGCCCAGGGTGAGTCTTCGCAGGATGTGTCTGCCATTGTTTCGAATGACCTGCAAAATAGCGGCCGTTTTAAAGTATTTGGAAAAAATGTCTTAACCGAGTCTCCCAGTGACGCACGTGATGTTTCCCCCGATTATTTCCGTCGCTTGGGCACGGATAATGTAGTCGTTGGCAAAATTGAGTCGGTAGGTGGCGATCGGTATCAGGTCAGCTTCCAGCTGCTTGACATGTTCCGTGGCAAAGGCGAAGCGGGTGTTGTGTTGAGCAAGAAATACACCGTTTCCAGCAATGAGCTGCGCTCTGTTTCCCACCATATTAGTGATCTGATTTATGAGCAGTTAACGGGTCTTCGCGGTATTTTTTCAACTAAATTGGCCTATGTAGTGGTGCAGCGTCCCGCTAATGCGCCAGCACGTTATATTCTCGAAGTCTCGGATCAGGATGGTTATAATCCCCGTCCATTGCTTACTTCGCCCGAGCCGATTATGTCGCCTTCCTGGTCGCCGAATGGCAGACAGGTAGCTTATGTTTCATTCGAGAACCGTCGCGCAGGCATTTATATCCAAGATGTGATTACCGGTGCAAGGCGCCTGTTGAGTGAGTTTCCTGGTATCAATGGCGCGCCTTCTTGGTCTCCCGATGGCAAGCAGCTGGCGCTAGTTTTATCTAAAAGCGGCGCTCCGAATATTTATATCATGGATGTGAATTCGGGTAGACTTCGACAGGTGACGCGTGACTTTTACATTAACACTGAACCTTCATGGTCCCCAGATGGTAAATCCTTGTTGTTTACTTCTAATCGCGGCGGCCGTAACCCACAGATTTATCAAATTAACTTAGGCTCGGGTGCTGTTTCGCGTATATCCTATGACGGTGATTATAATGCTCGCGGTTCTTATACGCGGGATGGCAGGCATATTGCAATGATTCATCGTGTATCGGGCATTTACAAGATAGCCATTCTGGATCTGGATTCCGGCACAACCCGTGTGCTCACCAGCTCGGCAGGGGACAGCGCATCGCCCAGTATTGCGCCGAATGGCAGCATGATTCTTTACGATACCTTTTATCGCAACCGCAATATGCTGGGCATGGTTTCTTCGGATGGCCGCATCCAGCTAGTACTGCCTGCGCGTAATGGAGAAGCCCAGGATCCGGCATGGTCTCCTTATTTATCCTGAGCGAGGCTTGTACAGGGTCTTGATAAGTCGTTAATTCACGGTATACTTTTCCGTTAACGTCTAATAATAGGGGGAGAGCATGAAATTAAAAAAATGGATACAGATTATCCTGGTTAGCAGCAGCGTTATTACCCTCGCTGCCTGTTCATCCAAGCATAAAAACGCGGCAGATAACGCGGCAATCAATGATGCCAATAATGCCTATGTAGGGGCGCAATCCTCTGGATTAGGCGAAGAGTCCCGATTTGGCGATCAGGCTGGCGGTGGTCAGCGTGCCTCAGCCGAACGCGTCTATTACTTTGATTTTGATAGTGATGTCGTTCGTGAAGAATATAAACCAGCCATTGACAGAAATGCCGACTATCTGGCCTCGCATGCCAGCGCAAAAATCATGGTTGAAGGCCATACCGACCCGCGCGGCAGCCGTGAATATAATATTGGTTTAGGCGAACGTCGCGCCAAAGCCGTGGCTGAAATTCTGACTGCTCGAGGCGTCAATCCTGCCCAGATCCGTATTGTCAGCTATGGTGCAGAGAAATTAGCCACGCCAGGCCGTACAGAGCAAGATTTTCAGTTGGATCGTCGTGCTGTTCTTGTTTATTTGCAGCGATAACTTTATGCAGACATTCTCTCGGGTAATCAAATATGTGGGTACAGCGATACTTATTAGTATTGCTGTACCTGTTTTTGCTGAATCAGCGCCTGTCTACGATGCAGATACCATGCAGCAGCAGTTTGAAAATATAGGCGCAGACCAAGGACAGGATTATCCGCCAGCGCCGGAGCAGGAAAGTGCGTTTGTTCCAGCCCAACAGCTTCCCGCGCAACAAGCGCCGGCCTCCGTGAGCTCACCTGTGATTGTGGGTTCTTCCGCGAACCCTGAGCAGCGGATTGCCCGACTGGAACAACGTCTGGATAATTTGCAATCAAATAACGCGGGTTCCCGTGTTGAGTCACTCCAGGCAGAGGTACAATCTTTGCGCGGCCAGGTAGAACAACTGACGCATCAATTGCAGCAGCTGCAAAGCCAGCAGAAATCGATGTTCTCTGATTTGGACAAACGGTTAGCCCAGCAGAATGTGATCGCGAGCAAAACGATCGTCGCACCCGCAGCACCTGATACGAAAACGTCAAATGCAAATGATGAGGATTCAGCCCCTGCGCCTGTTACGGTGAAGCAGAGCCGTAAATCCTTATCAGTCACTCCCTCTAAGGCATCAGCCGTTCCACCCGAAACCACGGCGGCCAAATCAACTGCTGGGGAACAGCCAAATGTGGCGGAAGAGCAGCAGATTTATCAAACGGCTTATAACCTGATTAAAGCCAAAAAATATAATGACGCCATTAGCACGTTGCAAAAGATGTTGCAGAAGTATCCTTCTGGGCAGTTTGCTTCCAATGCCCATTATTGGCTCGGTGAGTTATATGGCTTGATGAGTAAAAATGATCAGGCCTTAAGTGAGTTCAGCCTGGTAGTTAAAACCTATCCAGATAGTCCACGTGTGTCTGATGCACAGTTAAAAGTAGGCCTGATTTATGCTTCTCAATCTAAATGGTCGGAAGCCAAATCAGCGTTCAAAAAAGTCATTAACCGCTATCCGGGCACTGCTTCTTCCCGACTTGCATCAGAACAGCTCAAGCAGATCAAGCAAGCAGGTCATTAGTGGATCGGCTTCGTATTTCTGAAATCTTTTTTTCCCTGCAGGGTGAAACAAGGACAGTGGGACTCCCCACTGTCTTTGTGCGTTTAACTGGCTGTCCACTGCGCTGCCAATATTGTGACACCGCCTATGCATTTCAGGGGGGTACCTGGTATAACCTGGAAGCTATTTTGGCTGAGGTAAGGCAATATAACGCGCGCTATGTGACAGTTACCGGCGGTGAACCCCTTGCGCAAAAGCCTTGCCTGAAGCTGCTTCAGTGTTTGTGCGACGATGGCTACGAAGTCTCACTGGAAACGAGCGGTGCGCTGGATGTATCTCTGGTGGATCCAAGGGTGATCAAGGTAGTTGATATCAAAACACCCGGTTCGGGCGAAGTCGAAAAAAATAATTGGCAGAATATCCGTAGCCTGCTCCCTCATGATCAAATCAAATTTGTCATTTGTAATGAGGCTGATTATGAATGGGCAAAAAGCATTATCGCGCAATATGATCTGAATAGTGTTTGCCAGATACTCTTTTCACCCAGCTATCAGCAAGTCCTGCCGGGTGATCTGGCCGACTGGATTTTGCGCGATCGATTAGCGGTTCGTTTCCAGATTCAGCTACATAAATATTTATGGGGTGATGTAGCCGGTCGGTAGTGTCATGTCTCAGCTGCGCGTATATAAACAACCTTTGTCACATTATTTCGATCCCTTGGAGCCATGTTTTTGGGCAAGTTATCACCAAGTAGGAATAGACCCTGTTTTCTTCTCATTTTTTGTTGCGCTGAGACGTTGAAATTTTCGTGAGAATCAGTAATATATGCGACTCCGCTGTAGACATATCTCATGGGTCGTTAGCTCAGTCGGTAGAGCAGCAGGCTTTTAACCTGTTGGTCCTGCGTTCGAATCGCAGACGACCCATTTTTAGGGTCTTTCCCATTTCAGGGACACACTAATTATGAACACTGTGCACTAACGCGAAGCCAATAGTTTTCAAAGCTCCGAGACTGGATCCGGACGCCACAGCCTTGTTGCTATGTGACTGCATCGACACAGTACGGCGCTTAATAACAGCGTATTTAGTGCAAAAAGTTTTTCCATGCTATGCTTGAATCTTATGCGTTTTGCCCTCATGTGTAATATGGACAGTACAAAAAAGGTGAAATGAATATGCGAATGGATAAACTGACCAGTAAATTCCAAATGGCCTTGGCGGATGCACAATCGCTTGCGCTAGGAGGGGATCATGCCTTTATTGAGCCTGTTCATGTCATGAAAGCGCTGCTAGGACAGGAAGACAGTATCCATTCCATTCTGACTAAGGCCCATGTCAATATTCCCAATCTGCGTACTGAAATAGACACAGCTATCGAGCGCTTGCCGCGCGTGGAAGGGGCGGGCGGCGAAATGCATATTTCTAATGAGTTAAACCGCATATTAAATCTGACCGATAAACTTGCCCAGAAACGCAAAGACCAGTACATCTCAAGCGAGCTATTTTTACTGGCCGCAGTCGAAGACAATGGAACGCTTGGCGATATTCTGCGTAAATGCGGTGCGACTAAAGCCAATGTTGAAAAAGCCATTGATGAAGAACGGGGAGGACAGCGTGTGGAAGATCCTAATGCAGAAGAACAGCGCAATGCTTTGGCCAAATATACCATTGACCTGACGAAACTGGCAGAGCAGGGCAAACTTGACCCCGTGATTGGGCGCGATGCAGAAATTCGGCGCACGATTCAGGTACTGCAGCGGCGAACCAAAAACAATCCCGTGCTGATTGGAGAACCCGGCGTGGGTAAAACAGCCATTGTGGAAGGGCTTGCGCAGCGCATCGTAAATGGTGAAGTGCCGGAAGGTTTGCGTAACAAGCGGTTGCTTTCTCTTGATCTGGGATCATTGATCGCAGGGGCAAAGTTTCGCGGCGAATTTGAAGAGCGGCTGAAAGGTGTTTTAAAGGAGCTTGGAAAACAGGAAGGCCAAGTTATTTTATTTATTGATGAATTGCACAATGTCGTAGGCGCAGGTAAAGCAGAAGGCGCCATGGATGCCGGTAATATGCTAAAGCCCGCGCTTGCACGCGGTGAATTGCATTGCGTAGGTGCGACAACACTGGATGAGTATCGCAAGTATATTGAAAAAGACGCGGCCCTTGAGCGCCGTTTCCAGCGTGTACTCGTCGAAGAGCCCAGCGTGCCTGATACCATCGCTATTCTGCGTGGCTTGAAGGAACGCTACGAAGTGCATCATGGCGTGGAAATAACAGACTCTGCGATTGTCGCGGCTGCCACGCTATCGCATCGCTATATTACAGACCGAAACTTGCCCGACAAGGCCATCGATTTAATCGATGAAGCTGCAAGCAATATCCGTATGGAAATCGATTCCAAACCGGAGATGATGGATAACCTGGAACGCCGTATCATCCAACTTAAAATTGAACGTGAAGCATTAAAAAAAGAAAAAGACGAAGGCTCCAAAAAGCATCTCGAAAAACTTGAAAACGATTTGCAAAAACTGGAAGAAGAATACAAAAAGCTAGAAAAAATCTGGAAAGCGGAAAAAGCTTCGCTGCAGGATGCGCAGAGTATTAAGACTGAATTGGAAAAAGCGCGCACTGAATTTGATAACGCGCGTCGTGCGGGTGATCTTTCGCGTATGGCAGAGTTGCAATATGGGCGTATTCCTGAGCTAGAAAAACAGCTTGCGGAAGCGGCTTCGGGCAGTCAGAAAAAAGAAACTCACCTGCTGCGTAACAGGGTAACGGACGAAGAAATTGCGGAAGTCGTTTCCAAATGGACGCATATTCCGGTTTCCAAAATGCTTGAGAGTGAAAAAGAAAAACTGCTGCAGATGGAAGATGCGCTGCACCATCGCATCGTGGGTCAAAGCCAGGCGGTGACAGCTGTTTGTAATGCGATTCGACGTTCACGCGCAGGCTTGTCTGATCCAAACCGTCCTATCGGTTCTTTTCTGTTTCTAGGCCCAACGGGTGTCGGTAAAACAGAGTTATGCAAATCGCTTGCGGAATTTTTATTTGATACAGAAGAAGCCGTGATACGTCTTGATATGTCCGAATTTATGGAAAAACATTCTGTGTCAAGATTGCTTGGCGCACCGCCCGGGTATGTAGGTTATGAAGAAGGCGGTTATTTGACTGAGCATGTGCGCCGTAAACCGTATTCAGTCATTTTGCTGGATGAAATGGAAAAAGCACACCCCGATGTCTTTAACATTTTGCTGCAAGTGTTGGACGATGGGCGACTGACAGACAGCCAGGGGCGCACCGTTGATTTTCGCAATACGGTCATTGTCATGACCTCCAACTTGGGTTCGGACTTAATACAGCGCATTTCAAAAGAAGGCGATTATTTTGCGATGAAAGAAGCGGTATTAGGCGTAGTCGGGCAACATTTCCGGCCTGAATTTATCAATCGTATTGATGAAATTGTAGTGTTTCATCCGCTTGATCAAGAGCAGATTAGAACTATTGCTAAAATTCAAATTAACCGGTTGCGATCACGTTTGGCTGAACGCGAATACAGCCTTGCCATTACCGATGAAGCATTGGATTATTTGGCAGCAGCAGGTTATGATCCCGTTTATGGAGCAAGACCGCTAAAACGTGCTATTCAACAATATGTTGAAAATCCACTAGCTCAGGAAATACTGGCGGGGAAATATGTGCCGGGTGATACGGTACAGATTGAATTGAAAAAAGACCGTATTGAATTTTCAAAAGCGGCCGTAACGGTTTAAAATAAAACTGTATCCTTTTTGCTGGTATTGAGAAGGACACAGGCAGAGCGAATAATTTAACGATAGCGAAAAGGGATGATGTTGCTATGTACAAACATATCTTGTTTGCCACCGATTTAACCGAAGATACCGATTATCTTGTCGCCAAAGTGCGGGATATACGCCAACTAACCAATGCCAAGCTCAGCCTTGTGCACGTTGTCGAACCGCTTCCGGGTTATAGCTATGCTTATCTGGGGATTGAAGATATAGAAGGACAATTAATCGAAGAAGCGCGCCAATCTATCGAAAAATTGGGTGAAAAATTAAGTGTCACTATAAGCGACTTGCACGTTGAAGTGGGTCCGACCAAAACCAAAATTCTCAAAATTGCAGAAGATATCCAAGCGGATCTTATTGTGTGCGGCAGCCATGGTCGTCACGGTTTGTCCTTACTATTGGGCTCCACAGCCAATGCCATTTTGCATGGTGCGAAGTGTGATGTGCTCACGGTTCGGTTACCGGAAGAACAGTAATTTATTAAACATGATGTGGAAGATGAGCGGCTTTTAGCATTGCTAAATTTTGTTATTCCCGCCTGCGCGGGAATGATAAGTTTTTAAGGCGATTTAAATATTCTGTTAACCCGTTCGTGCTGAGGAGCACGCATAGCGTGCGTCTCGAAGCATGAACGAGTGGCCCGTGTTCTTACCCCTCGAGACGCGTGCTTCGCACGCTCCTCGGGGTGAACGGCTAACGGGTTAACCGAACACTTACAATATTCTCAAAAAGTCAGAAGGCTCGCATGGAATACAAAGACTATTATAAAATCCTGGGAGTAGACCGGAAGGCGTCACAAGATGATATTAAACATGCTTATCGCCGGCTGGCTCGCAAATTTCATCCTGATGTCAGTAAAGAACCCAACGCCGAAGAGCAATTCAAAAATGTACAAGAAGCTTACGAGGTTTTAAAAGACCCGGAAAAACGTACTGCATATGATCAATTGGGCAGCCAGTGGAAAGCAGGCCAGGAGTTTCGACCGCCGCCAGGCTGGGAGTCAGCGCATACCCGTTTTTATACTTCAGGTGACACAGGTGCATTTACCGAGGGCGATTTTGGCGGTGACTTCAGTGATTTTTTCTCCAGTCTCTTTGGCGGTGGAAGAACACAGACTGGCTTTGAACGAGATACCTTTGCGGGATTCAAACGGCGTGGCAGCGACCAGCATGCCCGGATCAGCATTTCACTGGAAGATGCTTTTAGGGGAACAAACAAAACTATTCAGCTGCAAGTGCCGATTGTGGATGAAAACACAGGGCACGTTTCACATCAGATACGCACAATTAAAGTCAATATACCGGCGGGTGCTACGCAAGGGCAGCAGTTGCGTCTCGCTCAGCAGGGTAATCCGGGAATAGGTGGTGCGCCTGCAGGTGATCTTTATCTAGAAATCGATATTGAGCCGCATCCCATTTTCTCCCTGGAAGGAAAGAATGTATACCTCACTCTACCTGTCACACCCTGGGAAGCAGCGCTGGGAGCTGATATACGTGTCCCAACACTGGCCGGCAAGATTGGTCTCAAGTTGCCTGCTGCCACGCAAACCGGCCAAAAACTCCGATTGAAGGAAAAAGGAATGCCAGGCAAACCACACGCAGGTGATCAGTTTGTGGTCGTACAAATCAAGACACCGCCTGCTGAAACAGAAGAGCAGCGACAGTTATATCAGAAGATGGCGCAGATAATGCCATTTAACCCGCGCAAAGATTGGGCGGTATAAATGTAAGAGGAAGTTATGGCAAAGAAAGAAATCATGATTATTGCAGATTACACGAGTGATACGCCGGTTTCGCTGGAGGAAATCTGTGAGATTTGCAATATTTCTGCCGATTTCATTCAAGACTTGATCGAATATGAGATTGTTCATCCCGAAGGCGAATTACCCGAAGAGTGGCAGTTCGATCTGGATGAATTACAACGCATCAAAACCGCGCTGCGTTTGCAACGTGATCTGGAAGTGAATCTGGCGGGTGTTGCTGTGGTGCTGGATTTGCTTGATGAGATGGAAAGATTGCGGGCCAGGATGGCGATGCTGGAGAAGCTTTATTTGAAATAATTTTTGGCTTTTGAATCTTAGTTTCGTCTTAAAAGCGAAGAGTCATCGCGATTGATTGATTGAAAGTGGCTTTCTATACGATTATTAATCTCCATCATTGAAACTGAAGTAAACGCATCAATGTAATCAAAACAGGAACAAAAATCACTTAATTCCATCCGCGCAGTCGATTGATCAATACTTTGGATTTTTACTCCCCAACTTTTATCTTGATTTTGAATATCTATAGATGTTCGGCCTCCTTTTGTCATCAATTTGGAAAGTAGGCCCCTATCATCTCCGTAAGGATTTCTCACCAGAAGATATTTACGCTGGGTCAATAAATTATCTTCCACGCCTATTACGGCATAGACGTGTACCGGCAACAGGCCTTCTTTAAATACGTCCCCAGTGCTCATCATGATGGGCATATTTGCTTTCAGGCGTTTTTCAATCGCAGAAAATAATTCCAATTCCTCATGAGAGTATATGCCCGAAAGTGGTGGCCCAGATAAAATTCTGTTTTGGTTAATCCATGTTGTTACACATTGGACTGCTTGATTGCTTTCATACGAAGAAAAGAATTTTTCTACATGATGAAGATGGATCGGATGATTATTTTCCAAGATGCTTGTCCATGCTTGTATTTTATTTCCGCTTTCCAACCAATATTGCCATTCCCCTAGTAGCGATGCATTTCCTGCAAAAACTTGTTGGGTGGCATTTTCTCTGATTGAACGCGGTGTTTTACTATTCATCCGCATTAATTCGTTGAAAAGATAGATACCGTGAGCATCGATGTATTTTTTTAATTCGGAGAGCCGCTTTTTTGTTTGAAAAGGCAGGGAACAATAACCTTCATACTCAGCATGGTCATGCGCGCCAGTTAATGTCTTCATAGCTTGTTCGGACCTGCCATGATCCAATACGCTATACTTGCCTCCATGAAAAATAGTGTAGGCTTTTTCAATTAGTCTAACCCACAACGGACCCGAGCTTAAAACGCCGAAACTGGTTGGAATGGATTTTTCAATAGACAGGTAATGTGGAATATTATAATCATCAAACAATCTAACAATAACACGATCACCAACTTCTTTTAGCATGCTTCTGATAATTTCTTCGCCCTCAGGCAAGGCTAGAATAGCCACTAAAGGGCCTAATAAAAAACAATCACCTGTTTTTCCACCCTGTTTGATGTCATGAAGAGAAGGCGGATTTGCAAAGATAGCATCTTTTACTTTTGTATGTGTAATCTCCTTAAGCCATGCCCTGCCCGTTGGATTAGAACATATTTTAACCGTTGCTCCTTTTGGTACAATGAGACTGCCGTTTAATTTTTCTTCAGATGCTTTTTTAGAAAACCCTTCTGCATCCAATCGTTTTTCAGGATTTTGCGCGGTTTCTGGCGCTGAAGAAAACAATGTGTTTTGAAATCTGTTTGATTGCATAATTACAATTTAAGTTTATATTAAAATTTAGATTTATTCGTATGCAGCCAGAAAAGGCATGAGGCTGATATAAATAGGGCAAGCATAACATTGTTAGCTTACCCTATTATTAAATTACTAGGCGAAATTCTCTGCAACAAAGTCCCAATTTACCAAATTCCAGAAATTCTCAAGATACTTAGGCCGTGCGTTACGATAATCAATATAGTACGCATGTTCCCAAACATCACAGGTGAAGAGGGCTTTTTTGCCTGATTTCATGGGCAGGCCCGCGTTGCTTTCATTGATAATTTCAAGCTCACCGTTTTTGTCCTGAGCAAGCCAGGTCCAGCCGGAGCCAAATAATTTGGTGCCCGATTCAGTGAACTGTTTTTTGAATTCATCAAAGGAGCCAAATTTTTTCTTGATTGCATCCGCCAGTTTTCCAGATGGTTCGCCGCCTGCTTTAGGTGCCATGCAATGCCAATAAAAGGTATGGTTCCAGACTTGTGCTGCATTGTTAAAAATGCCGCCGCTCGATTTCAGGATGATTTCTTCCAGCGACAGGTTTGCAAACTCGGTATCTTTAATGAGATTGTTCAGGTTATTAACGTAAGCCTGATGATGTTTGCCATAATGATACTCCAGCGTTTCTTTAGAAATGTAAGGCTGCAGTGCATCCATTTCATATGGTAATTTGGGTAATTCAAACATGGGTATTTCTCCTTCTACTTTTGAGTTTGCAGGATAATACATTTTACCGGGGCTAGGCTATGGCAAAACTCTATTTTTATTATTCGGCGATGAATGCCGGAAAAAGCACCATTCTGTTGCAATCTGCTTACAACTATAAGGAAAAAGGCATGGAGACGCTGCTTTTTACACCAGCGATTGATTCACGGTTTGAAAAAGGAAAGATTCACTCCCGCATTGGTTTAAGCGCGGAGGCAGTGCCTTTTACAGATGAAATGAATCTGCTCGAATATACCGAGTCATATCGCACGAAACACACTTCACTTGCCTGTGTTCTCATTGATGAAGCGCAATTTTTGACTAAAAAACAGGTGGCCCAGCTGACTGACATTGTCGACAAGCTGAACCTGCCGGTCCTCGCCTATGGTTTGCGCAGCGATTTCAGGGGCGAGCCATTTGAAGGCAGCCTCTATCTGCTGATCTGGGCGGACCACCTGAGTGAAATCAAAACCATCTGCCATTGCGGCCGCAAGGCAATCATGAGTGCGCGCATCGATGCAGAAGGACGGCCTGTCAAAAGTGGCGAGCAGGTGATGATTGGGGGGAATGAGAGCTATATTGCGCTGTGCCGGAAGCATTTTAAGGGGATGGCCTAGTGGAAGGCTGCAAGAGCTGCACGCATGCGAGCCATGCGCCAGGAGGTACGACTGGCAGCCCAGGCCAATTAAATCCCGCTTTCCTCACTCCGCTTTGTCAGCACCTCAAACCCGGATTCAGTGACGAGCACGGTATGCTCCCATTGGGCAGACAGGCTGTGGTCTTTGGTGACGACGGTCCAGCCATCAGGCAGCAGTTTGACGTCGCGTTTGCCTGCATTCACCATGGGCTCGATTGTAAAAATCATCCCAGGCTTTAATACTTCGCCAGTGCCAGGTTTGCCGTAGTGCAGCACATTGGGGGGTTCATGAAAGCCTTTCCCGATACCATGGCCGCAGTATTCGCGCACAACTGAAAAGCGGTTTTTTTCCGCATGCAGCTGAATGACTGCTCCAATATCGCCCAGATGGATGCCTGGTTTGACCTGTTTAATGCCTAAGTACATGCTTTCCTGAGTAACCCGGATCAGGCGCTCAGCCAGAATGGATGGCTTGCCAATGGCAAACATTTTGCTGGTATCGCCATGATAACCATCCTTGAGCACTGTGATGTCCACATTTACAATGTCTCCTGCTTTTAACTTCCGGGGTCCGGGGATGCCGTGACATACCTGGTGATTAACCGAGGTGCAGATGGACTTGGGGAAGCCATGATAATTCAATGGCGCAGGGATTGCCTTTTGGATATTAACGATATAATCATGGCAAATTTGATCGAGTTCTTCTGTTGTAATGCCTTCTTTTACATAAGGTTCAATCATTTCAAGGACTTCGGCTGCCAAACGTCCGGCTACCCGCATCTTTTCGATGTCCTCAGCTGTTTTAATAATAATTTCGGCCATTTTTACCTGTTTTTACCTTTAAGTATAAGTATATAAGTAATCCAGTCGGATATTGTTGCTGCTCAGGTTCTATGGTATAAAGGCATGCCTTATTAAGCAATAACAACAGTCCACACGCGTGTCAAAACTCTTCGCCGGGTGCTTTATTAAAATAAAGTTGGCGGAAAGGGCATGCGGAGGCTTAACCCAAAGAGGAAAAAACCATGCAAGTTACAATGCAAGACATGTTAAAAGCAGGTGTGCATTTTGGCCACCAAACCCGTTACTGGAATCCCAAAATGGCGAGCTATATTTATGGCTCCCGTAACAAAATCCATATTATTGATCTGGGCAAAACCCTGCCGCTTTTTCAGGATGCGCTGAATTTTATAGGCGACATCGCGGCAAAGAAAGGCAAGATCCTGTTTGTGGGCACGAAATATGCTGCGCAGGACATTATCCAGCAGGAAGCAGAACGTTGCAAAATGCCTTACGTTAACCGCCGCTGGCTAGGCGGTATGTTGACGAACTACAAAACCATTCGTCAATCCATCAAACGCCTCAAAGAGCTGGAAGCCATGTTCGAATCCGGCAAATTTGGCCGCCTGACCAAAAAAGAAATCCTGGGTCTGGAACGTGAAAAAGACAAGCTGATGAGCAGTCTTGGCGGTATCAAAAACATGGGTGGCATCCCGGATGCACTGTTTGTCATTGATGTGGGCCATGAAAAGATTGCTGTACGCGAAGCAAACCGTTTAGGCATTCCTGTGATTGGCGTCGTCGACTCCAATAATGATCCGGATGGTATTACATACGTTATCCCTGGCAATGACGACTCAACCCGCGCTATCCGTTTTTATGCCAACTCTGTGGCTGAAGCGATTATGGATGCCCGCGCAAGCATGTTAGAAGGCACAGAAGAAGCAGACGAATTCGTAGAAATTCAGGAAGCCTCTGAGGAAGCACCTCTCTCGGATGATGGCGATATTGATGAAACCGAATCAGACAAGTAAGAGGTGAAAATATGTCAACCATAATTTCAGCAAGCCAAGTAAAAGAATTACGCGAACGAACCGGGGCTGGCATGATGGAGTGTAAGAAAGCACTCGAAGCCAGTAATGGCGATATGGAACGCGCAATTGAAGAATTGCGTAAATCAGGTGCGGCGAAAGCCGGCAAAAAAGCAGGCCGTATTGCGGCAGAAGGTGCTATTGCTATTACTGATAATGATAAACAAGCCGTCATGATTGAAGTGAATTGCGAGACTGACTTTGTGGCGCGTGACAGCAACTTTACTTCTTTTGTCAAAGCAGTTGCCAAAACAGCGCTGGAAACCGGCATTCAGGATGTAAGCCAACTTTCCGGTGCGCCTTTGCTTGGCCATGCACCACAGACGGTAGAACAAGTCCGTCAGGAGCTGGTGACCAAGGTGGGTGAAAATGTCCAGGTACGACGTATCGTGCTGAGTGGCGTTTCAGCAGCCACCATTGGTACTTATCTGCATGGTAGCCGTATCGGCGTGATGGTTGAGCTGGATGTGGATAACAAAGATTTGGCACGCGATATTGCAATGCACATTGCTGCTAGCAGGCCCCTCGTGATTTCACCGGAAGATGTTTCACAGGAACTGATTGCTAAAGAAAAAGAAATTTATATGGCGCAAGCGGCAACCAGCGGCAAGCCACAGGAAATCATTGAGAAAATGGTTGCAGGCCGTCTCAAGAAGTTCCTCGATGAAGTCAGTCTGGTGGGTCAGCCTTTTGTGAAAGACCCTGATATTACCGTAGGCGGTTTGCTTAGCAAGCACCGCGCCAAAGTGCTGGCATTCCATCGTTTTGAAGTAGGAGAAGGGATAGAGAAAGCTTCTGAAGATTTCAAAGAAGCTGTAATGTCACAAGTGCAAGGCAGCTAAAGGCAAAAATATATGGAGCAAACAACTGCGCGTGTCGAGCCTCTTTATAGGCGTATTCTGCTTAAATTGAGCGGGGAAGCACTGCAGGGCGATCACCTTTTCGGGATCGATGCCAGCAAACTTTCACGTATTGCCCAGGAAATCATCGGCGCACAGCAGTTAGGTGTGCAAGTCGCCCTGGTCGTTGGTGGGGGGAATCTTATTCGCGGCGCGGATTTATGCGCCGCGGGCCTGGACAGGATCGCTGCAGATCAAATGGGCATGCTAGCTACCGTTATCAATGGCCTTGCTTTACGTGATGCGCTCGAACGAAAATCGATTCCTGTCACGCTCATGTCTGCCTTCGGTATCCCAAGCATTGCTGAACAATACGACCGTTCTAAAGCGCAAGAGAAACTGCAGCAAGGCCATGTTGTTATTTTTTCTGCGGGAACGGGCAATCCTTTAGTGACGACCGATTCGGCGGCCGCTCTGCGCGGTATTGAAATCGGCGCGGATATCGTATTAAAAGCAACGAAAGTCGAAGGCGTTTTTGATGATGACCCTATCAAGAATCCCAAGGCAGAACGTTTCGAACATTTAAGCTACGAAGAAGTCATCAGCAAACGCCTGGGCGTCATGGACTTGACCGCGATTCTGCTTTGCCAGGATCATGGCCTACCGCTTCGCGTTTTTAACATGAATAAACAGGGTGCCTTAAAGCGTATTATGCTCGGCGAAGACATAGGCACCATGATAAAAGCAGTAGAATAAGAAGGCAGAAACCAGCTCTAACAAACGAGTGTTTGCCGACAAAAATTTACATGATAATTGCTCATACTTACCGATGAAGAAAGAGAGTGTGAGAAGCTATATTATGCTTTATTAAGATAAGTAAAAGTGGAGAATCATCCATGCATAAAGTAATTAAAGACGCAGATACACGTATGCGTAAAAGTATTGATTCATTCAAGACTGAAATTGCAAAATTACGTACCGGGCGGGCGAACCCCAGTATTCTGGATCATATTCGCGTTGATTATTACGGTTCAGAAATGCCAATCAATCAGGTTGCTAACATTACAGTCAGCGACGCACGTACCTTAACGATTACCCCATGGGAAAAAAAGATGGTGCAGGTGATTGAGAAAGCGATTCTCAATTCTGATTTGGGACTGAATCCCGCGACTTCAGGCGATATTATCCGCGTACCCATGCCGGCGCTCAATGAAGAAAGAAGAAAAGAGTTGATTAAAGTCGTGCGTAATGAAGCAGAAGCCGCGCGCGTGAGTATTCGCAATGTCAGGCGTGATGCCAACGCATTGCTTAAAGAAATGCTCAAGGGAAAAGAAATTACTGAAGATGAAGAACGGCGCTTGGGTGATGAGGTGCAAAAGTTGACTGATAAATTTGTTGCTGAAGTGGATCAATTAACAACGGCAAAAGAAACGGATCTCATGGCGATTTAATGAGAGCGTTTTATCTAACTGTGTCATGCATTCCAAGCCAATTGCTGGTGCGTAATTAAATTCTGACAGAGTGGGCACGTGACAAACTTTAGTAACACAGGTTATTAAGATGGCTGACATACATTTGCCGCAGCATATCGCCATCATTATGGATGGCAACGGTCGCTGGGCCAAGCAGCGGTTTATGCCGCGTATTGCTGGTCATCGTGCGGGTGTGGAAGCTGCGCGGCAAGTTGTTAAAAATTGTGCTCGACGAAATATTAAAGTGCTTTCTCTTTTTGCTTTCAGCAGCGAAAACTGGCGACGCCCTGCGCAGGAAGTCAGCTTTCTCATGGAATTATTCTTAACAGGTCTTGAGCGCGAAGTGGGGATGCTGCATGAGAATAATATACAATTGCGATTTATTGGCGATCGTTCCCGGTTTAGCGAGAAGCTGTGTGAAAAAATCAAGGAAGTTGAGCAGTTAACACAAAAAAACACCGGCATGACACTTATTATCGCTGTTGACTATGGCGGCCAGTGGGATATTTGTCAGGCAGCGCGTCAGCTGGCGCTGGAAGTAGAAGCAGGCACGCTTCGAAGCCAAGAAATCACACCCGAAAAATTTGCCAGCCGATTGTCCTTTTCCGATTTGCCCAATCCCGATCTTTTTATCCGCACAAGCGGCGAGTTGCGCATCAGTAATTTCATGCTTTGGCAGCTTGCCTATTCGGAACTCTATTTTACCGATATCTTGTGGCCAGACTTCGATGAGAATGAATTGGAAAAGGCTTTAAAGCACTATTCCAGCCGTGAAAGGCGTTATGGTTATAGCAGTGAACAATTAAAAGAAGCGGCCCGTCATGCTTAAAAAGCGTATCCTTACTGCACTTGTCTTGATTCCCATCACGCTTCTGCTTTTATTTTTTCTTCCGCCTGGCGCTTTCTGTTTTTTAACCGCCGTCATTACATTAGCCGCAGCGTGGGAATGGTCTCATCTTATTCAAATAAAAACGTTTCCCGGACAGGTATTTTATTTTTTTTTAATCGGGTTGCTGCTTTTGGTCGCGCTTTTAATTCCAGCACCCGCTATTTTTCTTTTGGCTTTTACTTGGTGGTTACTTGCTGTATTGCTGATCTATTTCTATCCTCGTGGAAGAGAAAGATGGGGGCACAGCCGCTTTTTACGCGGTTTGATGGGTTGTTTTGTTCTGGTGCCCTGTTGGGCAGCCATTAATTTTATCCGTATACAGCAGGATGGAATTTACATTCTGCTTTTCCTTTTTGTGCTGATATGGGGCGCGGATTCCTCTGCCTATTTTGCAGGCAAACAATGGGGCAAGCACAAGCTGGCTCCGCTAGTTAGTCCGGGTAAAACAATAGAAGGTTTGATCGGCGCAATTATCTTTACTTTGCTTGTTGCTGGCGCTGCATTATGGCTGACTGCCACACCGCAATACTTGTGGCTATGGAGTGTTGCGCTTTCACTTCTTACAGTTTTATTTTCCGTGGTAGGTGATTTGTTCGAAAGTATGCTAAAGCGCCTGGCTGATTTAAAGGATTCCGGTACATTTTTGCCTGGACATGGCGGATTGTTGGACAGGATTGACAGTTTGACCGCCGCTGCGCCGGTTTTTTCGCTTGGGGCATGGGTTTTAGGCTTGTATTTCTCCTGAAAATTAAAAGCTGGATTTTCAAGAAAAAAGCCAAGATAATTGGCTGCTTGATTTAGTCCTGGCGATGTAAAGTCACGCTGGTTAATAAGGTTATGTCACCCCGCGTTCGTGTGCGCTGCGAATGACGAGGTCTGGTAGCAATTCGGAGAAAGGTCCGGATCCCGCAACAAGTGCGGGATGACAAACGAGGAAACAATGAAAAAATTAGCATACTTAATTATTTTATTATCTCAATTCATTGTTGCGGCTTGGGCGCAGCAGGCTTTTGTTGTCAGGAATATTGAAATTGAGGGACTGCAACGGGTTTCATCAGCGACTGTCGAAAGTTATTTACCGATCAAGCGTGGCCAAACATTGCAGCCGGCCAAAACAGCAGCCATTCTGCGGGCACTTTATCAAACCGGTTTCTTTGATCGCATCACATTATCCAGAGCGAATGGCACCTTAATCATTCATGTGGTTGAGCGCCCAACGATTGGACAGTTGAAAATTTCAGGTAATTCGATCATCCCCACGGATAAACTAACGAGTGTAATGAAGTCACTCGATGTGGCGGAGGGACGCGTCTACAATCCCGTCATATTAGATAAAATCAAACAAAGCCTGTTAAATCAGTATTATCAGCTGGGCCGCTATAACGCGCGTGTTGATATTAATACTACGCCCATGCCGCGTAATCGTGTCATGGTAAACATCAATATCTCAGAAGGTTTAGTCGCAAAAATACGCAGGATTTCCATTATCGGCAATCATGCCTTTGATGAAAAAACACTGATCAATCAAATGACCCTGACAACCGTGGGGCTGTTTACGTTTGTGACCCAGACAGACCGTTATTCAGAAGCAAAACTTGACGAAAGTCTGGAAAAGCTGCGCGCTTTCTATATGGACCATGGCTATATCCGGTTCGAAGTGAAATCAGCCCAGGCGGAAGTGACGCCGGATCGTAAATCCGTTTATATCAATATTGTTGTGAAAGAAGGCGAGCCTTATACTGTCAAAAGTTATGACATTGAAGGCAAGATGGTTGTGCCGCGCGAAGACATGATGAAACTGGTCCATGTCAAACCAGGTGAAACTTTTTCACGACAAAAAGTGCTGGATACCGAAAAAGATATTACCAAGCTGTTGGGCGATCATGGCTATATGTTTGCTTCCATCTCCCTGCGTCCACAGGTTGACGAAAGCACCCATGAAGTTGCGCTGGTATTTGTGATAAACCCAGGCAAGCGCACCTATGTACGTCATATCACTTTCTCAGATAATAATCGTACCAACGATGTTGTTCTGCGACGTGAGATGCAGCAATGGGAAGCGGCGCCTGCTTCCACTACCAAACTGGAAGAATCCAAACATCGGTTGAATTTATTACCTTATCTCAAGGAAGTGGACATGTCGGTCACGCCGGTGGAAGGGGTGGACGACCAAGTGGATGTCAACTACAAGGTGAAGGAAGAAAGTTCTGCACAGGCCTCTTTTAAAATTGGTTATTCCCAGCTTTATCGCACCATTCTGGGTGTGGGCTTTAATCAGAAAAATGTCTTCGGAACAGGTAATACCTTTGGCATTAACCTTTCCCGCAGCCGCTATGAACAGTTTTATAGCGTTGATTACACTAATCCGTATTATACGGCGGACGGCATCAGCCGCAGTTTCAACTTAACTATGTCACGCGTTGACCCCCGGGGAGCTGGCGTAGGCAGTGGCTATACAGCCAATGAATATGGTTTTGGCGTGCTATACGGCATACCCGTTGGCCAGGAAATCGGCGTCATTAACCGCATCCAGGCGGGGTTGGGCTATCAGAATACGCTTATTAATCTGAACCAGGATTTGTCTAAGACGTCCTCGCAGGTGGCGACTTTTGTTAACCGTCATGGACGGCATTTCCAAGAGCTGGATATGAAGCTGGGCTACACGCGGGATAGCAGGGATAAAGCCCTTTTCCCTACGCGGGGCGGCCTCCAGACCCTATTTCTTGATGGTTATGCACCGCTGGACAGCAATTCACTCAGCTTTTATACCATTAATTATCATGGCAAATGGTACGCGCCCCTGACTGACGAGTTTATCCTGACCAGTCGGGCAGATTTGGGATATGGCAACAGTTTGCACGGTGCCCGTAACTACCCATTCTTCAAAAACTATTATGCCGGCGGCATTGATTCCGTTCGGGGCTACCAGGGTTATACATTGGGCCCGCGGGATTCGAATGATAATCCCTATGGCGGTAATATGCTGGTGGATGCGAGCATTGGCCTCATTTTTCCCAACTATCTGACGGAAAACCTGCGTACTAGTGCTTTTGTAGATGCCGGTAACGTCTATACCTCCTTGAATAATCGGGGTTTTGGGGGTAAAAGTACAGATGCAGGCCCCATTCGTTATTCAATAGGTCTCGAAGCAGACTGGATTACACCGTTTGGACCTATCCAGTTCAGCCTCGCTAAACCTCTTAATCGCCAGAAGGGTAAAGGCGGAAACCGGGGCGATCAGGAAGAAGTATTCCAGTTTGCTCTGGGCGCAAATTTCTGATAAATATTACAATCTGTTTGCATCAAGAAGCTGATGCGATAGATAGTGGTTGGCGGTACAATAGCACGGGTGTTGGTTTTAGGGAAAATTAGCGTTTAATTTTATTTGGAGAATATCATGAAGATTGTGAAGAAAATTGGCATTTTAATCAGCGCATTTTTGCTGGCCACGGGCGTTGAAGTGTCTCAGGCAGCAGACGCGTCTGCCTCCTCTGCCCAATTAAAGGTTGCTGTCGTCAATGTGCAACAAGTGTTGCAACAATCGCCACGAGTTGCTGAATTGAGCAAAAAACTGGAAAACCAGTTCAAGACCCGCCAGTCCAAAATTAGCGATGAACAAAAAGCTTTGCAGGATCAGCTGGATAAATTTAAGAAAGAATCACCCACGATGAACCAGAAAGAAAGGGATTCAATGCAGAAAAAGATCGCTGCTGACCGATCTGATCTGGTCAAACAGGTTGTTGCCTACCAGCAGGATTTACAAAAAGAACAAAATAAAATCATGCAGGGTATCTTGAATGATTTAAATGGCATTGTGTCTACTATTGCTAAGAGCCAAAATTATTCACTGGTGCTGGATTCCCAAGCTGTTATTTTTGCAGCTGATGGAAACGATATTACCAAGGATGTAGCAAAACAATTTAACAGCAAGAGTTAAAAAATTCGTTTTTTACTTTTGACAATCTCCCCCATTTTTGGGGGAGATTTGTTTTAGGCGCAAACGAATAATAGTGAGTGGGACAAATAGGCGATTTATAAATTTTAATCAGTCGCTCGCGTATTAAGTTTTTGATGTGTCACCCTGGACTTGGACTTTGTCATCTTGTGCCTGGACTTTGTCACCTGTACTTGGACTTTGTTACCCCGCACTTGGGTTTTGTCACCCCGCAACAAGAGCGGGATGACAATAAGGGCAAGTACGGATGACAGCTCGGCGAGTGCGAGGGTGAACTCGGCAAGTGTGGGATGGGCAATGTGAGGCAAGAGCCGGGATGACAGGGCGGCCAGTAATTGGAATGTACATAACGGTTCACGCCAGCGACTAATTAATAATTTAATTAATAATGAGCATATCATCATTATGCAAGCACTAAATAAAACACAATATTCACTATCAGAACTAACCAAGGGACTGGATGTGATGATTAAGGGTGATCCGCACTGTATGATCAGCGGGATTTGCACGCTTAATCATTCCCGGCCTGGGCATATCGCATTTCTGACTAATTCCCTTTATCGTAAATATCTCCCTGATACGCAAGCCTCTGCTGTGATTTTGACAGAGGAAGATGCTGCAGGCTGTACTGTCAATGCGGTTATTAGCCGCAATCCTTATTATACTTATTCGCAAATCGCCGCTTTTTTTAATGACCACGAGACACCTGCTGCGGGAATTCATCCGACCGTTGTTATCGGTAAAGACACCTATGTTGATCCATCAGCCAGCATCGGTGCGCATTGCATCATCGGCAAAGGGGTTAAGATCGCTGCGAATGCTGTGATTGGTCCTGGCTGTATTATCGGAGATTTCAGCGTCATTGGCGAAGCGACACAGCTGGATGCCCGGGTCACACTTTATCACCGTGTAAAAATTGGCAAGCGTACCCGCATCGCAAGTGGTGTGGTGATCGGGAGTGATGGTTTTGGTTTCGCCAATCAGAAAGGTGTTTGGCATAAAGTTCCTCAAGTGGGTGGTGTTGAAATTGGGGATGATGTCGATATTGGCGCGAACACCACCATTGACCGAGGTGCGGTGGAAGACACGGTCATCGAGAATGGCGTCAAATTGGATAACCTGATTCAGGTGGCGCATAACGTTCGTATCGGCGCGCATACGGTTATTGCGGGTTGTACGGGCATTGCCGGCAGCACGGTTATTGGCAAGCACTGCATGATAGGAGGTGCTGCCATGATCGCAGGCCATCTTACTATTACTGATGGCGTCATGCTCACAGGTGGAACGGGGGTTACAAAATCCATTCAGGAGCCAGGTATTTATTCCACAGGCATCCTGGGTCTCATGACAAACCAGGAGTTTCGTAAAAAGAGTGCTCGTTTTCACCAGCTGGAAAGTCTGGTGCAGCGCGTAAAAAGTTTGGAGTCCGCTTTAAAAGAGCTTACAGAGAGAAATGAATCATGAAGCATGTGATGGATATACATGAAATACTTAAATTCCTGCCGCATCGGTATCCGTTTTTGTTAATTGACAGAGTCCTTGAGGTGGAAACCTGGAAATCCGTAGTTGCGCTCAAAAATGTGACGATCAACGAAGCTTTTTTTGCCGGGCATTTCCCTAGCCGCCCAGTGATGCCGGGTGTACTGATTCTTGAGGCTTTGGCGCAGGCAGCTGCAGTGCTGGCTTATATTTCCACGAATACCACGCCGGATAATGGAGCACTGTATTATTTCGCCGGCATTGATAACGCACGGTTTCGTCGCGTAGTAGAGCCCGGGGATCAACTGCGTTTACAGGTGAATGTGCTTCGCTCCAAGCGCGATATCTGGAAGTTGGAAGGATTTGCATACGTAGAGGAAGAATTGGCTTGCTCAGCGGAATTTATGAGCGCACGTAAAAGTAAATAACGAGGTAAGCTGTGATTGACAAAACTGCAATAATCGATCCTTCGGCAAAGATTGCTGACAGCGTTCATGTGGGACCTTATTCAGTTATTGGGCCTGATGTTGAAATAGGCGAAGGTACCTGGATTGGACCGCACGTAGTGATTCAGGGACCCACCCGTATCGGGCGTGATAATAAAATTTTTCAATTTGCGTCTGTGGGTGAAGTAACGCAAGACAAAAAATTCAGAGGTGAGAAAACCTATCTTGAAATTGGCGATGGCAATGTGATTCGCGAGTTTTGTACCTTAAATCGCGGTACATCGCAGGAATCCATGACTAAGATTGGTGATCATAACCTGTTTATGGCCTATGTGCATATCGCACATGATTGTGAAGTCGGTAACCACACCATATTTGCGAACAATGCATCGCTCGCAGGTCATGTGAAAGTGGAAGATCATGCCATTCTGAGTGGATTTTCCGGTGTTTTTCAATTTTGCCGCGTGGGTGCGTACAGTTTTGCGGCGACTAATTCAGTCATTATCAAAGACGTTCCACCCTATGTCAAAGTGTCTGGTTATTATGCCAAGCCATTTGGCTTAAACACGGTAGGACTGCAGCGCCACGGCTTTACGGAAGCATCCCTGAAGCAATTGCGTCGTGCCTATAAAGTTATTTATAGAAACGGATTAACCGTTGCCAAGGCAATCGAAGAATTGAAAAAAATGGAATGCCCCGAGGTTCAACGATTAATCGATTTCATCCAAACCTCTCAGGCCGGCATCGTGCGCTGATGCAGCAAAATGGCTTATCCTTGTCATGCCAGCTTTCACTGGCGTTTGGTTTTTTGAGCGCATTTAGCTAATAGAAAGGACCTGTAGTGCCATAATGAAAATTGGAATCGTAGCGGGCGAAGCATCAGGCGATCTGTTAGGGGCCAAGCTTATCCAGGCACTGCGTGAGCGGTGCCCAACACTCGAGGTATATGGCATGGGTGGTCCTGCAATGAGCGCTGCAGGTTGCGAAAGCCTTTTTGATATTGAGCGATTGGCCGTCATGGGCTTTATTGAGCCGCTGCTGCGCTTACCTGATCTCATCAGACTTCGCCGCGATCTCTATCGTTATTTTCTGAAAAACCGCCCTGATGTTTTTATAGGTATTGACTCACCCGATTTTAATCTTGGACTGGAATTGAAACTGCGTCAGGCAGGTATTCCAGTGGTGCACTATGTGAGTCCCAGCGTATGGGCCTGGCGCCAAAACCGTATCCATAAAATCGCAAAAGCAGTTGATTTGATGCTTACCCTCCTGCCGTTTGAAGCAAAATTCTATGAGAAGCATCATGTGCCGGTGCGTTATGTAGGGCATCCGCTGGCAGATCAGATACCTTTGCAGCCTGATAAAATAGCTGCTCGACGCGCACTTTGCATCGATGAAAATGCTACGTATGTTGCATTACTGCCGGGCAGCCGGCGACAGGAAATCCGCTTCATGGCGGAACCTTTTTTGCTGGCTGCAAAGCAAATGCACCAGAAAAAACCAGACTTGCGATTCCTGACTTCCCATGTAAGCGAACAGCGTTATCAAGAATTCCATGCTTATTACAAGCAGTACGCACCCGATTTGCCACTGCACTTTTTTACCCGGCGATCGCATGACGTGATGGCAGCGGCGGATGTTGTCCTCGTTACTTCAGGCACGGCAACGCTTGAAACGATGTTGTATAAAAAGCCAATGATTATCGCCTATCGCATGTCGCCCATGACTTATCAGTTGGCAAAATTACTGGTGAAAGTGCCCTATATAGGATTGCCCAACCTGCTAGCTAATCGGTCGCTTGTACCCGAACTGATCCAGCATGACGTCAACCCGGAAACCATTTGCAAGCATGCGCTCGACTATCTGGATCACCCGGAAAAAGTCGAAAAACTGGTGCAAATTTTTACCGAAATGCACAAAAGCCTGCGTGCAGAGGCGGCTAGCAATATTGCTGAATCCATATTGGATACTGTGCATAAAAAATCATAGTTACTGCCTATAATGAAAGGATATTTAAGATGCGAGAGCGCGTCTCTATCATTGTGCCGGATTTTGACGGCTGCCTTTATAATGGTAAATATTTTAAGCTCATTATTGAAGTCTTAAATCGCCACTGGGATTTTCTAATTGCACTTGGCAGGAAAAATCATCTCAGTGAGAGTGAGGCGAATTATGTCAATCAAGTTACTCACAACATATTGCAAGAGTTGGATAAGTATGATGTGAAAGATTGTAAGTATAGCAAGATGCAGGCTTGGATTACTCATCCGGCCTTTCAGAAAAGGATAACGACAGCGTTGGACAAGATAGGGCATATTAAAAAAAATCTTGTCTCCGTCAAGCAAATAATTGGCATTATTCTGCATGAATTCATTGGGTATATTTGCCGCCTAAACGAAGAAATTATGTTCAAGATTTTTTTAATGGCAAATGAGGCTCTGATTTCGCATTGGTGCAATAAAATGCTGATACAGGGTGTTTCCAGGGCTGCGCTCATGCTTGGCACTAACAGGCAGTCTTTTTATCATGATCGCGCCGGCATGGAGCAAAATGGAACGGGGTCCTGTTACGTTAATCTCCATGATATTGAAGGTAGTATACGCAGTCAGCTGAAAAATATTATCTGCCGCGTGAGTCCATTCAGCATGAGCGATATCTATGCCAACCTCGCGCGCGGAATCAGTTATAGCAAAATATTGGATGAGTACTGGACACCGGATGGACAGGGTTTTCGATACAAAAATCACGCTTGTGCTATTTTCGACGAATCAAAAGTTTCGCTATTATATGCTATCGTCCATGACGTCGTGATTAACGTACTAAGTGAACTCGATATTGGCTCCGAGCGTGCTGATATTACGATTGAATTTTACGATAACGAGAATAGTATTCTTGAAGCGATCGGTAAAACATTTTCAGCCAATCCGCAATTGATTCCCGACGGTGTCACATTAAATCTCTATCCTTATGATGGCGACCTTAAAGCGGATCCGATACAGACGATTCAGGGCAAAGGTGTCATCGATTACCGTTATCGAGATAATGTGAAGTTAATGGCTATGATGTGCGGGCATAATTTGCAGGATTTTGATTCTGTCATCAATGTCTACCAGGCGCTGGATATAAACAAATTTATCTCGACTCGTGTGACGGGGCGGGAAATACAGCGTTTTTATCAGAGCAGACCCGGAGTTGCTCCGCTTTTTATGACTGGGAATGAACCAGCCGCTTCCGAAGGGGTGAACCGCTCAGCCTCATTTAGGCTGTTAATATAATCGGCGATATAGCAAAAACAAAAAATATTTTTTGAAAATATATAAACCAGACTTCGGCCATTTTTGAGGGGTGGCTACGAATTTATCATCCTGAGAGCGTTGTAGAAGTTTTGTCGTGTACAGAGAGACGTTTTATAAAAATGGCCAAAGTCAGATAAAGGACAAAATATGTCAGCAGACTGCGTAAGATGGGGAATTCTGGGCACAAGTTATATCTCTGAAGTGATGGCCAAAGCGATCCAAACGTCACCTGCCAGCCAACTCACAGCAGTAGGTAGTCGTTCATTTCAAACGGCGAAACAATTTTCAGACAAATTTTCGATCCCTAAATTTTATGATACTTATCAGTCATTACTAAATGATGCTGATGTTGACGCTGTCTATATTGGGTTGCCCAATCATCTGCATAAGGAGTGGATAGTGCGTTGCGCGCTGGCGGGCAAGCATATTTTATGTGAAAAACCTTTTGTTCTGACTGCCACCGAAGCACAGGAAGTGATTTCCATCGTAAACAAATCCAGGGTGTTTTGCATGGAAGCCCTGATGTATCGCTGCCATCCTGTTACAAAAAAGCTAAAAGAGCTGGTGAAAAATAACATTATTGGCGATATAAAATTGTATCATGCTGTTTATACAGCCAATATTGCATCGATAGCTAATTCGACTGCAGGCGGAAGTATTCGAAATTTAGGCTGTTATCCCATCTCTTTAATCCGGCTGCTTGCTGATGCGGAACCCATTGAAATAAATGCAATGGGCAGGATTAATGCTGCTACTCAATTAGATAATCAGGCAAGTGTAATGCTGAAGTTTGAGAATAATACCATAGCTATTGTTTCAACAGCCGATGATATGGAAATGTATTGGCAATTCGATATCTATGGCACAGAAGGCCACTTAAAAGTAATGACTAATCCCTGGTTGCCTGAAAGCCATAATAAAATAATGGTGTCCAGGAAAGACGAAGACAAGCCAAGAGAGATTAATGTAATAGCAGAAAAATCACTTTATACCTATCAGATTGATATTGCCAGCAAGTCAATATTGAGCGGGAATTTTGTCGGCCCTGAGGGAATATCGTTGCTAGACAGTCTCGGCAATATAACTGTGCTTGAAGCTTGGCTTAAACAGGTAAAAGCGCAAGCTATACTATCAGCGAAGGCAGTTTTGACTCCGTAATTAAAGTCCGCAAAACCGAGAGCGTTTATTTTAACGATGTTGCTCTTTTTCACCCAGGATAAACTTTGTACACGCCTTTGAGTTACTCTCTGAGCACGTTTTTTTAATTACCTTAATACATTCTTAATCTTTATTAAATTTTTCTTAATATACGCAAAGTATAATAAGACACATTTTGCTGATTTCCAAATGAGTGTTATGAAAGAATTCTTTGACGCTGTTTCTAAAGGTGAAATAGGCAAGGTTTTATTTTTTCTTAATGATAATAAGACCTGGGTCCATGCTGTTGATGACATGGGGCTGACGCCACTCATGTGGGCTGTATATAACGGTCACCTGGATCTGGCCAAAATGCTTGTTGACCATGGTGCAGACGTTAATGCTGTATCCGCTAAGCTAGGATCATCCGTTATCCACTTTGCAGCTGAAAATGGCAGTATTGAGATGCTGGATTTTCTGTTAAGCAAAAGTGTTAACCTTCATGCTAAAAATGTGAGCTCGGGAGCAACGGCCTTGCATCATGCGATCATGACGCGACGACATGCCCTGGTTCGTAGGCTTATTGCATTAGGCTTTGATATCAATGCCAAAACGTTAATGGGTGATTCCCCACTCCAGGGAGCGATTAAGGTGAATGATGTTGAGATTGCAAAGACGCTTTTGGAGCATGGTGCCAATGTTGACGAGCCAGGTGCGAACAATTTGACCGTCATGGAGAATGATTCTGAAACGCAACAGCAACAAGGGGTGGATCCGCTGGGCGCGGCTACTTATATGTGGAACAAGGAAATGATCCGAGTGATATGTGCATACAAAAATATTGATGCGGAAAAATATATCTGTAAGCGTAAAGTGTCAAATATATTTAATCATCCAAAGCTTTCTTCTTTATTTGAAAAAGAAGGCATTCATTCCTATACGTCAGGTGGATCTTCTGAAGAAGCTATCGAAATCATCATTGAATTACTAGAAAAATTTGTAAAGCATGTAGGCAGCTCTCTCGATACTTTGCCAATGAATACCATTATCATGGCGTTGAAAGCTTTATTAGAAAGTCATTCTCCTCTTGTTAGTTCCGTATTGCCACAAGATGCTTCAAAGCTCAATTCCTCCAAACTTGTGTATTTTACAAGCGGATTTGATACACACGTTATCTATGGGTCGCGCCTCGTGATGGAGGATAAATTTGTCTATAAGCTGTATGAGCGGGGCTTTTATGCAAAGCTTAAAAAAACAGGGAAGGTATGCTCCGTCCTGAAACTGGAAGTAAAAAATAAAGAAGCAGAAAGAAAAATGATGGCTGAATTTTCCCGGCTCAAGGAGGAAAATGAAAGCGTTGCAACAACGGTTCTCTTTAGCGATATTCCAGCTCTGGCCGAATCAGAATATGAGCCGGATGAGCAAATTGAGCAAAAACCATTTAAGCGCGGTCGATGTTATTTTGAAAATTTGAAGTCATTGATATTGAGTGAATTTGTAAGATTGTACGGCTTCAATGAAGGGCGGTTGATTTATAAAAGTTTCGATTTATTCATGCATCTTACGGTTGCAAGGGAATTTATTACTTATAGCGATAGCGTTAATGACAGGGAAATTATCGAGATTTGTTTTGACGTAGTGAAAGCAAAAGCACAAAAATTAATATCTGTGAATGATCAATCGTTTTTCGTTTCAAATATTTGCAAGGATTTTAACTTAAAGTGCTAATTGTAGCATGATATAGGCTTGCAATGTTGAGAGTACTTTATTTAACAATGTCATGGCCAGCGAAGGCTTACTGTTGTCGACAGTTTCACAACCTTAACTGTCGTCGTCATTGTTGTTATCAGGCTGAGCCGGTCCACCTGGCATACGGTATTGCTCGCCTGCCCACTCACCAAGGTCAATCAGTTTGCAGCGTTCGGAACAAAAGGGCCTAAAAGAGTTGTCGCTTTCCCAAGTGTTTTGCTTACCGCAAGTAGGACAATGAATATTTTTTTTCTGGTTTGACGTCATGAGCAATCTCAGGAATTACAATAAGCGACCCAAAAGGGCAAGTTTTCAGTATATTGGGTGGGGCGAATTTCAATCTCGGGGATAAAGAAACGTACACTTAAAAAATGGCGGCCAATGCTGATTTCAGGATAAGCCGGAATGTCGTGCGTGATGCCGATGCGAACCATGCGCAAATTCCATTGCGGATCCAATAATTCTTGATGGAAACCATGCACAGCAGTTTTTTGATCAACTTTGGCGTTTTTGCGAACCAAGTCAAGTATCAGGGTGATGATCGTTTTAATCTGGCTAAAATCGCCCAGCCAGTCATTAATCATTCCCTGACGAATTTTTGTTGGCTGCTGTAGCCAGTAGTGATACAGGGGAATATCGAAACTGCATCCGCCGCCGGGACTCGCCAAATGTAGGCGCAGGGTATTGAATAATTCAATGTCTCGCAGACGCTGACCAATTTTGCCGCTGCTGTCAATCAAACTACGAGCATGCTCATCCAGTTGACGGGTAATATCATTAAACTTCTTGCTATCAATATCAGGCAAATTGCCGTAACGCATGAGGTTTGTCAGGTGATGTGTAAGTTCCTTGGCCAGCTTGGCTTTCAGATCAGGACGATCCAGTAGATGTAACACATTGATAATAAAAGCAACCACGTTCCGCGCGCTGAGCTCGGTCGTATCTGTCAACTGATGATCAATCTGTTGAAATAGCTGCTCAAGCCGCAAACATACGCGAATGATTTCATTTAATGGCTGTTCATATACAATTGATTCTTTCATGGTGCCAAACTAATCGAGACGTCGTTGGAAATCATAACATGAATTGTTTGGAATTTGGACGTTTGGCTTGTATTTTTTCAACGGAATGATATTTACGCCTGGGCCATTTTCAGATAGCGATGATGAAGCTGGTCCACCTGTAACGCCAGATCTTCCCGCTTCCCATCGTTGATAATGATATCGTGGGCGTATTTGAGCCTCTGCTGCCGGTTGGTTTGTGTTTTTAAGATGGCTTCTACCTGGTGTTTTTCTACTTTATCGCGCAAGGCAGTACGCTCAATCTGCAAATGCTCTGGGGTATCTACTACCAGGATACGATTAATGAAAGGATAAGGTCCGGCTTCAATGAGTAAGGGAATTACGACGATGCAATAAGGGGACGTCACTTGTTTGGTTTGTTTTTCTATTTCGCCGCGTATAAGAGGATGTAATAGGTTTTCCAGCCAGCGGCGCTCATGCCGGTCGTTAAAAATGATATGGCGTAGTTTTGCCCGATCAAGCGTTCCATTTTTGCACAGAATCTCATTGCCATAATGTTTGGTAATGGCAGTGAAAGCGGGCTGTGCAGGCGCTGTGATGTCGCGAGCGATGACATCGGCATCAATAATAGCGATGCCACGCTCGGAAAATAATCGAGCCACTGTCGATTTGCCCGAGCCGATTCCGCCTGTTAAGCCAATCACTAGCATTAATATACCATTTCAAAATAATAGAGCATGATCTCATTGCCCCAAAGCATCGCAATCCAACCCGCAAACGCGAGATAAGGACCGAAAGGCAGCGGTACACTTTTGATGTGTCGTTTTACAATCATATGCGCAACAGCGAAAAGGATACCTGTGATAGAGGCAAGTAAAATGATGAGCGGCAGCATTTGCCATCCCAGATAGGCGCCTAAGGCAGCCAGAAATTTAAAATCGCCCTGGCCCATGCCGGTTTTACCCGTGGTCCATTCAAACAGCAGTTGGGTAGCGGCAAAAATGATATAACCTACGATAGCGCCGATAATAGCGTCATGGCTGGTACAAAATAAATTGAATATGCTGAAAAACAGCCCTAGCCAAAGCAGCAAAAGGGTCAACTGGTCTGGCAGTAGATGATAATCCAGATCTATAAAAGTCAGACAAATGATGATCCAGGTAAAGAGCAACGCAGCTGCTGTTTGCCAGCTAAAGCCAAACTTCCAGGCAACATAGGCAGAAACAATGCAGGTGAGCGCTTCCACAAGCGGATAACGTATGGAAATAGGTGCTGTGCAATAAGCGCATTGTCCGCGCAGCCAGAGGTAACTCAGAATAGGGATATTGTGCCAGGGACGGATGACTTTTTTACATTGTGGACAATGCGAAAAGGGCAGATATAAATTAAGTTTTTCTGTTTCAGCATGAGGTTTTAAACCCAGATAAACCCTGCATTCCTCGCTCCAGCTCTGTTCCATCATGCGGGGCAGGCGATAAATGACAACGTTAAGAAAACTGCCAATAAAGAGAGAAAGGATCGCGGTTACAATCAGGAAAATATCAGGATTAGCAGCAAAAAAAAGCACAATGTCCATGATGACAGACCCTAATTGAGATAACCAAGTTTAAACAGGGGCAAGTACATCCCTATTACCAATCCACCGATTAAAACACCAAGCACTACCATAATCAAGGGTTCAAGCAGTTGATTAAAGTATCCCATTAGCTGTTCGATCTCTGTATCCAGAAATTCCGCTATTTTATCCAGCATCGGTTCAAGCTGTCCGGATTCTTCACCTATTTTGACCATTTGTATCATGAGTTGCGGGAAGGGATAGGTTTGCATGGCTTGATGGAGTGCATGACCGGCGCTTACTTTGTTGCGCAGCGTATTGATAACCGTCAGGAAAACAGGATCGCTGCATGCGTTTGCGGTTAATTTCAATGCATCGATCAGCGGGATTCCAGCCATTAACGAGATGGATAAATGATTTGCAAAGCGCGTCAGCATAATTTTACGCCCACACTGTTTAACGAAGGGAAGCCTGACCAGCCACTGCTGGAAGTTGAATTTATTTTTTATAAGAGTGCTTTTGCTTAAAATAGGCAAAAGGAAAAGCAGTATGAGCAGTATGGGACCTGCAAAGTAATGATTGATATAGGCTGCAAGAAAAAAAATCACGCGCGTTAATAGTGGCAGTTTATTCCCTGCGCCCTGAAATAATTCTGCGAACCGAGGAATGACAAAGATAAACATACTTAATGTCACTATCAAGGCTACCACCATAATAATGCAAGGATAAAACAGGGCTTGCTTAATCTGCTTGTTGAAAGCCAGCCGGTTTTCATGATAACGGGCAGCGGCTGTGAGCATGGTATCCAGCCTGCCCGTCTGTTCACCGATACGGATGAACTGACAGGTCAAGCCATCGAAATGCTGCGTATGTTGAGCGAGTCCATGGGAAAGCGTTTTGCCTATTAGGATTTCACGTTTGATGGTAAAAATAAGCAGACGCATGGCCATTTTTTCCTGGCTTCTTTCTAGAATCTCGCAGCTCTTGATGATAGGAATTCCTGCTGTGATGAGCGTCGCAAACTGGCGTAAAAAAACGGAAAGATCGGATGGCGTGATGGGTCGCTTCTGTTTAAGCTGCAGCCAATGGTGTTTGATGGTTTGCTTCATGGACCGGTCTCCATTGTTTTGGTCTGTCATACGCATTCTCTTTTTTTCTTGTGCGCTGTCTGTTTTGTCATGCATTTCCCCGCAGGCAAGATTTACTTACTGTTGATCGATATCCTGTGCGCGAATTTCGCCAGCTACGCGCGTGATTTCAGCCAGACTGGTTATGCCTTGCCGTATTTTTTGCAATCCGGCTTCCCATAAACGCATGCCTTCTGTTTGTTGAACTTGTATTAAAATCTGCGAAAGGCTTTTACCTGATAACAGGCATTGCACGATTTTTTCAGTCACAGGAAGCAGCTCGAAGATACCAATACGGCCTTGATATCCTTGGTTGCAGTACTGGCAGCCAATGGGACGGAAAGCAGTGAAGGGAGTCGTATGGGCATGGGTGTCATCAAACCGAGGAGGAAGTATTTCCGGTTGTTTGCAATGATCGCAGAGTTTTCGAACAAGGCGCTGTGCGACGATTAATGAAATGGAGTTCGCCAGGTGATAGGCGTCAATGCCCATAGATTGTAATCGGGTCATGGTCTCAACCGCGCTTCGGGTATGCAGCGTTGATAAAACCAGATGTCCGGTAAGCGCTGCTTGAACAGCGATATTTGCTGTTTCCGTGTCACGAATTTCTCCAATCATAATAATGTCTGGATCTTGACGCAGACAGGTGCGGAGCACCGAAGCGAAATCCAATCCGATTTTGGGGTTCACATTCACCTGATTAATACCCGGTAGTTCAATTTCAACCGGATCTTCAACTGTGACGATATTTTTTTCTATCTGGTTGAGATAGTGCAGCGCAGAATAAAGTGTCATGGTTTTTCCGCTGCCGGTTGGGCCAGTGACCAGTATTAATCCCTGTGGTTGTGCAAGATTCGCGAGGAGTAGGGCTTCCTGTGTTGCTGTCAAACCCAGTAAATGGATATCAAGCTGAACATGTCCTGCATCCAGAATACGCAATACCATTTTTTCACCGTGTAGCGTAGGGCAGGTATTGATCCGAATATCTCTTTTATCGGGCTCGCGCAACTGAATACGGCCATCCTGCGGCAGGCGCCGTTCAGCAATGTTCATGTTGCCCATGATTTTAAATCGTGTTGCAAGTCGGGTGGCTAAATGCAGGGGTACCACTGCGGCTTCATGTAATAACCCATCGCGGCGAAATCGGATTCTGCAATGTTCTTCATAGGGCTCGATGTGAATGTCCGAGATACGATGTTCAATAGCCTCGTCTATAAGATGATCGGCAAACTGAATAACAGGCTCATCATCTTCTTCGTTCTTTTCTACTGCGGAAGGTGGATTTTCTACCGGAGTTATTCTGGACAAGGCGCATTCAAGCTGCGAATTCAAATTCATCTGTCGGAAATAAAGATGGATGATCTTGTCCAATTCATCTTCCCGTACCAGTAATGGGTGAATACTAAGTCCTGTATGAAAACCAATCGCAGTTATGGCGGCGTGATCAGTAGGATCGGTAATACCCAGGTAGAGTTGTTTTTTATCGCGATTGATTGGAATAACACGATAACGTTGTACCAATTCCGGTTTGATGATGTCGCCGTGAAAAGTATAATCCTCAGGCTTCAAATCACAAACGGGCAAACCAGACAATTTCGCACAATATTCTAAAATCAGTTGACTGGATAGCTGATTAAACTGGACAAGATATTGCGTGAGTGTCATTCCTTGCATCGTTACTGCATGAAGCGCGGCTTTGGCAGTCGGATAATCAATGAGTCCGTCACGATAAAGATAACCTGCCAATCCATGTAGTGTTTGCTGATCTGTTTCGGATAAAAGAGCGTCACGCATTGCAAAATCCACTTTTAAGGCAAGATCCGCTGATTGTCCAGACACTTCCTTCTGCGCTAGGTTTTAAAACATAAGTGGCATTGCCCGCGCGTTCGGTTGATATTGCAGTGATGACACCGCTTTCAACGTGTAGACTGGCCAGATTTTGCGTGCTTTTTGGTTCAGCCGGGATGCCATATTTGCCGTGGGTTAATTCGGCGGACGAAGCGCCTTGCTGTAGCGCAAGTGACACAGCTGTCTTGAAGCTATCAGCAATAGAAATCACTTCAGCAAAGCGCGCGCGTTGTGTGTAATGCTGATAAGAAGGAGCAGCGATCATGGCAAGAATGCCGATGATAGAAACAACAATCATTAATTCGATTAATGAAAAGCCATACATGCGTAGATGGGAAAACATTTTTTTCTCCTTGTGGAATAAATGGGTTATGCGATCCTTGCTTTTATCAACTAATTACCTAACCTTTACAGCAATGGCGAGGCATTTTCCTGCAATAAAGTTAAATGGGGTTTACTGGATGAAAAACGGGATAAGAAATTTCGACGGGAGGTAAGTATCTTTAAGATAAGAATGAAGCATTTTTTATTTATACGATTTTCAAAATAAATCTTCAATAGTTTTGTTAAATAACCTCAGTTATGGTTAAGCAATTGAGGACATCCAAAATTTACTTCTGCTGATAGACGGTTTTTTTGCTTTTAAACAGTAACCTGCTAAACCACTAACAAGATTAACCAGAAAATTTACCGGACTGCGATGTCGAGTATGCTCAATATGGCAGATAGATTTAAGTTGATCAATGACGGTTTCTACAATGCTTCGCTGATAAAGAAAAAATTTTTCGAACGCGCTTAGCATTTTTTTCTTCATGTTTTTTCTAACTTTCGTAATCAATTTTATGCCTCGTTTTGCAAGCGACTCCGCTAATTTTTTGCTGATGTATCCTTTATCGCCCGCACCAAAACCAGTTAATCCTTGCATTAATTTTTCAACAACTTCTCTATCATCAACATTTCCTTTTGTAATGCAAAAACTCATAATTTCTCCCTGGTGATTGATCGCTAAATGTAATTTGAATCCATAAAAAAAGCCTACAGAACAGTGTCCGCGTTCAGCAATGCCTTTAAAAACTTTATTTCTGTAAATTCGACGATTGTGGCATACAACCATTTTTGTAGAATCCAAATAATACAATCCGGTGTGTTTTCCTGTTCTTGATAGTACATACGCCGTTAGTGGTGCAAGCAACCTTGGCATGAGTGCAACAAAACGTGGATAGCTTACCGCTTTAGGAAATTCTCGAAAAAGTTGGCCTAACACACAATCCAGATAAAAATCCTTGAATGTGCGATAGTGGCTTAAGTGAAATAAAATCATGATCGTCATCATCTCGCTTTCACTTAATTCTGTTTTCCTCTGACGTTTGCCTTTAGGTAAGGGCAAAATTTTATTTGCAGATTCTTTTACATGGTTCTTGTAAAACTCATCAATATCACAGAAAATTTCAACGATCGGCGCTAGTAGCATTTTGACTCCATTCAAAACCTTGGGCGGTTAAAAATGGCAAAATTTACCAAGCGCCTTTCTTATTTTCAATCTTTTCAAAAAGTTAAAATTCGCTTATCCATAACTGAGGTTAAAATAAATAATGCTCTCTTTAGCATAGTCAATTCTCCTTTTTATGCGGATTAGTAAGTAATATGCCATATTCCTAAATAAACAGTGTTTAATAGGAGTCATCATGATTATTTTTTTCATTAAGCACGACATTGCACTCATTTCCCTTTCAATAAAGCCGGCAAATAATCCTTACCGGCTTTGTATGAAATTTTATTCTTCTTTTATTTGAATTTTTTGTGACAAACTTTCCTTTGCTTTTGGAATAGTAATTTCTAATACACCGTGTTTACTCTTGGCACTAATCTTTGACGAATCAGCTGCATTAGACAGACTGATGGTACGATAAAAGGATCCTTGTGATCTTTCGACGTGAACATAATTTTCACGCTCTTCCTTAGTTTCTGTTTCTCTATGTCCCCTAATTGTGAGCATGCCTTTATCGATACTTACTTCTATATTTTTGGGATCTACACCCGGCACATCTGCTCGAATGACATATTGATTTGCTTCGTCTTTAATATCAATGGTTGGCGTCCAATTTGATCCAACGACATTCGAAAGCCAGTTTTCACGATCTAAGAAGGAAGATGGTTCAAACATGCGATCAAGGGCTTGATGAAGTTCCGATAAATTTGAAAAGAGAGGGCGTTTAACAATTTGATTCATATTTAATTCCTCCATGAAAATAAATTCTACCCTAGGCTTAATTAACAATTGAAAGGAAACGATTTATTATAACAGCATTATTGGTGTTAAAAGAAAGCGTCATAATTTTGACTTACTTGTAATTTTTGGTATTTATTTGATCATTTGAAATTTGAACCCCGCCAATAATCAGACAGGGTTCTCACCGGTCAATAAATTAATCACATCATATCACCCATGCCGCCCATTCTTTCTCTTCCCATGGGGGATTTATTTTTGGGTAATTCAGTGATCATGCACTCCGTTGTAATCATCATGCCAGCAACAGAAGCTGCTTGCTGCAAGGCAGTGCGAGTGACCTTGGTGGGATCCAAAATGCCCATTTCTAACATATCGCCATATTCGCCGGTTGCCGCATTAAATCCATGATTACTTTTATTCTCTGTGACCTTATTTAAAACAACAGATGGCTCATAACCAGCGTTAACAACAATCTGTCTAATAGGTGCTTCTAGTGCACGGCAAATGAGTTGTACGCCGATTGATTGGCCGTCATTGTTGCCTTTAAGATTTTTTATTGATTGCATTACGCGAACCAATGCAACACCACCACCAGGCACAACACCTTCTTCGACGGCGGCACGAGTCGCATGAAGAGCATCTTCTACACGAGCTTTTTTCTCTTTCATTTCGACTTCTGATGTTGCGCCTACCTTGATGACGGCTACTCCGCCTGCTAATTTAGCAATACGCTCTTGCAGTTTTTCACGATCATAGTCAGATGTTGTTTCTTTAACGCGTGCTTTTAATTGTTGGATGCGGTCTTCGATATCCTTTTTCCCACCGCCACCATCAATAATGGTAGTGTTGTCTTTGGTGATGTGTACGCGTTTTGCTGTACCTAAATCATCTAATTTCACTGATTCCAGTGTGCGCCCTACTTCTTCGGCAATCACTTGTCCTCTGGTGATAACAGCAATATCTTGCAACATTTCTTTACGACGATCACCAAATCCGGGTGCTTTGACAGCGCATACTTTTACAATACCGCGCATTTGATTGACTACTAAGGTAGCTAAAGCTTCGCCTTCTATATCTTCTGCAATCATCAATAAAGGACGACCAGACTTTGCAACTGCTTCAAGTAGTGACACCAAATCCCGGATAGTAGTAATTTTTTTGTCGGTTATAAAAATGTAAGGATTCTCTAAATCAGCAGACATGGTTTGTTGATCCGTAATGAAATAAGGCGATACGTATCCACGATCAAACTGCATCCCCTCAACAACATCCAATTCATTTTCTAACCCAGAACCTTCTTCAACGGTAATGACACCTTCTTTACCCACTTTGGCCATTGCATCTGCAATAATTCGACCAATGGCTTCATCCGCATTGGCAGATATTGTCCCTACTTGTGCAATGGATTTATCGTCTTTACAGGGAACAGAGAGTTTCTTCAATTCTTCGACAGCTTGAGATACAGCCTTATCAATACCACGTTTTAAATCCATAGGATCATAGCCAGCAACCACTAACTTTAATCCTTCGGCAAAAATTTGACGACCTAAAACAGTAGCAGTAGTTGTGCCATCACCTGCTTCATCAGAAGTACGAGATGCAACTTCTCTAAGCATTTGTGCGCCCATATTTTTGAACTTATCTTTAAATTCAATTTCTTTGGCAACAGTCACACCATCTTTAGTAACAAGTGGCGCACCAAATGATTTATCGATCACCACATTGCGACCGCGTGGTCCAATAGTAATTTGCACAGCATTCGCCAAATCGTTAACGCCAGAGAGCATTAACTGTCGTGCTTCTTCACTGAATCGTAATTCTTTAGCTGCCATAGTCTTTATCCTCTTTTTATTTATTAATCAAACGCTGTTATTCAATAACACCTAATATATCTTCCTCTCGCATGACGAGGTATTCTTTGTCGTTCAACTTGATAGTTGTTCCAGAATATTTCGCAAAGACGACTTCATCACCTGTTTTAACTTGTAAAGATTGTATTTTGCCATCCACATATTTTCCGGTTCCTACGGCAATGATTTTTCCGCGCATGGGTTTATCTTTATCCGCTGTATCAGGTAAAACAATACCGCCTTTGGTTTTTGTTTCTTGCTCTTGAGGTTCGACAACCAGTCGATCGTTTAACGGACGAATGTTAAATGTAGTCATAGTAAATTTTCCTTGTAAATTATCAATAAATGACAGATTACTTCTATGTAACAGTGAATATAGGGATAGTTAATGAGAGTTCAAGTCAAAGTTAGCTTGAAAACGCTGACGCTAGTCAAATTTTGTTTGCATATTTTTTGTTAGTGATTGAATAAATATAATTATTTTTTCTCTTATCATGCGTGATCTCTATTCTAAAATACTATAATAAAAAAGGAGTGGTGAGAAAGGGGAAAAAAATGGGTGATTTAAGTACCCTCTTCGACCATTATTTTAAATCATTTTAGATATCTGCTTGTGGCATTGTGTGCGGTTAAGCCTAGTGTCACAGAGAACCAGAAAAGAATTGGAAAAGCGGTCAAGATCAGGTGTTGAATCGCCTCTTCATATTCAATTGTATTGTGATAAAAAGATTGTTGTTTATGCAGAATAGACAATATTGCATCATAAATGAATTAAATAAGTATGCACTCGCTGTCACAGAAGTAACATGGCTCACTATATTGACTTGTGAAAAGCGGATAATAATCTATGAAATTGATAAGATTTATGAGAATACCATTCCATTTATGATGTTTCCAATTTTATGGATAAAAATATGGGCTCAATAATTGGAATTGAATCGTTTTATTTTTATAGTTAGAAAAATGATTAATTAAAGAGGAACCAGGATGTCTCTTTCGATTGAAGAAATTCAAAAAATCGCCCATTTGTCACGGTTATATCTTGCAGATACAGATATTGCGGAATATTCAGTACAGCTTTCACGCATTTTAGATTTCATTGAAGACATGAATCAAGTTGACACCACCAACATTGAACCACTTGCCCACCCATTAGATATTCCTCAACGTTTGCGCGAAGATAAAGTGACAGAGCCTAATTTGCGCGATAAATTTCAAGCTATCGCACCTCAGGTGGAATCCGGGCTTTATCTTGTCCCAAAAGTCATTGAGGATGAATAATGACGTATAATCAATAAAGAAGAATGGAGGACTCTCTATGAAAGATAAATTAAATCAATGGACCGAAGCTAATAAGCCCCAAAAGGCAGCCGACTACTTTATTAATAGAATGGCCTTTACTATTGGGCCAGGAGACTTATTTGATGAAATGAAAAAGAATAAAGACGACGTTAACATTATCGATGTCAGAAATGAGGAAGATTTTAAGAAAGGTCACATCCCTGGAGCTATTAACCTTCCTGAAGAAAAATGGCATACCTTATCAGGCCTCAACAAGGATTTGATGAATGTCATTTATTGCTACTCAGTGGAATGTCATTTAGCA